>DDYW01000041.1:24270-29565 GCA_002348185.1 Candidatus Hydrogenedentes bacterium UBA2224 | reverse complement strand
TACAGAAACTTCTTGACGCGGGCTCGCGTCTGGAAATTCTCCTGGCCGGCATATCTTTGGACTCGGAGTTGTTTCAAGAGGGAACGTTGAGGGTGTGTCCGGGCGCAGGAGGTGGCGAGGGCGAGGAACTCTCGCCGGGCTGCTTTTTCTTGAGACAACACAGGTAGGGAGATGGCAGGAATGAAACACATTCGTTTGATTGGCAAGGGCGGGGTCCCCAAAGCGGCCGCGGTGGAGTTAATTACGCCCCGGTTCGATAAAAAACCGCCCATCAATGCCACGATGACATTATAAACAACGCGCGCGGGCCGCGTGTTGCAGCCATCATGGCCGACAACCCGGGGAACGAGACGAGAGAGGCGCCGCTTTCTGTTGACGTGGGTGCGCTGGCCGAAGGTCTTCGGCCCGCCCCGACCGTGACGCCGGCAGTCCTGTGGTGGTGTGTGTTCCTTTTACTGCTTGTCGCATGCTTCCATCCGCATCCGGTGACTGTCTCGGCCGTGTGGGTGTATGTTGCGTTGCTTGTGTGGAGCAGAAGCGCGCACCGGAAGGCGTTTCGCCGGAACCTGGCCGAACTGCCGCGCCTGGCCCGCGGAATGGCGATACGGCCGTCGGCAGTGTGGCCCGGAGTCACGGCGCTGATTCCCGCGCGCAACGAGGAGGTGGGTCTCGAGGAAGCGGCGCGTTCCCTTGCGGCACTGCCCTATCCCGGGCTGGAACTCTGGTTTATCAACGACCATTCGACCGACCACACGCCTCTCATTCTGGAACGTATCCAACACGATTTCCCGCACGCGCACGTCTTGCACGACCTTCCCACCATCGAAGGGTGGTTCGGCAAGTCCAGCGCGCTATGGCAGGCCCTCCTCGAAGTTGACCGGTATCGCCGGGCCCGGGACGCCGCGCCCCGGAATCCAGAGCAAGAGTGGTTGCTGTTCGCGGACGCGGACGTGGTGTTTGAGCCGGGCGTTCTGCAGCAGGCGATTGCCCTGGCCGAACGCGAACGTCTGGATTTTCTCACCTGCATGCCGCGTCTGCTGACCCGGTCCTGGGCAGAGCAGTTTCTGCTTCCGACCGGGTGGCGGGGGATTCTTCAGGGTGCTGAGCACGGCCGTTTGAACGAGCCCGGCTCGTTTCCGATTGGAATTGGGGCGTTCATGCTTGTGCGACGCAGCGTTTACGATGCGTGTGGCGGTCACCGGGCCCTCGGCCCATGGCACCCCGAGGATACGCTCCTGGCTGCCGCCGTCAAACAGGCCGGCGGCCGCGTCGGTTTCGCGTGGACGCCGGACCTGCTGCGAGTCCGGTTCTACCATGGCTATCGCCAGGTCAAGAAGAATACCCTGCGCAAGATGCGGATCTTTTTTGGCGAGCACCTTCATCTGCCGCTGACCATGATGGCCTTGCGCCTCAGCACGACGCTGATGGCGCTCCCCATGGTGATTGCAGGCATGCTTCCGCAGGCCGCCGCGGGTCGTTTCGATCCGGTTCTCACGTTGCTGGGACTGGCCGGCGTGGTCCTGTACGTGGACGAAGCGCGCGAATACAAAGACATCGAGCGAATCGCCGAATTCCACCCGTGCGTGCCCTGGTTGCACCCCGTATCCGGCGCGCTTCGCGTGTGGTTTGCTTTGTCGCTCATGGGACAGATCCTTGCCCGCAAACCGATGGACTGGCGCGGCCGCAGCGCGTTCGGCGCGATCCCCCCAGGCACGTAATGACCGCCCGCAGCCCTGACTTTCCGGCGATGGGGTCTCGGGCAGCGACTCGCGGGGTGGACGGGCGCCGGGTCTACTCGGTCTCCATGAGGTCCAGGAATTCGCGGGTGTCGGCGCGGACTTCCGCCAGGTGTTCCAGCACGCTGTCGGCATCTTGGGGGGCCATGCGCAGGAATTCCAGCAGGTGGCCGTCAATGACCGGTGTTTCCCACTCCCCGGCGTCGCCGAACCCGGCCTGTCGCGCCAGAGTCTCGGCGAGCTGGACCACAGCGATCTCGACGGCGTGTCTTCGTTTGGCCGTGGGCGGCCGATGGGTGTTGCCGATGACCTCGACGATGAGGCTGGGAAACCGCCACTTTGCGGCAAGCCAGCGGCCCACTTCGACGTGGTTCACGCCCAGCCGTTCTTTTTCGCATTCGCGCAGGGGAAGCTCCCGGTCGGCGGACTCGCGCACCACGCTGCGGTACTCGTTGCGCAGCACCAGGGCCAGCAGGTATTTCCCCATATCGTGCAACAGGCCCGCCGTGAAACACCCTTCGGGCGAATGGACCCGGACCGGGCCGTGGCACAGGAGTTGAGCCGCCTTGGCGGTTCCGAAGGCGTGCATCCAGAAGTCCTGGGGGTCCAACGCGAACTGGCGCTGGCTGGAGAAGGTCTTGAACACCGAGGTGGCCAGGGCGAGCTGGCACACCGCGTCGAATCCCAGCACCACCACCGCCCGGCGAATGGAATCCACCCGGTGGCGCAATCCGTAATACGCCGAGTTCGCGAGCCGCAGCACGCGTGCCGAGATCACATGGTCCGTTTCGAGCAGGGCGGTCACATCGTCCGCCGAGGAACGTTCGTCTTCAACCGCCTCGAGCAACTTGCTTACGACCTGCGGCAGGGTGGGCAGATCGTGAAGTTCGATGAGTTTCGCGAAGACGCGATGGCTGTGCATTCAGTTGGCCTCCGTCCCCGCGCCGGCGTCTGGACAGTCAACACACTTCTGCACTGATGCACCTATCCAGCACCAGTCCGCATCTATCTCACGGTGCCATTCTATCAAATTCCACCCCCGCATGGCCGGAAAAGTCTCGAAAACACCCCTATCCTCATCAGAAATAGCACCAAATACCTTGAAGGCGGCTTTCCGCTGGTTCCGGTGCGCCCCGGTTCGTCAATAATTATACCCAAAGCATGTCACGAAAAGCGAATGTACGGCGTTAAATTCTTTTCATATAAGCATTTAAGCTCTGCCAGCGGCAGAGATTTGTGGAATATGCCCGATGGGTCTTTTGCCCGGTTACTCCCCGCTGCCCGCGCGGAAATGGTCCTCGATGGCTGCCGCGAGCGCCTCGGCGAGGGCACGTCGGGTTTCCGGCTGGAGGAGGAGGTGTTCCGCGCGCGCATCCTCGATGGATTGGGGCTGTACCCAGACCGCCGGGCAGGCCGTCTGCTGGAGAATGTATGTGACCGACGTCGTGACGGGCAACCCGCCCAGGGCGTTTGCGACGGTTTGAGCCAGCCGCTCGCCCCCCGTGCTTCCGGGGTAATGCGCGGCGAACTGCACGTTCTTTCCGGTAAGCAGGCCGCGCTGGTCGACCATCCTGGTCGTGGCTGAATCCGTTCCGAAGGCGAGCACCACGTGGACGCCGGCGCCTGCCGCATCCGACAGGCGGACGCGTTCGAGAGCGGACGGGTCGCTGTCGTCGTCGCGGGCGAGGACGACGTGGGCGCCACGGTCGCGCAGGCGGTTGGCCACGCGGCGCACGACGTCGAGCGCGGCATCGCTGGCGCGCATCCCGGTGGGGCCGATGGCGCCGGCGTTGCTGCCGCCGCAGGCCGCGTCGAGCATGACGGTTTTTCCGTGAAGCGTGCCTCCGGCGCTTGGGATGAGACCCACCACGGCGTGCCCGCCGTTCAGAGCGACGGTGATATCGTCAAAACCGTTTTTGCGTACGGAGAGGTTTCGGGCAGTGGCGGGTATGGGGAGCCATCCCTCGCTGTTGCTCGTGCCGAGGATCTGCCCTTCCGAGAAGGTCGTGACGCCGGCGATGGGCTGGCTGGTCCGGACGTCGTGCAAGCGCACTGTGCGGTACGTTTCGTTGCCGAACCGGGGCGTAACCCGCTCGGCGATCTCTCCCGCCCGAATGGTCAACTGCGCGGGGAGCGTGTCTTCGAGAAAGTAGCAGCGCGCCGTGCCCGAGGTCGTGGGGACCGTGAGGAGATTTCCGTTCACGGTCACGGGGGTGCCGTCGGCCACCGGCAAGCCAAACCGGTCGGTGACGTAGACTTCGAACAGGTATTCGATGCCGCTGGCGCGAACGGGCGCCTCGGGATACTGGTGGACCGTGATGAAGGCCGGCGCGCGCGACACCGTAACCGGGGTCTGGCAGGAGAGCGACGCGCCCTTCGTGTTCCGGGCGAAGAAAACGATGTCGCGCGGCCCGTTGTCGAGGACTTTGCCGAGATACCAGGCGACCGTGTTCCCGTTTTCGATGGGGATGCCCTCGACGAGCCGTCCGTCCACGCGCAGTTCAAAGGTATCGCGGTCGAGGGGCAGTCCGCCGCCCAGGGTATACACCAGGGCCTGGGTCCGGCCGCCGGCATGTTCGACGAGATTGCAGGAGAGCACGGCCGGAGGCTCCATGGCGAAATAGGCGGCCAGGCCCGAGGCCAGCCCCGCCGCCTCTTTCTCGACGCCATAGCGCGTGGCCATGAACGCCGCGTTGCGGGCATTGGTCATGTACGAGGTCTCCATGAGCACGGCGGGCACGCGGGCCTCGCGCAAGACCTTGTAGTTGCCGGGGAGCAGCCGTTTGGGGTCGGGATCCTGGCGGACGCGCAGGGCCATCTCGCGCGTCATGCACTGGGCGAGATCCAGGCTGGGCCCGGCGTCACCGAGCTTGTAATAGACCTCCAGATCATTCTTGTCGGACCCCTCGGCAATGTGGGCGTTGTGATGGATGCTGATAAAGGCCTCGGCGCTCATCCGGTTGGCGAGTTCGGGGCGCGCGGACAGGTCTTGCGAGAGGCGGCTGGCGTCGAGCGCCGCGTCGGATTCCCGCGTCAGGACCACCTCCGCCCCGGCGGCGCGGAGCAGCTCGCGCAAGGCCAGCGCCACGTGCAGGTTGACATCGCTTTCCCGCAGCCGGTTGGATGGCGCAACCGCACCCGGCCAGCGCCCGCCGTGACCCGGGTCGATGCAGATGCGGCGGNNGAACCGCCAGCGCCGACATGTCGGGCGGCGGCACATCCTCCAGCCGGAACGGCGGCGCGGTATCGGTAATCGGAACGGGGGGCGGCGTCGGGATTTCGAGCTCCGGCGGGGTGGTCTGGCAGCCGATGACGAACATAAACAGGACAGGGATAACGAGGCGTTTCATTGACGTTCCTTCTCGAATATCCGGCGCAGGACGTATCCGGACCGGTGGAAAAACAAGCACGCGGTGTTGCGGTGTCAGAACATGCCGCTTACGCTACCCGAAGCCCGTGCCCCATGCAAGCGGCTCGCAACGAGATCAAGTCGCCGGGCAAGCACGACGCACATACGCTTGCCGCTGACGGGGCGCCAGAGGAACGAGCTGCGTGCCCG
>DDYW01000041.1:4798-24224 GCA_002348185.1 Candidatus Hydrogenedentes bacterium UBA2224 | reverse complement strand
GGGATGGACGGGATGGACGGGATGGACGGGGCTGTCCCCAGCGACACCGAAGGTGTCGAATTTGCGTAGCCGCGGGCGAAGCCCGTGGATCGGCGGCACCCTCCAACGCCAACCCCAGAATGGGGTTGAACCGCCTTGGAGCCTTTATTTGACCCTCTTCAGAGTCGTTCAGGCAGGGACGTCCATAACGTACATACGGTCCATAACGTCCACAGGGTCCACCAGGCCACCGCGGATTGTTCTCCCCCGAGGCTCTTCCCGCCCGAACGGCGCAACGAGCGTGCCATCAGCGCCGATCAAGGGTGTCGTAGATCGCAAGGAGGTCCCGGTGGGCGAGGAAGGCGAGAGGCGGGCGTTCGGCGGGCGCGAAAAACCTGGCCTCGAGCACGTCGGACCGGGCGGCGGGCTCGCCTTCCCACTCGTCGATGACGTAGCCCATGACCACCACGGCGCCGCTGAGTTTGCTGGGCTGGGTGCTGGCGCCGATGAGCCGGGGGAGGGCGCCGCGGAGGCCGGTCTCTTCCGCGAGCTCGCGGAGGGCGGCCTCTTCGGTGGTTTCGCCGACCTCGACGAAGCCTCCCGGCAGGGACCATTCGCCGATGCACGGTTCGACGGCCCGGCGCGCGAAGAGGAGGGCGTCGCCGCGCGCGACGAGACAGCACGCAGCCGGCACGGGGTTGTTGTAGAAGAAACGGCGGCAGGCGGCGCAGTGGGGACGCGGCCGCTCGCCGTCATCGGCCAGGGTGAGCGCGGCGCCGCAGGTGGGACAGAAATTCCATTCAATGGGGCGGATGTCGGAACTCATGGCGCCACTGTAGCAAGCCCTCGCGGCTTTGTCTATTCGCGCGCGGAAGGCCATAACGCAACCGGGGCGGCCGCGTGCGCGACCGCCCCGGGGACCCTGCTGGATAAAGCCTCAGCCGTTGAGCTGGCGGATTTTCGCGAGGATGTCGTCGGGGGCGAGGCCCTGGTACGGCACCTGTTCGGCAATGCCGCCGCGCCCGGCGCGCACCGCGCCGAGATGGGCGTATTTCGGGGTGAGGCCGCGTTCGAGCAGCCAGGTGCCGTAGCGCGCGCCGAGGCCGGTCTTGACGTTCTGGCCTTCGACGACCAGCACAAACGGGGCCCGGCCCACGTTCTGGAGCATGGCCTCGTCGACCACGTTCAGCGTGGCTTTGTTGATCAGGCCCACGTCGATACCGTTTGCACGCGCGCGTTCGACGGCGTCGAGGGCGCGGTACAGCAGTTCCCCGTAGGCCACCACGTAGCCCGCGCGGCCCTCGCGGATGACGTCGTCCTTGCCGCGCTCGAAGGTGTAGCCGTCGCCGAAGAAGGGTGAGCCGTCTTCCTTGAGGATATAGGGCAGCTTCGAGCGGTTGGAGAAGATGAAGCGGATGCCCGGGTCGTCGAAAATGGTCTCGAGCGCCTTGCGGAACTGGTGGCCGTCGGCGGGGAAGTACAGGCGGGTGGCGTCGCCCTCGGGCAGGGCGCTGTCGGCCAGGAAATTGTTGATGCCGAAATGGCAGGTGTTGTCGGCGATCTCGTCCACGCCCGCATGCGAGAAATGGCACAGGAGATTGGCGTTGTTGAGCCGGGCCATGGTGACTTCCGAAATCACCATCTCGAGAAACGCCGAAAACGTCGCGAAGATCCCCTGTTTGCCCGCGTCGAAACCGAAACCGGCCGCGGCCGACACGTTGCCGCGCTCCATGACGCCGCCCGGCACGAACACTTCGGGGAAGTTCTTGTGGATGTGGTCCAGGCCGCACGAACCTTCGAGGTCGGAGTCGACCACCAGGACCTTTTGCTGGCGTTCCTCGGGCGTCATGCGGGCGAGGATATCGCAGACGATCTTGCCGAACTCGCTGCGGTTGCCCACCGATTCGGCGGAACTGCCCTTGAAACTCACCGAGACCTTGGGTTTCTGGATGTTCTTGAGGAACGCGACGGCTTCCGTGTGCCCGCGCGCTTCGAGATACTGGATGGCGGCGTCGCCCTTGATGACGTCGTGGCCTTTCGGCGAACCCTCGATGGCGGGGATGCCGGGCGCCATGACGCGCCGGTTGACCAGCGCCACGGGCCCGTCGGTGAGCATGGCTTTCCGGAACCGTTTGTACAGGGCCGCGAGGTCTTCGCCGTCGCCCACGTCGACGGTGAGGCCGTGGCCTTTGAGCGTTTTCGCGAGGTCATAGCCGGGCAGGTAATCCCGCGGGTGGCCGGAGATAGTCACGTTGTTGTCGTCGAGCAGGAGTTTCACGTTGAGCCCGCGCGCCACGGCGAACCGGGCCGCCTCGGCGTCGTTGCCTTCCTGCTGGGACCCGTCGCTGCCGTAGAGGAGCACGGCCTGGCCGGGATGGGCCCTGGCCACGCCGTTGATGAACGGCCACATGTGGCCGAGCCGCCCCGACGAGAATTTCACGCCCAGTTCCGGGTCGCGCTCGGGATGCCCGTAGAGGCCCTCGTTGTATTCGCGGTAGCAGAAGAGCTTTTCAAACGGCATCTCGCCGTTGAAGGCGCTCATGGCGTACTGAATCGCCACGCGGTGCCCGGCTTCGTCAAACAGCACCGGGTACACCTGCTTCGAGCCCCGGATGAACGCGTCGCCGATCAAGACCTCGGGCACGATGCTGTACGCGCCGCCGGTATGGCCCGCGTAGCCTTTGATCCCCGCGATGGCCGTGAAAAACACGATGGTATCGCGCACGAGCGCCACGTTGGTTTCGAGCTGTTCTTTGCGTTTCGCGGTCAGTCCCGCCTTCGCCGGATCGAGGCTCAGCGGCTTGTACTTGCTTACGTCAATCGGAAAACTCATGGTGTTCACTCCCTGTGCCGTTCTCTTGTCGCACCGACAGACCTCGCCACGCTGGATGCGATCCTGAAATGCCCTTCGAGCCGCCTTCTCCGGCGCGGCTCAATCGTCATCCCCCGTCCCCGGGGCGCGCGACGGACCAAAACGTCGGCGGAGTATAGCATTTTCGCGAGGGGGATTTCCCGCCGGCTCCCCGATGTACCTGCGGTTGCCCGTGACGGAGGCCAGGGGAACGAGTTGCGTGCCCGGCGCTCGAGCGCAGAGGTGTGGACTGGGTGGACTGGGTGGACTCTCCGGCCCTTAACAACTCCGCAGGGGTCGAGACCGCAGGTAAAGCCGGTGCACTTGGGGCCTTCCCTTGTCCGAACGACACCGCAGGTGTCGAATTTGAGCCACGGGCGAGGCCCACGAGCCCGGCATCGTCGCCATTTTCTGAACGACACCGAAGGTGTCCAATTTGAGTAGCCATGAGCGCAGCCCATGGATCACCCGCACCCCAACGACCCAACCCCGATAGGGGTTGAACAAGGCCTGCGTATCCGTGCGACCCTCTTCGCGAGTCGGCATGCGGGGGAACGCCTCAGGCCAGGGTCTTGCGGAACCGCGAAACGGCAATGGACAGCACCACTATCCCGATAGCCAGCATCCACAGCCCCTGATCCCAGAGATCGGCGAACCCCGCCGAACGCAGACTGATCCCGCGTAGAATCCGGATCCAATAGGTTGCGGGGATCACATACGCGACCGCGTGCAGGGGTTTGGGCATGGATTCGATAGGAAACATGAACCCCGACATCAGGATGGAGGGCAGCATGATCAGGAGGGCGAGTTGCACGGCCTGCATGTGGTTTTGCGCCATGGTGGAGATGAGCAGGCCCATGCCCAGCGTCGCGAACACGAAGATCATCCCGAACATCCCCAGCAGGACCACGTTTCCGGCGATGGGCACGCGGAACAGCACCCGCATCAGGATCAGCGCGAATACCATCTCGATGAAGCCCACCACGGCAAACGGCAGCAGCTTGCCTAGCAGGAGTCCCAGGCGCGACACGGGCGTCACCATGAGCTGTTCGAGGGTGCCGGTCTCTTTCTCGCGCACCACGGCGAACGCGGTCAACAGCATGGTCACGGATTGCATGATCATGCCGACCAGACCCGGCACCATGAAGTAGGGGGTTTTCATGTCGGGGTTGAACAGCACCCGGGGCCGCGCGTCGATGGGGAAGGCGCCGGGCAAGCCCGCGCTTTCGGAGATGATGTCGATGGATTTGCGCAAGGCGATCGCGTTGATGACCTGGAGGGCCTGCATGGCCACGGTGGAATCGCTTCCGTCCAGGAGCACCTGAACCTGAGCGCTTTCCCCGCGCAACAGACGGTCGCTGTAATCGGGAGGGATCTTGATGCCGACCTTGGCCTCGCCGCGCACGATGGCCCGCTCGAGTTCGGCGTCGCTCAGCACCACGTCCTCAAACGTGAAGTACCCGGAATTTGCGAACATGTCGAGCAGCTCGCGGCTCTGTTGACGTCCATCGAGGTTGTAGACCACGGTGGCGATGTTGCGCACCTCCAGGTCGATCGCGAACCCGAAGATCGCCAGGTCCATGACCGGCAGGAGCAGCATCAGAAACAGCGTGCGGAAATCGCGCAGGATGTGGAACGTCTCCTTGTACATGATGGAGGTGAGCCCTTTAAACATGTCACACGGCCTTCCTGCGCTGGGTAAGGGTCACAAACACGTCTTCAAGGGTCGGCGGGATGGAAATCACCTGCGCGTGCGGGTAGCCGGCGGATTCGAGGTCGGTGGCGATCCGGCGTTCGCTGCCCTGCTCGGCAAGCACATGGAGCGAGTCGGCGAAGATGGTCACATCGCTCACATACGGTTTTTCGGCGAGGACCCGCATGGCCGACGGCAGCCGAGGGCACCGGACCTCCAGCCGGACGGTGCCTGGCGGCGAGAGCTCCTCGAGTTGTTTCAATTCGTTGGGCGTGCCGCGGACAATGAGCTTCGAATAGTAGATGTAGCCGACATGACTGCAGCGTTCGGCTTCGTCCATGTAATGCGTGGTCACGAAGAAGGTCACCCCCTGCCCGGAAAGGTCGAAGAGGAGGTTCCACAGTTCGCGCCGGGCCACCGGATCGATCCCCGCCGTGGGTTCGTCGAGAAACATGAGACGCGGGCGGTGCACCAGCGCACACGCCAGGGCCAGACGCTGTTTCCACCCGCCCGAGAGCTGGCCCGCGAGGCGCTTGCGGTAGTCCTGGATGCCCGCGCCGGCGATCACTTCTTCAATGCGCGCCCGCCGGTCGCGGCGCGGAATGCCATAGATCCGTGCGTAAAACGTCAGGTTCTCCATCACGGTCAAGTCCGGATACAGGCTGAATTGCTGCGACATGTAGCCGATGCTGTGTTTCACGGTCTCGCTGGCGCGGACCACGTCGTTCCCCAGCACCTCCGCGGTGCCGTCCGTCGGCAGCAGCAGGCCGCACAGCATGCGGATGACGGTCGATTTTCCCGAGCCGTTCGGGCCGAGAAAGCCGAAGATGTCGCCTTCCTCGATCTCGAGGTTCACGCCGTCCACGGCGGTGAAACTGCCGAAACGGCGGGTCAGGTTCTCGGTGCGAATGGCGGTTTTCATTGGGGCGCCGCGCCGTTGAGGGGGATATGGGCCGTCACGGTCATGCCCGCCTTCAGTGCGCCGTCATACGACGGCACGCGCAGCCGGATGCCAAACATCTGGCGTGCGCGGGCCTCCTCGGTCTGGAGGTTCCGCGGCATGAACTCGCCCTGGCTCGAGACAAAGATGACCTCGCCCTCGTATTCGGCGTCATCCCCGTCGGGCGACAGGGGAATGCGCTGCCCCATGCGAATCCGGGACAGCATCGGCGCGCTGATATAAATGACCACTTCGAGCTCGTCGGGGTCGATGAGGCGCACGATCGGGCCCGGCGCCACCAGGTCGCCCGGCTCGACGTCAATGGTCTCGACAATCCCCGCCATCGGTGCGCGCACGGCCATCTCCTGAAGGCGGTTTTGCGCCAGCTCGAGGTCGGCCTTCGCCGCGTCGCGGGCCGCGCGGGCCGCTTCGATGTCTTCCGCGCGCGCGCCGTTCCGCAATTCTTCGAGCATGGCCCCGGCCTGGTCGAGCGCGGCCTTCGCCATGGCCACTTCCTCAACGCGCGAGCCTTCCGCGACCAGGTCGAGTTTCTCCAGGGCCGCCGTGTAGTGGGCCTGCGCGCCGTTCAAGGCGTTCCTGGCCTGGTCACGGGCCATCTCCGATGCCGCGCCGGTTTCGAACAGGCGCTGCGCCCGTTCAAACGCCTGCTCGGCGTCATCGCGCTGCGCGCGGGCGGCCTCGGCCGCGGCGCGGGCCGCGTCGATCTCTTGCGACCGCGCCCCGTCCAGCGCCATGGTGTATTGTAGGCGGGCTTGTTCCGCCGCGGCCTCGGCCTGTTGGATCTGTTCCGGGCGCGCGCCCGCTTCCAGTTTCGCCAGAACCGCCTCGGTCTGGCTCAACCGGGCCGCGGCCGCCGCCACCATCGGCGCGACGTCTTTCGGGTCCAGTTCGACCAGCAAATCGCCCGCCGCCACGCGGGCGCCTTCCACGACATGAACTTCGGCCACCCGCCCGCCCACCAGGGTCCCGGCCTTCACGTCGATGCCTTCCAGCAGACCCGCAACCCGCAACCCGTCGTTTACGCCATCAAAGCAACCGGCCGTGAGCAACAGCAGTATGGATAATGCGCGTTTCATGGCATCGGGCCTTTCGTCAGAATCCCATGGAAAAAAATGTCAAACACCGTGTCCACCACCGTCTCCGGCGCCATGGGCGTGACCCGGCTCGCGCCAAACAACTCCTGGGTGAGCACAAAAATGAAAAACATCCCAAAGAGGCACCGGGTCGCAATGGTGGGATCCACCGCGCGAAGGGCCCCGCGTTCCATCTGCGCCGTGAGAAACCCCGCCACCTGCGCATTCGCGCGGGGAAGCGCCTCTTCCTGGTACAGGCGCTTCAGCTCGGGGACATGACGCAGCTCCGACAGCATCACCTGGATCGTCTTCGTCGCCGCCGGCGCCATCAACGCGCCCAGAAACGCCCGGCCCAGCATCCGCGCATGCGGCTCGATGTCCGACGGCACGGCCGCGCTCAGGGAGGGCAGCAAGGCCATGAAATCTTCCAGTTCCGCGCGGATCACCGCAAGCAAGAGGTCCTTCTTGCTCCTGAAATACAGATAGATCGTGCCCTTGGTGATTCCCGCCGACTCCGCAATTTCATCCATCGTCGCTCGCGCAAACCCTTTATCAGCAAATACATCCAGCGCCGCGCCGAGGATCTGCCGGGGCCGGTCTTCCGGCCGCCGCTGCCATCTGGCCATGGCCCGCTCCTTTTAGTAACTAAACAGTCAGTTACTAAGAATACCACGAATCGGCCTCCGTGTCACGCGGCGCGTCTACGCCCGAATCACCGGGTAATGTGAGAAAGGCTCCTCAAGGCCGGTGCCCGTGGAAGCGGTACTGCAGGGGCCTCCGCGGATGCACGCATCTCTCGAGCGCCAACGGCGCGAGAACAGACCAGCCTGGGGTGAAGCCCCAGGAAAACGGCATAGGCCAACGCCTACAAGGGCTGAAGGCCCGCGACATTGACGAGGAGTGTGATGTGCCGGTCCTTCAGACCGGGGGATATGCAGACTACCTGTACCCAGCCCTTCAGGCTGGGCTGGTATGTTACCGCGCCGTTGGCGCTCGGAAAGACAAAGTGTTCTCTTGTCTCACCACATGGATGAGTCGGCAAGTGCTCGAGCGCCCGAGAGGACAAGCGTTTCTGTCATCTCGCCTGACGTGAGCCGGCGATTGAGGCCTACGGGTCCCCGTTCGAACCGGATGGGCCGCCACGGGGGCCTGCCCCTGCAGGGGGATGGGATAGGCGGCCCCGAAGGGGCGACCGAGCATAGCCCGGGGCCGTCTGCCGGGCGGTCACTTGCCGTGATCGAAGAGGAACTGGGCGATCAGCCCCGCGATCGGCGGAAAGAAAAACGTGCTCACAATCCGCGCCAGGGTCAGCCGCCAGCCCAGCACGCCCACTTCCATGGGCAGTCGCGCTACGGCCCAGAGCGACCACGCCGTCAGGAAGGCGACCATGGTGCCTGTGCCCGCCCCGGATCGCACCAGTCCGGCCGCGACGGGCAGGCTCACATAGGGTCCGCCCGGTGCGAGACCGCCCGCGATCGTGCCGATGACAATGCCCCGGAGGCCCGATTCCGCCCCGACCCAGCGTGAGATGGTCTCCGCGGAAACCAGCGTCTGCACCATCCCCGCCACCACAAAGGCGAACACGAGCAGCGGCAGGACGCTGAGGGTCATGGCAAGGGCGGACTTCATGCCTTCGAGATGCTGGCCTTCTCCCCGGGCGTACCCGGCAAACAGCAGGATCGCGGCCAGAACCCCCATGACGATCGTTGGTACCAGCATGGCGCTTTGCCCTCGTTTGGGACGGTCTGTCATCGGCGTATCCCCGGAACCGTGCGGCCCATGCTCACGCCAGTCTCGGCACCTCGAACCCCGCCCGGTACCCCGCGCGCGTGAGCAGCGCGTTGGCATCGGCATCGTCCCCGAAGGTCTCGGTCTGCGGGTCAAACGTCACGTCGCGCCCGAGCCGGTAGGCAATGTTCCCGAGATGGCAGAAGGCCGCGCTGACGTGGCCGTCCAAGGGCTTCGCGGGCACGGCATCGCGGTTGCGCGTGCGGATCGCGTCGCGGAAGTTCGCTAGATGCAGCAGCACGGCGTCGCCGCTGGCGGGTGGATTCTCGTCGGGGATCTCCTTGCCGCCGGCGTCGTAACAGGTGGCGTCCACGGCATATCCGTTCGCGCCGTAAAACAGGTTGCCGCCTTTCGAACCGCCCTCGTCATTGGAATAGCGGCCGCGGATTTCGCAGGTGAACAGCGTGCCGTCGGCGAAGGTGGCGGTCGTCGTCTGGACATTGGGCGTTTCCGCGCTGTCCGCGTAACCGTAGCGTCCGCCCTGGCTCGCGATGTGTACGGGGAGGCCCTTTCCGAGGACCCAGTTGGCGATGTCGGTGTAGTGCACGCCGTTGTTGCCGAATTCGCCGTTGCCGAAGTGCCAGAACCAGTGCCAGTCATAGTGCACGTACTTTTTCGAGAACGGCTTGTCGGGCGCGGGCCCCTGCCAGAGCGGCCAATCCAGGGTATCGGGCGGCGTCTCGTCGGGATGCAACGGCACCGGCGGCCGCGTGCTGTAATGAATCACGCGCGCGGCGTAGAGGTCGCCGATCACGCCGGCCTTGAGCCGTTCGACCAGCCGTTGCCATTGCGGCTCGGAACGGCGCTGGGTGCCCACCTGGACAATCCGGCCCGTTTGTTCGGCGGCCGCGACAAGCTGGCGGCCTTCCCAGATGGTATGGGACATCGGTTTCTCGACGTAGACGTCTTTCCCGGCCTGGCATCCCCACACCGCCGCGAGCACGTGCCAGTGGTTCGGCGCGGCCACAAAAACCGCGTCGATATCGCCCGCGGCCAGCAAGTCGCGCAAATCGCGGTAGGTCGCCACCGTCTTGTTGGTGTTGGTCTGATACTCGGCCGCGCGCGCTTCGAGCACGTCGCGATCGACATCGCAAATCGCCCCCACTTCAAAACCGTCGACTTTCGAGACGGCCTTCATCAAGTACGTGCCGCGACTCCGCATGCCGATGATGCCCGCGCGGATGCGTTCGTTCGCGCCGAACACCGTCCCGCGGCCGAACGTCCCTGCAACGAGAACCGCCGACGCCGATGCGCCCAGAAACTGCCTGCGTCCCATACGCATACCCGAATCCCTCCTTGTCCGTACGGCCTACGCGTGTCGTCGCGACAGCCGCAAAATGTCGTCGGCCCGGTCGACGCTGCGCCGGTAATACACCGCCGTCAATCGTAGCATCTCTTCCGGGGTGAGATCACTGTGGCGGCCGAGGCGCGTCACCCGGTCGCGATAAACGTGATACAGGGCGATCGCCGCCGCCGCCGAGATGTTGAAGCTCTCCGTGAACCCCAGCATGGGAAGACGGACCCGGTCGTCTGCCGCATCCAGGAGCATTTTCGACGCGCCCTCATGCTCATTGCCGAAGAAGAGCGCGACCGGGGTGTCGAACACCGCGTCCGTGATAGAACGCCCTTCCTGGATGTGGGTGGCCACGATGCGGTACCCCAGCCCGCGCAAATGGGCCACGCACGGCGCGGTGGCGTCCCAGCGCCGGATGTCCAGCCATTTGTCGGCCCCCTTGCTGACCCGGTTCGCCTTTTTGTACTTCGCGGCAAGCTCTATCACGTGAGCGGCCTGGCATCCCAGGGCCTCCGCGGAACGCAGCACCGCATTCACGTTGCCGAAGTCGTACAGGCCCTCGAGCACAGGCACAACCGAGTAGGTTCGCTGGGCGACCACGTCATGGATACGCTGTTTCCGTTCATCGGTGAGGTGCGGCGCCAGCACGTCCAGGATCTCGGCCGCAGTGAACCGTTCGCCGCGGACGATGAACGGTTCCGCGTGCGGGCATCGCGAGCGTTCCGGCATGCTTCCTCCTCACAAGAACGCAACCGGACGAACCGCAGCGCGGAACGCGGGTGCGCGCCTTCGCCCTTTCCCTCAGTCTCCGTCGAGCACCTCGGCGGCGAGCGAGCGCACGGCGTCGGCCTGTGTGCGCGCGTCGAACAGCGCGGCGGCCTCCGGCTCGAAGCCCAGCGCATCCTTTCCGGGCGCGCTCAAGGCCTGCCGCAGATCGCGCGCCGCGGCGTTTCGCGCCGCCCACGCGCTCAGGCGCATGAGCAGCGACAGCAGCAGCAGCTCCACCGTGACAATGATGGCCAGCACACTCATCGAATGTGCCAGGAACCCGGCGGGCAAGAGCTGCGCGTCGAAATACGTCACCACGATGTGGTAGCAGGTATAGGCCAGAAACGCGATGGGCCCGACGTCCAGCAGCAGCGCCACGGGCCAGCTTGTCAGGCGGTGGGCGTGGGCCACCACGCGTTCGCGGGCGGGACCCCGCAGGACGTCCGCAACCCGTTTCCCGACCGCGCTCACGTAGGCGCTGTACCCGGAATCGCCTTCGAGTTCGTCGAATCCCGCGCGCGCAAACGCCACCGCCAGACCGCTGCGGTGAGTCTCGTACTGCTGCTGTATCGCGTCGGATGCCAGCACAAAATCTTCCTGAAACAGGTTGGCGCTCGAGAGCAGCGCGGCGGCCTGGCGGCCCGTGCGGGTCTTACGCGCGCCCGGAAGCCATCCGGCCAGGCGCACGGGCAGCGAGCGCACAGCGTCGAACAGCCGGTACAGCGTCAACACGATACCCAGCGCCCGCAGGTCGATTTCCCGGCTGAGGGCGTACGCCCACAAATGCCGCTCGGCGAACAGGCGCTGGCGCACGATGCCCGCGGTATCCCGGGCCAGCGCCTGGCGTGTTTGGCGGAGCGATTCGTCGAGCGCGGCGAGTTCCGGCGCCCGCGCGCCGACCCGGTCCCGGAGATCGCGCACGGTCTTGGTGAGCAGGCCGATGGTATTGCTGCGTTTGATGCGCCGGGCCCGCTCGCGCGTCAATTCCTCGCGCAGAAACGCCTCGAACGCGGGCCAGTCGAATTCGCCGTCGCCCGCGCGGGCCCCCTGAAGCCGGCGGTCGAGGGTCGCGCGCGCGTTCAGCCGGAAATAGCCCTCAATGGCGAACTCCTGGTCGGCCAGATGGCTCAGCCAATGTTCCCGGACGCTCTGGGTCTCCGCGCGCGCCTTGGTTTCGACGCAGGCCATGGTGCGCTCGCCCTGCAACGGCCGCAACAGCGACCACGTGGCCTCATCGAGGTACTTTTCGGGGCTGCCGCAGATCAGGATGAGGTCGCAGGCCGCCAGCACCTGCTGTACCGTCTCGCGGTGTTCCTTGATCACCGTGTCCGAATCGGGGGTATCGATGATCACCAGGTGTTCCAGCGCCGAGCCCGACACCATGCGCCAGTCGCCCGCCTCAAAGCGCGCGCCTGGAGGATGGTACACCGTCGGCGTGGCCGTGCACGGCCGGAATTCCGAGGTCTGCGCGAGCTGATCCCCCGCAATGGCATTGAGCAGCGTGGACTTGCCCACGCCGGACCCGCCCACCAGCGCCACCACAAGCAATTCGTCGAGCCGCGTTTCGCGTTCGCGCAATTCGGCCACGCGCGCCTGCAGGCGGGGCGCTTCGTCGCGCAACGGACGCCACGGCCCGGCATAATCGGCCAGACGCCGCAGTTTCCCCACTATGGTTGCAAGGCTTTCAGGCACAACCCGGTTCCTTTCCGCAAATCCTGGACCGCGCCGCCCTTGAGCACCGCGAGCATGGCATCCAGCCCGGTCATCAGGGGCACGGTCACGTGTTCGAGCAGGGCCTCCGCCAGGTGCCGCTGCTGTTCCTCGCGCCACGGCGACAGAAAATCGAACATGGCGTCGCCGAACTGGTACTCAAGTACCCGCGCCACGAACTGTTCCGCGAGCGGGCCCGCAACCACCATCGCTTCCGGCATCCCCACGCCGCCCGTGTAGATCGACAGGGGCGCCGCAATGGCCGCGGGCATCACCGCGAGGATGGTGTCCAGCGCTTCCAGAGCGTGGCGCCGCCCCGTGTGGTCGGTCCACCACGTCTCGAGGGTCCGCTGCGCGTGCTTTCGAAACTCCTCCGACAGGTCTTCGGAACGGAGCACCGTCTGCACGACTCGTTCGGCCGCGGTGTCCGGCGCCAGCCGCCGCGCGCCGTCCTGAAGCAGGTGCGCCGCGGGTTCGCGCAGGTTGCCGCTCGACTGAATGTACCCCGCGGCCAGGTCGCGGGTGATCTGTTCGATGGCCTGCCGGTGCGCCGCGCAGATCTCCGCGTTCGACGGCCCCGGTTCCGGCGATTCCAGGGCCGTCCGGCGGAACACCGCGCGCGAAATACTCCGTCCCACGGACGCCGTGCCCCGCGCGATGGTGGCGCTCGCCTTCCCGATCGCCCGGCGGAGCGGACCGCGCCGCGTCTGCACGAACTCATGAAACAGCCCGCCCACTGCCGCGCCCGGAGCCGGATCGTATTGCTGCGCCGCGCGGACCGCACGCTGGTGGTACTCTTCGCGGACAGACGCCAGCACCCCCGCCACCTGGTCGACGTCCTTCAGAAACGACTCCGCCCGCGCGCACAGGTGCCGCACCGACGACTCGAATACCCGGCGCTTGACGGCATGGACGTCCAGGCCGAGAAGATAGCTCAGTAAATCCGTGGCGCCGTCAAGCGACTGGATGGGCTCCCCGTACCCCCGCGCGAGCGTGAAGTTGTGCGGTACGACGAACGCCGGCCCGGTGCAACCCACGTCCCGGCGGAATTCTTCGAGCTGATGGCGGGCTGTCGCGAACCCTTCCGCGACATCGGCCTTGTTCATGAGAGGGATGACGAGGCGCCCCGACCGCAACGCTTCGCGGAAGAACGCCACGACGCGCTCGTCGCGGTACTTTTCGCCCGTCACCACGGCCACGATCACGTCCCCGGCCGCGCGGAGATGGTCCGCCAGGGCCCAATGCTGCTTCTCGATGGAATCCACGTCGGGCGTATCCAGCAGGACCAGGCGGTCGGGCAGGTCCGGGTTCGCCACGACAAACAACCGGTCGGCCGGCGTCTCCCGCGTCAGCAGGGCATCGGGCTCGTCCAGCCGCGCCGGCGCGAATTCGGGAACGAGTTTGCCCTCCAGGCACTGGCGGGCGCGTTCGGGGCTTCCCGACAGCAGGGGCCGGCACGTGGCCGCGGCGGTCGAACGGACCGGGCTCACTTCGCGCCCCTGCAACAGGTTGAACACGGTGGATTTGCCCGTATTTGTGCCGCCCGCGATAGCGGCGATCAGGCAGCCCCGGCCCGACAGGTGGGGCGCCAGCTTGTAGCGCAGAAGATTGACCCATTCGCTCGTGCCGCCAAACACCGCTTCCGTAAGGACAGGGTCGGGGCGCAACGCGTTTTCGAGCGCCGCCAGACCGCGTTCGCAGGCCTCCAGCCCGGCCCCGAGGGATTCGCGGAAGTCTGTGTCCTGCGTCTTCATATTCGCCTAAGTGTACCTGCGCGCCGTCCCATTGCCAAACCGCCGCCCTGCCGGGGGCCGCGCCGGGGGATTGTTGGGGCCGCGGTGGCGGGAATATGATCATCGGGTGGAGCGGACAGCCATTGGACAGGCAGGCGGACACCGTAAGAAAACCCCGTCTTGGACGACATACGCAACAGGATGCCATGAGGAAGGCCAACCTCGAATACGACAGCGATGCGTCTCTGGTCCGGCGCTGGCTCTCGGGCGACGGCAACGCGGCCGCGGCCGTCGTCGAACGCTACAGCGACGCCCTGGGCGCCATCGCGTACGGCGTGGTGCGCAACCGGGTCCTCGCGGAGGACGCGGTGCAGGAGACCTTTACGCGCGCCGCGCGAACGCTCGGACAGTTGAACAATCCCGCGCGGCTGGGTCCCTGGCTGGCGGGCATCGTGCGGCACGTGGCCGTCGATACAGTGCGGCGGCGCACGCGCGAGACCCCCATTGGCGAACACGACATCGCGTCCGCCGGCAATCCCGGCCACGAGGCCATGCGCAACGAGGCGGCCGGTGCCCTGCGCGATGCGATGGCGGCCTTGCCCGAGGACCAGCGCGACATCATCGCCATGAAATACGTAGCAGGGTTGTCGTACGCGGCCATCGCCCGTGTATTGGGGATGACCCCCGACGCGGTGGGCCAGAAACTGTGGCGCGTCCGCCAGAAACTGCAAAACGAACTGCTGGAGTTCCGTCCATGAACGCGAAGGATTCGGAACGCTTGTCGCGATATCTCGACGGTGAACTGACCCCGAGCGAGATGCGGAAGGTGGAGGCGTTGCTCGCAACGTCTCCCGAAGCCCGCGAGGAGTATGCCGCCATGAAACAGATTCACGAGACAACTCTCGATGTATTACCCCAGACCCGTTTCAAGCGCCCGCTGGTATCCGTGCAAAAGCGGCGTCCCCTGTTTCGTCTGGCTGCCGCGGCGGCCATTGCGGTGCTGTTTGGAGGGCTGGTGTTCGGCGCGGTGCAGGTCTATGAGGCTTTTGTTGCGGAAACGGTCTCCACCGTCAACCCGCCGCCCGATGCCCCGCCGCCCGCGCCCGAAGAGGCCGTAGCTCCCAGCGTCATTGTCGAAGATTCGTCCGGGGAGCCGACTGCGGAAAGTGTCCTGTTGGCGTCGGAAGACGCGCCGCCGGAACCGGCATCCGCTGAAGCCTCGCTATCCATCGACGAACTCTCCGTACCGCCGCTTACGGGCGTGGTCACCAGCGTGACCGGCCAACCCATCTCGGGGGCAAGCGTGCGCGCGCTGGCGTGGCTGGGCTCCCACCCCTATGGTCTCGACGATGAACCGGTCAGGGGCGTCACCCGTACCGGCGCTGACGGGCGGTTTGCGATGGACTGGCCCGCGGGGGCCCGCGTGCTGCGGGTCGACGCTCCCAACTATCAGGACATGGACATCGAGTACAGCGGAGCGGTTCTTGCGCGGGACATTGAACTACACGCACGACTGCGCCCCGAGATGTACTGTACCGGACGCGTGGTGGATCCCGCGGGGACCCCCCTGGCCGGCGTGCGGGTGGCGGCCGAGTATGCGGACGACCCGGCCCAGGTTGCCATCACCGATACAGACGGATTCTACCGGGTGGTTTCCAGGGGAAGCCGCGGTCCCTTGTATTTCTCGCACCCCGGCTATGCCCTGGCTTGGAGCACCCGCCGGACATCGGAGCCCGTCGAGACGGTGCTGCTGCCGGGCGCCTCGTTTCGGCTGCGCGTCGTACAGGGCGGCCAGCCCGTGCCGGGCGCGGTGGTGCAGGTCATCTCGGAAATCCCGGAAGCCCTCGGATACGCGTTCCGGCGCGAAACCGATGAGACCGGGTGCGTGCTGTTTGACCAAGTGCCCGCCGACCCGCTTGCCCTCGAGGACATTGCCGTGTTTGCCACGGCCCCGAATGGGGTCAAGGCGCGCCTCCTGGAAGTCCCTGAACTCCGGCCCGGCGCTACCACCGAGTCCGTTCTGACACTGCCGGAATCGTATCCCGGCGCGGTCTCGGGCACCGTGGCCGATGCCGAAGGCCATCCGCTGGCCGGGATCCTGGTGGCCGCCGGCGCCCCCAATGACGTCCCCCTGGGTGCCTGGACGGACGCCAGCGGCGTTTACCGAATGGGGCTGCCCTTCGGGGAAAGCGCTGTGTTTGTCGCACCGGACCTGCTGGCGCCGGGGCTGATCGGGGCCGAACCGCGAAGCAGCCGATTCCAGGTGAACACCCCGGGCACCACGTTCACCCAGGATTTCACGGTCCGGACGGCGGTCAAAGACGTTACGTTTGTCCGCTCCGATGGCGCCCCGGTCGACGACCTGTGGCTCCGGATCTGGCCGGTGTTGCCGACGGATTATGACGACAGCGCGCGGTGGAAAGTCACGGCGGTCGGAGGACAGATCCGGGCGTTCTGCCAGACCCTCTACCGGGGCTTTGCCTACGACCCGGCGGGCGAATTGGCGGCGCTCTGGAACATGCCGGAGGAGCAGACGGAGGCTACGGTCGTTCTCGATCTCCCCGCCGGCGCCCTCGCGGGCCGCATCGTCGACCCTACGGGGCAGCCGTTGACGGGCGTGGAAGTGAACACCTTCAGATCCTCGGAGGGCTATGCGCCGGCCTATGCCTGGTCCGATGCGGAGGGCCGCTTCCGCATCGAGCCCCTGCCCATGAACTCGGCGTATGACCTGTTTGTGTCGTTCCCGGGCTACCAACTGCTCCCCGGTTCTCCGGTGACCAGGCTTCAGGCCGCAAAAGACCCGGCCCCGCTGGAAATCGTTATGGCGCCCCGGGACGCCGGCCTGTTCGGCCAGGTGGTTGCGGCTGATGGCTCCCCGCTGCACCGCGCGTACCTGGTCCTCACCGACAGCGAACGCACCCTGAACCGGGTGTATGCAGGGGTAGACGGGACGTTCTTCTTCGAGGTAGCGAAAGGCGTGTACACGCTGTGGGCCATCGCGCCCGCGCTGGATGCCGCGACCTCGGTGACGGTGGAAGCGCCGTCGCAGGACACCGTGATCACCCTGCCCGTCCAGGCGTTGCCGCCCGTCACCGTGGTACCGGCGCCTCAGACAGCCGAAAGCGAGAAGGCGTCGAACAATTTCAAGCAGATGGGCCTGGTGTTCAAGATGTTCGCCAACGAAGCTCCCGGCGCGATCTTCCCGCCGCTCGAAGCCCAGCAGGGCGTGTTGACCCCCGAGTGGAAGAAGATCTACCCCGAATACCTGACCGACCCGTCGGTGCTGTTCCCGAACGACGGCATCGCGCGCTGCTATTTCGCGCATGCCCTCACCAGCGAGGCCCAGGGACTCGCCTTCCTCGACGCCGTCCAGCAACTGGGCATCGAGGCCGTGCGCGACCAGGACATCCAGGTCGGCGCGGGCAAAGGCACCGCGGGCGGCGACGTCATCCTTCGCCTCCAGGAAGGTATCGAAAACCGGCTGTTGCCCGAGCTTCCCCAGCACGCAGGCGCGGCCGCCGTGCAGCCGATCATCCCGGTTCTGTGGGAAGTGCCGGGCGAGCGCGAGGAGTCCGGCGGCTGGGTGCTGTACATGGACGGGCATGTCCAGTGGCAACCGTATCCCGGGCCGTTCCCCATGACCGAGGCGTTCGTGACCCGTGTCCGCGCGGTCATGGGCCTCGACCGGTAGCCCGAATCGCTGGCGCCAGCGTCACACCCGGGGCGCGTCGGGGAGACCTTCCCGGCACGCCCCGGGTTCGAACGGGGACACGTTGTCGCGCCGGGGACGGCGCTTGGAACATGTCCCCGTTCGTCGCCACCTTTTCCGGTGTAAGGCCGCGCGGGCCCGCATGACGCCGCAATGCGCGGCCTGTCCAGAACGTCCTCCTTGGCGTCCTGGCGGCTTTGTGTGAGGCGCTGATTCCCCTCTTCGCGTTTCACACCAGCGATCCGGATGCAGGCGAGACGCCTGCGCTACAAGAGGCGAGACGCCTGCGCACCCATTCCGGCAACGATGTCCACAGGGTCCACTCGGTCCACCGCGTCCACTTCCCGCGCCGGAGACGCGCTTGTGGGCGGCAGCCCCGACTGAATCGTGATTCTCCGCTGCTCCGGTTTCGCATCACCGCGGGGGGTGATCTATACTTTCACGCATCATGATGAGATGACGAGTGGGTTTGAGTGAGCGGGGGAGACGGTATGCCCATTGAGTTTGCCATCGATCGCGGGCGCGATTTCACGCTGTTTACCGGAAGCGGTGTGCTCACCGTGGACGATTTTCTCGGGGTGTTTGACGCGTATTCGAAAGCCGGGCCCACCCGGCTGGAACTGTACGATTTCCGGGAGGTGACCGAGTCCCGTCTCAGCGGGGAGGAGATCCGCACCCTGTCCATGATCGGGGTTGCCAAGAGTGCGGAACGCATTCCCGGCAGCCGGACCGTGCTTGTCGCGGCGTCCTCCAGCGCGTACGGCCTCTCCCGGATGTACCAGCTTCTGGGCGAGCTCGAGGGGGTGGTCTGGGACGTGGAGGTCCACCGCACGCTGGAGGCCGGCTATGCCTCGCTGGGCCTGACCGCGCAGGAGTGACCCGCGATGTCCGCGTTTTACCTGACCAGAGGAGGAATCATGAGAATGACGTTTGCCCTGTTGTTCGTCGCGGGGACGGTCTATGCCGCCGCCCAGGAAAGCCCGCTGCCGCTGATCCCCCAACCGCTCCGGGTCGAACGCACGGAAGGCCAGGTGCAGCTCACCGCGGACACGGTCCTGGTTGCGGACGCCGCCCTCCGTGAATCCTGCGCCTACCTCCAGACGCTGCTGGGGCCCGCGACCGGATTCCCCTTTTCCACGGCGGCCCCGGCGGACGGTCAGCTTGCGATTACGCTGCGTATCGACCCCGCCCTGGAACACCTGGGCGGCGAGGGCTACCGGCTCGACGTGACGCCCGCGGGCATCACGCTCGCCGCGCCCGGGCCCGCGGGCCTGATTCACGCCTGCCAGACCCTGCGCCAGCTCCTCCCGCCGCAAATCGAATCGGGCGCGCCGGTTCGTGACGTGGCGTGGACGCTCCCCTGCGTCCAAATCGAGGATGCGCCCCGGTTCGGGTGGCGGGGCTGCATGCTCGACAGCGCCCGCCATTTCCAGGACAAGGCGTTCGTCAAACGTTTCATCGACCTGCTCGCGTACCACAAGATGAACCGGCTGCATTGGCACCTGGCGGACGACCAGGGCTGGCGGGTCGAGATTGCCGCCCGCCCGAAACTCGCGGAGATCAGCGCGTGGCGGCCGAACGCCAACGCCCGCCTGAATTACCTCCCCAAAGAACCCGGCGACCGTTACGGCGGCTGCCACAGCCAGGACGATCTGCGCGAGATCGTCGCGTACGCCGCCGCGCGCGGCGTCACGATCGTCCCGGAAATCGAGATGCCGGGCCACTGCCTCGCCGCGCTTATGGCCTATCCCGAGCTGTCGTGCACCGGCCAGCCCGCGGTCCTGGGAGACGAGTGGATCTACCCCGACGTGTTCTGCCCGGGCAATGACGAGACGTTCGCCTTTATCGAGGCGGTCCTGGCCGAGGT
>DDYW01000041.1:0-4722 GCA_002348185.1 Candidatus Hydrogenedentes bacterium UBA2224 | reverse complement strand
ACGGCCGCCGCCTCATTGGATGGGACGAAATCCTCGAGGGCGGTCTGGCCCCGCGCGCCACGGTGCAGTCGTGGCGCGGGATGGAGGGCGGCCTCGCCGCGGCCAGCCAGGGACACGACGTGGTCATGTCGCCGACAAGCCATTGTTACCTCGATTACAGCTACGAAACCACTCCCGTGAGCAAGACGTATTCGTTTGAACCCATTCCGGAGGGGCTCGAACCCGCGAAAACGGTGCACATTCTCGGCGTCGAGTGCTGCATGTGGCTGGGCAACGTATCCCGCCGGCACCTGGAAGCCACGGGCGAGATCCTGCCTCCTTCGGGCATCTTCCACCAGGTGTTCCCGCGCATGATTGCATTGTCCGAGGTGGGGTGGTCGCCCAGAGACGGGCGGGACTGGGCGGACTTTGCCGCGCGGCTCCGCGCCCATGGCGAACGCCTCAGCCTCATGGATGTCAACTACTTCCGCGATCCCGCCGTATGGCCGGAGGAATGACGGGGCCGGGGCCGGTTTTGCGAAAACAGGCCGCACAGGGTCTATACTGGCGTATTCCGGTGAACGCGTTGCACTCGATTCGGGGAAAGGGGACGTCATGACCATCCGTTGCTTCCTGCGCGTGTGTTTCGCTGTGTGTCTTGCCCTGGCATCGGCATCCGCGGCGCAGGCCGCGTCCGGGCGCGCGGCGCTCTCGCTCGACGGCGAATGGGAGTTCCAGCTCGATCGCGAGAAGAACGGCGAGGCGACCGGCTGGGGCGCCGGGGAACAGGCGTTCGGCGGCCGCATCACCGTTCCCGGCGCGTGGGACGCCCAGGGATTCGGCGAGGAAACCGACAAACTGCGCCACCAGTTCATTGGCACGGGCTGGTACCGCAGGGTGGTCGACGTGCCCGCCGGCTGGGAAGGCCAGCGGCTGTTTCTCTGCATCGCCAATGTGCACCGCTACGCGAAGACGTGGGTCAACGGCGCGTACCTGGGCGAGCACATCGGCTACCTGTCCTCCTTCGAGTATGAGATCACCGGGCACGTTACCCCGGGACAGCCCGCGCGCATCGTCATTGCCGTCGACTCGGACCAGCGATGGGACGTGGACTGCCTGGCCGGCTGCATTGATTTCATGGACGAGATGGACGCGCCCTGGGGCGGGTTCTGGGGGCACATCGGCCTCGAAGCGCGCTCGCGCAGCTGGCTGGAAGACCCCTTCGTGCAATCGGACGCTACCGGCACCGTGCGGGTGACGGCGCGCATCGCGGGGGAACCGCGGGAGGGCGACGCCGCGCACGTGATTTTCCGCGACGCGGCAGGCGAGCAGGCCGGCGAGATCGCGCCGGGCGCGGTCCGCATCGAGAACGGGTTCCTGGAAGGCGTCACGCGGGTCGCGAACGCGAAACTCTGGTCAACGGACCACCCGTACCTCTACACGGCGGAGCTCGTGCTGTCGGACGCCTCCGGCGCGCTGGACCACCGCACGGTGCGGTTTGGCATGCGCACGCTCGAACCGCGCGGCTCGCAGTTCTACCTCAACGGCGCGCCGTTCTTTCTGCGGGGATACGGCGATGACGCGATCTATCCGGCAACGATGGTCCCGCCCGCGGACAAAGGGTTTTATCTCGAACGTTTGAAGGTGATCAAATCGTACGGGTTTAACGGGGTGCGGCATCACAGCCATTTCCTGCCGCCGGAATACTACGAGGCCTGCGACGAGATGGGCATTCTCGTGCAGCCCGAACTCCCCATCGTGTACCGGCCGTTTTACGAGCGCGCCCAGGGCCCCGCGCTCGAGCTCTACAAGACCGAATGGGAGGCGATTGTCACGCGCTTGCGCAACCACCCCTCGGTGTTCGGGTGGTGCATGGGCAACGAGCTGTACGACGGCATCGCCATTGGCGAAGAGCTGTACCGCATCGCCAAGGAACTCGACCCGCAACGCATGGTCATCGATTCCGACGGTCTGCTGCACAAGAACTGGCTCTCTGGCGAACGCACCCGTTCCACGCTCGACTACTACGCGTTCCAGTTCGACGTGTTCAACCTCCCGCAAGACCTGCCCGGGCTCTATGCGTTCCCCGCCGAACCGCCGAAGCCGGTCATTGTCCACGAGGCCGGCAACTTCGGCACGTTTCCCCTGCTGGACCAGATTGAGCAGTTTGAACACAACATCAAACCCTTCTGGTTCGTCTCGGCGCGGGAGAAAGTCGCGGCGATGGGCCTGCTCGACGAGGTGCCGACCTGGGCGCGCAACTCCCAGCGTCTCTATTACCTCTGCCATAAGCTCAACATCGAGGACATGCGCAAAAAGCCCCATATCTCGGGGCATCACTGGTGGCTGTTCCAGGACTACTGGACCGGTTCGAACGGGCTCGTCGAATCCTATTTCCGGCCGAAGGAGCACATCCAGCCCGAAGAGGTGCGGCAGTTCGTCAATGACGTGGTCCTGCTCGAAGACGGGCTGGCCTGGGCATACCGCTCGGGCGACACCGTAGACCTCTCCTTCCTCGTGTCGAACTATGCGGAGGCCCCGCTCGCCGAGGCCACGCTCGCGTGCCGCATCGAATGCGGCGGACAGACCCTGCTCGAAGACGCCCGGGCCATCGAGGCGCCCCCGCAGGGGGCGGTCACCCCCGTCCGCGAATGCCGACTGGCCTGCCCCGAGGTCGCGGGACCCAGTCCACTCACCTTCCGGCTTGAACTCACCACCCCGTCGCGCACCGTTGAAAACGCCTGGACCACGTGGGTGTATCCCCGCGAGGCCGCGCCTGCCCTCGAGCACCCGGTATACGCCACCGCCGAGTGGAGCAGCGAACTCGCCCCGTTCGGCGTCCAGCCCCTGCCCGAAGACGGCGCGCTCCCCGCGCAGGCCGCCTATGTCACTTCGACCCTCTCGCGAACGCTGGTCCAGGCGCTGAACGAGGGCGCCTGCCTGCTGCTCCTGAAACCGGACGGCGTGTTCTCCGCCATCAACAACCGCTTCAAAACCACCTGGTGGCTCGGAAGCGAGCGCGACAGCAACGTGGGCACGGTCGTCTACGAAAATCCGGTCACGCAGGGCATGGCGCCCGAAGGCTGGTGCGACGTGGGCTGGTTCCGCCTGATCGAGAACAGCCACGGCTACATCCTGAACGACCTCCCCGCCGTTCCCGAGGTGCTTGTGCGCGGCATCGAGGTATGGAGTGCGTGCCGGAATAAGGCCCTTCTACTCCAGGCCAAGGTGGGTAAAGGGTCTCTCATTGTCTGCGGATTAAACATTGGCGCCACGGTGGACGATGGCACGACACGCGCGCCCGAGGCGGAATGGCTTGCCTATCGGCTCGTGCTGTACGCGAGCACATTGCCACAGCCACGCGTGGAATTCCCGGTCGACTTCCTTCGGGAGCGCCTTGCCGAGGTGCCGCACTTCAAGGTGCCGTTTCTGGAGGGGTTTGGCCGGCTCACGCGCAATGCTGGGGAGGAGGCTGCCTGGTTTACGTACCGGGAGGCCCGCGGCACCACGTACATCTGCCGCCAGACGGAAAAAGGCCACGAGGTGGAATGGGAAACCGCGCGGGTGCCTGAGACTTTCGACGGAGAAGGCGTCACCTTCGTGTTTGCAGGAGGGCTCGGCTGGGTCTCTCAGCCTGTAATGGGAGGCTTCGCGTTCGCTGTGGACGGAGAGGACGTGGTCGATTTCGACGTGGCATCGGGGTTCGCGACCTGGCGAAACGACGCCAGTGGTGTGGTCTTGTCGCTGGTGCCCAAGCGGACCACCGGCGAGGACAGCGCTGGCCTGTTTCACATCCGCGTGCCCGCGGCCATGCTCGAACCCGGCAAGCCGTGCCGGTTCAGCGTGCGTTCCAAGGCCGAGGGCAGCCAGCGCTGGTTCGCGTTGCACCCCTACACGGATGTGCTCGGGTGAGCGGAGGCACGCTGAACGGGAAGTTCAGCGCAAGGCTTGTTGAATCCGGTCCTATGCTCGCACAGGGTTCCATTGCGCCGGGTTCAGAACTCGGCCCCTTTCTCCCGAACAGACCATTCTCCAACCACAGACTGAGACGGACAGAAACGGAACCAGAAAGCGCGAATGAGAGGGCAAGCGGCATTCACACCCTGGAAGTGAGCGCCGGGCCGTTTGGCCCGGGCCAAACCGGCAAGACGTGCTGAACCCAGCCCCCGGAACGTGTTAGACTGGAACGGGTTACTTGGGGTGATATTGATAGCCTTCCCGGAGTTTCTTTCGTGAGACGACTGATAGTCCTGACATTGGTGTTGTTTTCTGGCGCTGCGTGGGCACAGGAGACCCTTGACACCTTAGTGGACAGGGGTTTTGTCGCGGATTGGCTGGTGTGCGCGCCGTTTCAACCCGATGTGGATGGCGGTATCGCCGAGGCGATCAAACGGGGCGAGGCGGTCCTCGGCGAACGGGACTACATGTTCTCGGTCGATGGCATCAGCCGGGTTGCGCCGAAGCTCGGCCTCCGGGTAGCCGATGGGGACAACGAAATCGTCTGGCAGAATTTCCGGGCGGCGGAGCCGCTTGTGGACCTGTCGGCGGTGGCCGGGTCGAACCGCGAGGGTGTTACCTACGCCGCATTCAGCGTGCGCGCCCCTCGGCGCCGCGCGGTCTATTTCGACGTCCAGTCCATCCTGGGCGTGCGGATGTGGCTGAACGGGTTTCCTTTGCGCGAGATTCCGGCCGCTCCGCCAAGCGCGGGCGGGCTTGACCGATTTGTTGCCACCTTCCGCATGG
>DDYW01000146.1 GCA_002348185.1 Candidatus Hydrogenedentes bacterium UBA2224 | reverse complement strand
GCTGGGGAAGTGATTTTCGAACGGGGGGTACGGCATACTGAAAGGCCCTGAACCCGCACAACGAAGAGAGGAAACGTTTATGTCCAAGCCTGTCGCATTTGCCGTAGCCGCGCACCCGGATGACATCGAATTCATGATGGGGGGCACGCTCCTGCTGCTCGAGAAGGCCGGTTACGATCTGCATTACATGAACATCGCCAACGGTTCGATGGGCACGGCGATCTACTCGCGCGAGGAGATCATCGCCATGCGCACCGGCGAGGCCCGGCGCGCCGCACAGACCCTCGGCGCGACGTTTCACGAGCCGCTGGTGGACGACCTCGACATCTATTACGACCGGGAACTGCCGGGGCGTCTGTGCGCCGTCATCCGGGAGATCAAACCGCGGATCATGCTGCTGCAGCCCCCCACGGATTACATGGAAGACCACACCAACGCGTGCCGGCTGGCCGTGTCCGCCGCGTTTTTCCGCGGCATGCGCAACCTCATCACGGACCCGCCGCAGCCGCCCATCGCGGACCCGGTGACGCTCTACCACGCGCTGCCGTATGGCCTGCACGACCCGCTGCGCAGACGCGTGTGGCCCGGCCTCTACGTTGACATCTCGACGGTCATCGACAAGAAACGCGAGGCCCTCGCCTGCCACACCAGCCAGAAAGAATGGCTCGACGTCAGCCAGGGCATGGACAGTTACCTCATCACCATGGAGGAGATGTCCCGCGAGGTGGGGAACATGTCGAGCGTCTTTGAATATGCCGAGGGCTGGCGGCGGCATCTGCACCTGGGGTATTGCGCTCCGGAAGACGACCCGTTGCGTGACGCTCTGGGCGACAAGGCCATCGTCTCAAAGGCCTACGAAGACGCCCTCGAGAAGGAAGCCCCGTAAACCGGACCCGCGTGCTCCTCGCGCGTTCAAACAGGGGACCTTGCCGGGGCGGACGGCGCGTCGACCTGGCGCCCGTTTCGAACGCACAGGGACCGCCCACCCGGCCGCTTCGCCGGCCCCCGTTCCCGGAGAGATGCCTTGCCCCGTATGCTGTATTTCAGGCTGTCGGCGATGATGTTCCTCCAGCACGCCATCCCGGCGTGCATCAACCCGATCCTGAGCCTGTACCTGATGAACCACCTCGGTTTCTCGCCCAGTCAGGCCGGGCAGATCATCGCCGTGGCGGCCATCGGGGCCATTGTGGCGCCGTTTCTGGCCGCCTACGTCGTGGACCGGTTTGTCTCCGCGCGGGTCATGCTCGCGGCCTGCCACGGCCTGGCGGGCGCGGCCATCGCGGCGTTCTCGATGTCGCGCTCCTTCTGGACCGTCTATGTGCTGTATTTCGTCTACGGCCTGCTCTTTCTTCCGACCCATGGCCTGTCGAACACGGTCGTCTTGCACCGGGTCCGCGACGTGAAACGCGATTTCGGCAGCATCCGCATGTGGGGGACGGCCGGCTGGGTGTTCATTGCGTGGACGTTTGGCCTGTTCTGGCTGGGGGGGGCGGCCCCCGGCGAGCCCGATCCGCGCCTGGCGGACGCCCTGCGCCTGTGCGCGATGCTGCATGCCGCGCTGGCGGTCTACAGCCTGGTCCTTCCCCGTGAAAAGCGGGCCGGCGGCGCGCCCGCCACCCTGATCCCGTGGGACGCCTTCCGCGTGTTTGCCCGGCCCAGCGTGATGGTGCTCTGCATCGCGACCCTGTTCACCAGCGCCATCCACCAGCACTACTATTTCGGCATGGGACCCTTCCTCAAGAGCCTCGGCGTCGCCGAAAACCACATCATGCCGCTGATCAGCATCGGCCAGGCCGCCGAGGTGCTCATGCTGGGGCTGCTGGGCCGCGCCTTGACCCGCCTGGGCACGAAACGCGTGCTGCTCATCGCGCTGGCCGCGCAAACCCTGCGGTTCACGGTATTCAGCATCGGCTCGCCGTTTCCGCTCGTCGTAGCGGCCCTCGCGACGCACGGGTTCTGCTACGCCTTCTTCTTCACCGCCTCGTACATCTACATCGACGAACACAGTTCACGGGAGGCCCGCGCCGGCGCACAACAGTTGTTTACCATCCTCATCATGGGCGCGGGCTATTTTCTGGGGCACATCAGCGCAGGGAAACTCGGGGAATGGTTTCTCGACCCCGCCACAAACGCCATTCACTTCCGTCCGTTCTGGGCCGTTCCTGCCGCAGGCGCCGTGGTCATCGCCCTGTTTCTGCTGGCGGCCTTCCACGCCGAAACGCCTCAGCCTCATCCTTCGCCCGCTCCGGCGGAGATCCCCGGCCCCGGCGGGACCCTCGCTTAAGCGCCCCCGGCGGCTGCCTGCGTCGTGGACGCTATTCGAACACGATCTTCAGGGTCTTGATTTCGAAGGGAGCCACCGGCACGGTGACGCTGTTGCGGCGAGTCTTGACCGGGGCGTCGCCCTCCTCGAGGAGAGTGCATTCCGACGCCTGCTTCACGCGCCGGTCAAACGTCAGAGTCGTCTGCCCCCGGGTATTGCCGGCTTCGTAGAAGCGCACGATCACCGCGTTGCCGTCCTCGGCTTTCTTGACCGCCTCGACAACCACATTCGGATTGGAGACGGAACAGAAGCGTAAGGCCTTTGCATCGGCGGCGCCGTGGCCCGCCTTCACGCACGTGAGCGGCACATTGAGGTTGTACGCCTCGCGCACCACTTCCTCGGCCGTAAACGCGCCCAAGTGCGGCAGCAGCGCATACGTGAACGTGTGCTCGCCCCGGTCCGCCAGCGGATCGGGCGCCTGCGGCGATCTCAGCAGCGTGATCGACAACATGTTGTCGAGGGTGTCGTGGCCGTACTTGCCGTCGTTCAGCAACGCCACGCCGTAATCCCCCTCGGACAGATCGACCCACTTGTGTGCGCACACCTCGAACTGCGCCTGATCGAACGGCGTGTTGCTGTGCGTGTTGCGGGTCACGTGACCGTACTGAATTTCGCACCGGAACCGCGGCGCGTTCAGATCGAGCGGGAACCCCGCCTTGAGCAGCGTGTGCGTCTCCTGCCAGTCCACCCAGGTCTCGAAATCGATCCGCGGGCTTGCGGCATAGAAGGTCATCTCCTGCACCAGCGTCGACCGGCGCCCCAACTCGTATTTCGAGCGGAGGGTAATGAACAGCGGCCCCTCCGAAACCACCTCGCGCGACACCATCCGGTCCTGCGGCGCCAGCTTGTCGCGGTAATGCAGGTCGATGTCCCACGCGTCCCAGTGCACCGGCAGGTCTTCGGCGGTATACAACTCGTTCAGACGGCGGCCGGCCCGAACCAGTTCGCGGTCCACGGAACGGTCGATCAGGCTGGTGATCTTGCCCGCCGCATCGAACTTGACCCGGTAATACGGCGTTTCCAGCGCCCGGTCATGGGAGGCGAACGGCGACATGGGCGCGTCGGCGCCCTGACGCAGGTAGAGGGGCACGGTGCTCAGGGCGTCGGCGGTCGCCGCAATGGCCAGCCCGCGCGTCTTGCCGTCGTAGACCCACTGGCACGGCACGGGCTGCCCTTCGGCATCGACAACCACGAGGCCCTTGTCGCACTTGATGAAAACGATGCCCTCGCGCGCCCAGGACAAGGCGTTCGACACGAGATACGGCGTGCCCGTGCCCGTGGTGTCGATATGATCGGCCAGGGTCTTGAGGGCCTTGCGTTTGAGCTGGCCCAGGTCTTTTTCCATGGCCGCGCAGGCCGCTTCGGCGTCTTCGTAGACCCGCCGGATCGAGGAGCCGGGAAGAATGTCGTGGAACTGCTGTGTAAGCAGAGTGCGCCAGAGACGCTCGAGTTTCCTGGCCGGGTACTTCAGCCCGAACGGCATCGCTTGAACCGACAGGAGTTCGACCTCGCGCAGCAGGAGTTCGAGCCGGCGGTTGTACTGTTTCGTGCGGGCCTGGGTCGTATACGTCCCGCGGTGCATTTCGAGGTACAGCTCGCCGACCCAGCGCGGCCGCTTGATCTTCTGTTCACGCAGCCGTGCGAGAAACTCCGATACGTTCACGAACGCGGTCTTGATGCAGCCCTCGAGGTCGCCCATGCGGCGCGCGCGCTCGCACATCTCCCGGGTGACCCCGCCCCCGCCGTCGCCGTAACCGATCGACACCAGCACGGCGTCCTGCAGCTCTTTCTGCTGCACATTGTCCCAGCAGTCCTTCGAGATTTCCGGGCCGACCTCGGCGTTGTATCCGCCGTTCCGGCAGGTGATGTAATGCGTGAAGATCTCGGTGCCGTCAATGCCCCGCCACCAGAAGGTGTCATAGGGAAAGCGCGTGGTGTCGTTCCAGTTGATCTTGCTCGTGACGAAGTTGAGGATGCCGCATTTTTTGAGGATCTGGGGCAGCGCGGCCGAATAACCGAACACGTCGGGCAGCCACAAGGTGTCGCTGGTGTAATTGAAGAGTTCGCGCGTCTTCTTGCGGCCCTCGAGAAATTGGCGCACGAGCGATTCGCCGCCCGTGAGGTTGCAGTCGGCTTCGACCCACATGCCGCCATTGGGTTCCCAGCGGCCCGTCTTCACTTCCGCCTGGATGCGTTTCACAATCTCGGGGTATTCGTCTTGAATGAGGTCGAGCAGCGCCGGCTGCGACTGCAGGAACCGCATCTCCGGGTACTGCTCCATCAGGTGCAGCATGCTCGAGAAGGTCTTGGCCGTCTTGCGCACGGACTCGGCGATGGGCCACAGCCAGCCGACGTCGATGTGGGTATGGCCCGCAAGCCCCACCAGGGGCGTCGTGGGCCCATTCGGCGCCGCCAGCAGGGGCGCGAGCAGCCGCGCCGCCGCTTTCGCGGCGTCTTCCAGCTCCGTTTCAGATTCCCAGTGGAACGGGATCAGGTCCAGCGCGCGGTTCAACTCGTCGAGGATGCGCGCCCGGCGCAATGAGTTCTGGTCGAGCGTGAGCGCCGTGCGAAACAGCACGTCCGCGCCGTAATACAGCGACGCGACGGCCTCACGTTCGACGACCAGTTCGCTGGCGTTAAGCTCGAGCGGCGGCGGCTGGCCGGGATCGGCCCCCGTGAACTGGTGGAAATACACAAAGGGCTTCAAGGGTTGCAGGTTGGGCATGCGGTGGCCCGAGTACTGGTCGAGGTGCAGCGTGAACCGTTCCCGCCCGGTGGCCGGGGCCGCCAGCAGCACCTCGCGATGCCAGAGATTCATGCCCGCGAACGGTTTGCCGTTCACGAAAAGCAGTTTTTCCGCGAACGAATCCATGCGATAGTAGACGCGGCGGCCCGCGCATTCCGCCGGGATGCGCGCCTCGCCGCGAAACCACACCGTGCCCCATTCCTGGCCCCAGCGGCTGCCTACCGGAGCCGGTTTGTACCGGAGCGCCGCGTCGCTCTTCAACCCCGGCGGCACGCGCAGGTGCTCCATCATCTCCAGACCTTCGAGCGGCACCTCCGCGACTGTCGCGTACCGCCACTCGCCGAGCCGGGCAATGCGCTGGGTCAGTTTGTCTAGTGCTTTCGGCGGGATCATGGATTCTCCTCTACGGCAGGGGATACTTGGCGCACGCGCACACCCTATTTCGTGATCTCGATCGGAATTCGCACTCGCAGGGGCTCCCCGTCTTCCCCGGCGACCGGGTCGCCGTAGTCGTCGTAGGCCACCAGCTCGATGTGGTGCGCGCCCGCAAGCAGCGTTGCCGGGAGCACCAGGGTGCCCGTCCAGGTCGCGTCGTTCGCGGCAGCGTCGCCGTGGGTGCCGTCGTTGTAGAGGTCGGCCAGCGCCCCTTCAGCGCCCACGATCCGCGCGCTCATGGTGTCCACGAGACGCTCCGGGTCCGCGAGCATGACCGACACCGACATGCTGTTGCCGGGCGTTGCCGATGCCGGGTCCACGGCGGGGTTGTAGAGTCCCAGCTTGTCCGGTACAGGCGCGGCGTCCTGGGCGGCGCGTTCAGCCACTCCGGGGATATCGCCCGCCACAGCATCCTTGATCAGGTCGCCGTCACTCACCACGCTGTGCACCTCCAGCCGCAGCGGCTGCTCCGCGTCCTCCGGCGACTCGAACCCGAATCCCATGTTGCGAAGCAACTGCAACACGGGAAGCATGTCATTCAACGTGCCGCTGATCGATACCGTGACTTCCGGGCCCGAGCCCGCCGCCCAGGCGCCGCCGCCGCACCACACCGCCGCCAACGCCAGGACCAGCACGCTGCCAACGCTTCTGCTTTTCATTGTCGTTCCCCTTTCGCAATCCCACTCGACCCCTTCGTGAGTTTCTCCGTGGAGACGGCGCCAGACGGGCGATATCTCGTCGGTCATTCACCCCGGCGCATCCGCGCCTTCTCTTCCAGCATGCTATTCCACTTGCGCGCGGACATCAAGCGGCGGCCTGGGCGCTGATCGCATCGCGCCAGCGCAATGCGGCCGTTGCACATCAGTTTGGCCACCGCCCAATACGAATGCAACCGCGCGCTTCCGCCCAGCGCCGAAGCGCTCACCTTGAACCGCAGCGACGCCGTAGATTGCGCGGCGACGGTCACGCCCTGGCTGCGCGGCGTGATCGACACCAGGGAATACTCGCCAGCGTCCCGGGCGGGCCAGGCTTCCAGAGGCGCCACCAGGGCTACCTCCGCATCGATGTCCTCGCAGGCCGGATTCGTCAGACGCACCACGATGTCGCCGTCCTCGTGCGCCGCTTCCATCGTGAGATCGAACGCCTCGCCAATTTCGAGCACGTCCTGAAACGTCTGTCCATCGAACTCGTACCGGAGTTTCACCTGACCCGGCGCGTCCGGTCCCGGACGCGTGATCCGCAGCTCTTTCGTGTCGTGTCCCAGGGCCGCCAGCTCGAACGCCACCGTGCCCGGCGCCACGTGCCAGCCTTGGGGCACGGAGACGCTTGCCGTCACGGCGATGCCCGCATCCGTGTAGTCGTTGACCGCATTGACCTTGACCCGCAGCGTCCGGCGGTCCTCCTCTTCGCGAATATCGCGTCCGAGGGTGCAGGTGACCGCGCCGTAGCCCATCGGCAGGGATTCCGCGTCGTGTTCCCAGGAGCGCACCCAGACCGGCTGCACGGTCTCGGCCTCGGGTCCAAGCACTCGCCGGCCCGCTTTGGGCCCGGGCGCGTCGGGCACAAATCCGACCGTCTCGATCGAGAACGGGGGCACGGGCACGTCCAGCCTGTTCTCGCGAATGGGCAGGACGCGCGACTCGTCTTCCAGCAGATTCGACAGCCAGGCCCGGCTCATCCCGCCCGCGAACGTGATCCGGGCCTTGGTGTCGATGCCTTCCGTATCATACAGGCGCAGCGTGATGCCATCGGCCGCGTTCGAGACCTGCGTGCGCTGGAATGCCGCTACCGGATTGCCGAACGGCTTCATGGCCTCGAGGATGACGTTCGCGGGCGACACCGTCAGGAAGGCCTGTTCGGACGGAAGGGCCGCCTTAGCTGCCGGTTTAACCTCGCGCGCGAGCAGCGGGAGATTGAATTCGTGCGCGGCGTGCTGGGTATGGGCCTGGCGCCAGTCGCCGCTGTGAGGATACAGCGCATAGCGAAAGACGTGGTTCTTGTTTTCCGGCACGAGATAGCCTTCGGGGAAATTGTTGACCGCGCCGTACCACCGGCACGTGTGGCACAGCATCATGCACAGGGTGCCGTTCTTCTCGAGGCTGTTGGCGTATGTCCCCTCGTTCAGCATGGCCACGCCGTAATCGTCGACCGCGCCTTTCCATCCCGTCGCGTCGCACTTTCCCGGAATCCGCAGCACGGCCGCGTCGCGCAGATCGCTCAGAAGCCGGTCGCACGCGAGGGCGAGGTCTTTCGAGGTTTTCCCTTCGACGACCAGCACCGGCATCGGCCCCCACGAGAGGTCCTCCAGCTCGGAATCGCTGGTGAACAGATAGGCGAACCCTTCTTCGTTGAGCTGTTTCTGAAATTCCGCGACGGTTTTGGCTTCCTGCCGGTTGAGGACGCGGTTGGAATACGCGTTGTTGCGGTGCGCGCCCAGCGAGATGCGGAACCGCGTGTACAGCAGGTCGTCGTCCATGTGGTCCTGGTACGAGCCCCAATGCGGGCCGCCCTTGTCGTGCCACGGCGTGCAGGTCACGCCCCGCTGGATCAACGCCCGCTGGAGTTCCTCTGCGGCGCGGGTGATGTCGCGAGTCTTCGGCGTGATCAAACCCACCATGCTCACCGGATAGGCGTTGCGCCCGGCCTTGAGCTGCACCGAGGGGCCGTATTCCATCCATTGGTTGGCGGCGTATACGGCGCAGCCGCTGAACATCGCCATTTGATGCGTGCGGAAATCGAGGTACCCGCGGCTCCCGCCCCGGCTGACCACGCCGAAGCGCTCGTCGAACACCGGCGTGCCGCCCGCGAGGTTCACGGGGAAGGTCACGCAAAAAAGGTGCTCCTCGTCCTGGTAGTCTTCCAGAATGGTCTTGAAATCGACCCGGGCCACGCCCTTGGTCAGCGTGATCTCCTGGGTCACCCCGCACAGTTCGCCCAGGCGGTAGCTGACGCTCAGCGTCTCGCTGACGGGTCCCCGCAGGGCCGTCACCGCCGCCGGCATCTCCCCCGAGAACAGTTTCAGCCCCGTCGTATAGAATTCGTGCTGCGTTTCCTCGCGATCCGCCACCTCCTGCAGGGCCGCCAGTTCATTGCCCACATGCGCGCCCTGCTGCAGCACCTCGCGTTTCGCCTTCTTGTCGTAGAGGCTGACCAGACCGCCTCCGCGCGCGGGATCGACCGTAATCCGGTAGTACTTGTTCTCGATCGACGTGCGGCCCGGCGCGGCTTTGCGTTCCTTGACCGCTTTGTCCCCGGGGGCTACCTGATACCGCCGGTACCCGAGGGAAGGCATCTCTTTGGCCACGAACGCGATCTGCGCTTCCGTGATGGCGCCGCTCCGGTTGCGCGCCGCGTCCAGCACCTCGAACGGCACCGCCTGGCCGCGGTGGTCGAGAATCGCAAAGCGTTTCAGGCCGCCCACGCTGATGCGCGCACGCACCACGTCCGTCCGTTCCCAGGCGACGGGATTGAACACCACCAGAGGCCGGTCAACCCCCTCCGGCGTCACGGCCTTGCCGAGGTATTCCAGGCTGCGGTCCAGCACGTCCGAGCCGAGTTCCAGCGCTTCCCGGTACGAATTCATCAGGTCAATGTACGAGATTTCGTTGTGGGTGCCGGTGATCGAATCGTGGTGCTGGCCGCACAGGAGCTGCCGCCACGCCTTGTCGAGCGCCTTGTCGGGATAGGCCGCGCCCAGCAGGCTCGCGATGGTCGCGAAGCGTTCCGCCATCAGCAGCGTGTTCTCCCCCAGGCGGTTTGCGATCTTCAGGTTGATGCGCGACATGGACGTCGCCGCGTGATACAGCGACATGTCGCGCGACGTTACCGGCAGCCGGGCGCCGCTCTCAGCGCATTGCCGGGTGACGACGTCGAACAGGTCGCGGCAGGTCGCCTGCTGCACCCTGGGCAGAAGCGTCTCGTGCCAGTCCGTGGGCGGGGTCTGGTCAATGTCGCCCACGATAACCGACAGCCCCATATCCGCCGCCTCGCTCCATCCCCAGTTGCCGCGTTTGTGGGGCAGCGACGATCCGTCCAGCGACAGATGCTGGAACAGCGGCGGGAAATTGTAGATGTACTTGTCCCAGCTGACGCCCAGGCATCCCGCCTTTCGCGCGATCTGCGACAACTGGTTCGGGTGCCCGAATACGTCGCCCGGGGCGTAGACATGGCAGATGCGGCCCATCACCCGCCCGTGGAAGAGCTGGCCGTACAGGAAATTGCGTACCAGCGCCTCGCCGCCGCAGTTCATCTCGTTGGGCTGGTTGTACATCGCGTCGGAATTCGACCGGTTTTCGCGGAACACCCGCATCAGGGTCTCGCGGTCCTCCGGAAACACGTCGAAATACGGCTTGAGATAGTCCACTTCCGACAATGTCGACCGGAACTGGGGGTCTTCGCGGTGCAAGCGGCAGTACTGGCGGACGATGTCGAACGCGCCCATCGCATACACGCGCTGTTCCTCGTGGTAGGTCGTGTCAAAATGGAATGACGTCAACACCATCTCGACGCCGCTTCCTTTGGGAGGCGCTGCCGCTTCATACCGGAACGGCGCCGTAAGCTCGCGCCCATAGAGCCGCGCCGTGACCGTCGCGTCGACGACCGTTCCCGCGGCCGCGGCCGGCAGCGCCAAGCGCACCGGCGTGATGCGGTTCGGCGGAAGGACGACGTCCGCCTGGTCCTCAGCGCCCGGGGTGCTTGACGCGCAGGTGACGGTGACCCGCACGTCCACGCTGGATGTGTTGACCGCGGCCACCTCGATGAGCTGGCGGGGCCGCTCGGGCGTGCCCGTAAACCGGGGCAGGGCCCGGACCCGGCCCAATGCGATGGGCAGGCCCCGCGCGCTCACCAGAGGCGACAGGCGCACATCGCGCACCCGGAAGTCGATCCCGTCGGCGATGTATCCCGGCCGGAACTTAATCAGCAGGAGGTTGCGGCCCGCCTGTAACGACACGACCTTGCTGGGCATGGTCAGCCGCACGCCTTTGGGGAGGCCGTAGGGCTCGTTGCACACCTGCTGGCCGTTGAGCCAGACTTTCATCCCCGAGTGGTACGCGTCGAGCAGGGCCGCCGTGTCCGATTCGGCGTCGACAAACGCCGCGGCATAGATCACGCAGTTGCGCTGCACCGTCTCGTAGATTGCGTCCCCCGCGATGCGCTCCCCGTCGAGTTCCGCGCCGGTACACGCGGTCCAGCGCAGTTGCGCCGCGCCCAGACCCGGGTTTCGGTGCACGCGCCCCGCCTCCGGCGTCACCGCCGTTTCGCCGCCGTCCGCCGAAAGATAGTCGATATCGAGGATGCGGTCGCGCTCGTACAGATACTCCCGCTCGAACTGCGGACTGGTCTGGACCACGAAGGGCCCCAGCACCAGCCAGTGGGTGATGGGATGACCCGTCGCAAGCTCCGGGAGGGAATGCACGTCCATATCGCGCTCCTATGTCTGACGCCTGCTGTCCCGCGGGGACGCACTCGCACCTCAGGATCAGCGAAAAGCGCGCCAAAAACCTGCCACAGCCGCAGCGACGCCAGGCCGCGGCCCCTGCGCCGGCGCGCCGCTTGTCCGGCGTTCTCCCCAGGGATTCAGCTTAGCCTTTTCGTGGAGGGCCGCTCAAGCCGGTCCCGCTGTGGCGGCGCACGGCAACGGCCTCATCCCCGATCGCCGGCTGACTCGAAGTCAGACTACTGAATTGGTTGTGCTTTCGCACGTTGGAGCATTTGCCGACTCATCGGTGGGGTGAGGCAAGAGAGCACGTCGCCTTCCCCAGCGCCAAAGGCGCGGTAAGATACGAGCCCAGCCTGGAGGGCTGGGTACAGACGTTGCACACCTCTTCGGGTCTGAAGGACCGGCACATGAACAATATCCATGCGTCAATGTCGCGGGCCTTCAGCCCTTGCATCTTTGGTTTACGCGGGCTTCCCGGGGCTTCATCCCGGGCTGGTATGTTCTCGCGCCGTTGGCGCTCCGGACCGGTGCGTGATGTAGACACGGCCCCCATGATCGCCAGGTTGTGCCGGGCCGTTGGCGCTCCAGTGAAGTTCGTATCCGTATCCGCCGGGCAGCGCCGTTTCCACTGGCACCGGCCTTGCGGAGGTTCCCTCAAGTTATCCGGCGATTCGGCCTCATCCGGCCCCGTGTTGCACCGCGCCGTTTTTGAGGGCGTCCTTGATGATGACCTCGATGGAACGAGCCCCGAGCCCGGGCAGACGGCGTTTGTTGATGAAAATGGCGGGGGTCTCCTCGAGCCGCAGCCGCGCTCCCAGTTCGGTATCCTGACGTACCGCCGCGCGCACCTCCTCCGACACCCGTTCCGCGTTGAACCGCTCGATATCCAGACCGATTTCGCGAGCGATGGTCTGCAAGGCCTCCGGACCGGGCGGGAAATGCGCCTTGAACAGCGTGTCGTGAAACTCCCAGAATTTGCCCTGCCGCTGCGCCGCGACCGCCGCCCAGGCCGTTTCGCACGCGCCGCCCTCGTCCAGCCCCCGGCGCGCGATGGGATTGCACGCTCCGTCGAGCGGGAAATGCCTGAAGACCAGCGAGACCGCGCCCGGGTACTGGTTCATCAGCACCCCCATCTCGCGGCTGAACTGGCGGCAGGCCGGACAGTGGAAGCTGCTGAACACCACAATCTCCACCGGAGCCTGCTCGGGCCCGCGCCGGGCGTCATTCGGGCCGGCGGGGAGCTCGGTTTCCGGGGTGTCGGCATACGCCGCTAACAGCTTGTGCGGGCTGAAGACGCCCCGCGACTCGCAGAGCCAGCGTTCGGACAGGATGAAGACGCCCTCGTACAACGCCAGCGCGGTCAGGGCCACGGTCGCCAGCCCGGTTGCCCGCCACCGCCACAAGGGCGGCCGATCCGCCGGCTTCCGGAACAGCGAGCCCGCCGCCAAAGCCAGATCCCCGGCCACTTCGCGCCAGGTGCGGCCGAGGTGCACCTTCAACGCCACCGCCAGAAGCAGGTTGATGCCGTGCACCACCATGCACAGCGGACAGAACGGCGCCCACCCCCACACCAGGAGCGCCGCAAGCACGATGCTGCCCGCCAGCCCCGCCAGTGACGCCAGCAGGGCGGCCGTCAGAGCCAACGGCGCGAATTCGTCGCCCAGCGCGGCGGCCATCAAGAACAGCGCGAGAAGCACGCCGTAATACACGACGCCCCAGCCCGCCAGGGGAATGCCCAGCACCCACGAGGTCGCGCTGAGCAGCGTCTTGTCGCAGCCGGTCCCGAACACCGCCGAACACACGTCAAACGCGTCGGGGTCCTGGCTCATCAGCAACGCCAGCGTGCGTCCCAGGAGATAGCCCGCCACCAGCAGACCCAGGAGCGTCAGCGCCACCGAAGCGCCCCGTGCCGCCGCGCGCATCCGGCTACCCTCCGTTACAGCGACACGGCAGCGCCGGTCTTGGCGGATTCATAGCATGCCGCGAGCACGTACTGGCTCCAGAGCCCGTCCTCGGCGGACACGGGCGGTTCCGTGCCGTCGAGCACCGCCCGCGAAAAGGCCTCCACCTCCGCGCGGTACATGTTGAGCGGATCGGGCGTGATTGCAACGCCGCCGCCGGCGGCGCGCGTCTGTTTCGCCTCGTATCCGGTGTCGCCAGACTCGAGGTACGCGATCATTTCGCCGAGTTCACCCTGACCGATGGTGCCGTCGGCCAGGATGCTGCCTTTCGACCCATACAGTTCGAGCCGGTTCTTCGAACTGGCGTCTGGAACGTTGAACAGATTGTCGACCATGCCCTTCGCGCCGTTTTGGAACTCGAGCAGCACCACGGCGCTGTCCTCGCTGGGATAGTCATGGACCAGGTTGCCGGTCATGCACTGCACCCGGCAGGCGCGGCCAAAGAACATCTCGAGCAGATCGATGCAGTGCCCGCCCATGTCCATCAGGCTGCCGCCGCCGCTCTGTTCGGGATGCTGGCGCCAGGCCCCGGGCATGGGCGGATACCAGCACGATAATTGCGCCCGGCCCAGCACCGGGGTGCCCAGTTTGCCGTCGTGCAGCAGCCGGAGCGCCTCCTGATGCTGTGCCTGAAACCGCATCATGAAGGCCGTGCCCAGTTTCACCCCGCTGTTGCGGCATGCCGTAATCATGCGTTCGGCCTCTTCAACAACCATGCCCAGGGGTTTCTCGCACAGCACATGCTTCCCGGCCTCGGCCGCGCGGAGAACCTGTTCGCAGTGCGTATTGGCCGGCGTCGCCACATAAATGATGTCGCAGTCGGACGCCAGGAACGCCTCCTCGGTCTCGCACGCCGTCGCGTCAAACTCAGCGGCCACCTCAATGTTGGCCTCCGGGTTCACGTCATACACGGCGATCAGCTCCGCATTGTCCGCCGTCGCGATCCCCTCCGGAATGGTGCGGCGCCGCGCGATGCCTCCGGAACCCCAGACTCCCCATCTCGTTTTCATGATTCACACTCCTGCATGCGTTGCGCTCAGATGTTCCCGACTGTAGTGTGAGCATAAAGGAACCCATCCCCTCCCGCAACTCCCTGCGCCGCGCCGGGCGTCTTCCTCCGTATACCGCGGGCCTCACTGGGGCGCCGGTGGCAATCCTCCCGCGAAGGATTTACACTGTGGTTTCCAGATTTCGGGAAACGCAACGGGGACGCCCCACAGTCAGCAGGGAGCGCAGCGATCATGAAAACACACCGATGGTTCGTGCGGGCGGCGGCGGCGGCGTCCATGGCAATGCTGGCCGCGATGACGGTGCAGGCGCAGGACGCATTCGAGCAGGCGTCCAACTCGGCCACGCTTGCGGGGCACGCTTTGAGCAAGGTGCACCGGTGGCTGCATGAAGTGGCAGTGCCGCAGATCGATCCCGGCACCGGACTCTACAAGGCCGACGGCAAATGGAATTACCGCGATACGGCCGCCGATTGCTATCCGTTTCTGTTGTGGGCGGCGTTCGTGGTGGACCGGGAAGTGATGAACGGCCCGGTGCGCAACGTGCTCGACCGCGAACAGGCCTTGTGCAACACCTACGGCCGCATCCCGGTGCCGTGGGATTTTGAGCAGGGCGCTCCCGCAAAGGACACCGCGTGGGACGAGGTGGTGTTTCAGGCGTCGGAGTATGTGAAGGACGGGCTCATCGCCATGGTGGAGGTGACGGGTCCCGACGAATGGTTTGACCGCATGCGCGCCATCGAAGACGACCTCTGGGCCACGGCGAGGATCGAGACGCCATTCGGAAACATCCCTTCGGAAAACGTGGAAGTCAACGGCGAACAGCTCCAGGCGCTGGCCCGCCTCTACACGATGACGGGCGATGAGAATTATCTCGACTGGGGCGATCGGCTCGCCGATTACTATTTCGCGCAGGACGATTTCGTCCCCGCGCGCCTGCGCGACCACGGCTGCGAGATCATCGGCGGGCTGGGCCTGCTGCACGCGGTCGAGGTTACGCACCGGCCCGCCAAAGCCGCGGAACACGCCCCGCGCCTGAAACAGATCTACGACGCGATCCTCGCGCGCGGCTGCAACGACGACGGCATGATGTACAACGCCCTCGATCAGCGCGAAGGCCAGCTCAGCGACGGCTGGGGCTACAACTACGTCGGTTACCTGTGTTACGACCTGGCCACCGGAACGAACACCTACCGCCCGCAGGTCGAACGCGCCCTTCGCAACACCATGAAGCCGCTGTACGAGAATTACGCCTGGGAAGGCGAATCCATCGACGGGTACGCCGATTCGATCGAAGGCGCGCTCTACCTCCTCAACCGCGTGCCCGTGGCCGAGGGGTTCGCATGGGTCGACCGCGAGACAACGAACAACCTCGTCGACCACCCCTCCCGTCTCGAAAACGGCGAACTCTGGGGCACCATGAAGTTGCAGTCCAACGGCGTGCGCACCGTGCTGATCCACTCGCTCATGCACACCCGGGGCGTGATTGCCCGGCCCTGGCAGCAGGGCCTCGAACTCGGCGCCGCGCCCCACGGCGGCGGCATTGCGATGGTCGTGCGCGCCCGGGAGGCCTACCGCGGCGTGCTCGAATTCGATCTGCCCCGCCACCGCGTCTACCTGGGCTTCCAGAATGACTGGCCCCGCATGAACACCATCCCCGAATGGTTTACCGTCGAGCCCGACCGAAGCTACGTCATCACCTGGGTGGAAACGGGCGCGCAATCGGTCTACACAGGCCGCCAGCTGCACGCTGGCCTGGCGCTCGCCGTGGAAGCCGGAGAAACCCTGCGCCTTACCGTCGCCCCGGCCCCCTGACGCGGCGGCGGCGCGCCCGGATTGAGTCCTGTCAGGCACGAAAAGAGATAGCCCCCGAGGACCGGATTTGCTGCCCCGTAGGGGCAACCGAGAATAGCCCGGGGCAGGTCCCGGAGGAGAGGACGAAGAACGGGGACATGTTCCAAGCGCCGTCCCCGGCGCGACAACGTGTCCCCGTTCGATTAGACAATATTCCGCGAGGTTCTGCTCAGTACCTCACGCCCATGAGATGGCAGAGAATGTAGCGGTCGAGCTCCTCGTAATCGCGCTCTCTGATGAGCTGCGCTTCGAGTTTGCGGTCGAGCGTGGCGACCTTGTCCAGCAGCTTCTTGAACGTGTTCAGGCTGTTGGAGAGGTGCTTCATCGAAACGTTCTGCTTCTGCGTGCGCATGGTCTTGACATCGAGTCCGACCCATTCGCCGTTGCGGCCGTAGCCGTATTCCTCGAGCACGCGGACCTGGTTGAAGGCCCGGCGGACGTTGTAGGACCCGAAAGATTTGTCCTGGTCGAACTTGAGTCCGCCCTGATCGTTGAGGTGTACGCTCCAGAGTTTGTCGTGCGCGAGGGCATAGCCCATGTCGTCGGACGGGTCGAGACCCGCGAGGATGGAATGGGCGGTTTCGACCAGCACGCCCACGCGCGCCGGGTCGCAGGTCATGTAGCCCAGGCCGATGGCGTGGCCGATGGTCGAGATGATTGCGCTATCCACGGGCTCGTTGGGTTTGGGCTCGACCAGAATCCGCAGCTTGGGATCGTATTCCAGGAAAATGTTGAACGCCTCGACGATCTGGTGCACCTGCGTGCGGGGATTCTTCGCCTCGCGAATGTAGGTGCCTTCGCGCGCGAGCCACATCACCATGTTCTGCGCCTCGATGGCGTTCTTGATGTCGATGGCGACCTTCGTGCGGTCGATGGCGTATTTGCGGTCGCGGGGATTGTTGCTCGTATACGCGCCGTCGATGGTCTGCGGCGCGAACCACAGGCGCGGCGCGACGAATTCGGCTTTCAACCCCTCGCTGTCGAGCGCGCGCTTGACCGCCCGGGCCTCTTTCATGATCTGCGCATGCGACTTGGTGTCCAGATTCGGCACGACATCGTCGTCATGGAACTGGATGCCCTGAAACCCCATCGCTTTCGCGGCTTTGAACTTCTTGGCCATGGCGATGGGCTTACGCACTTCCGGCCCGAACGGGTCCGACCCCTCATCGATGTTCCACGGGCCATACGAGAAACGGTACTTGCCATTGATCTTCGGCATCAGCATCTCCTCCGTCCGCACGGCGCCGGGATACCGCGATACCGTCCGAGGACCACCGGCTTCCCCATGCGTGTTGCACACCTGTAAGAAGGCACCAGCATACGGCGCGCATCAAACCGTTTGCAAGCGAATGCATACCGGGCCGCCGGGCTCCGGGCGCGCCGTCAGTCAGCAGTTGGTGCGAAGCTCGAGCTGGTAGAGCTGGGCAAACGTCTTCGCGTGGCGGCCAAAGTCGCCGCACCACACCACCGGATGCGGGCCGGGGTAGATTGAACAGATGTCGTCGACGTTGTCCATGCGGGCCAGCACGCGCGTGGCGCATCCCCCGCTGGGCGGACACTTGGGCGAGTCGATGATGTCGCCGCACCAGGCGTCAAGACGGTTTTCGTCGCGGTGGTATTTGGCGAGGGTGATCCGTTCGCCCGCGGGCCAGTCCACGTCGAGCGCGAGCGTCTTGGGCATCTGGTGGAAAAAGGGCCGCAGCGCGTAGCGCGCGTTGTTCCCGTCCGGTCCGTGCAGTTTCGTCGTGCAGGTGCAGTGGGAGGCGAAATAGAGGTTTTCCTCGGTGTCGAATTCCGGATTGTGCTGGAACCCGCCCCGGCCGAAGAGGTTTGCGCCCAGCATCAGGGTCAGGGAGGCGTTCAGATCGTTCTCGCAACCGCAGGGCACCAGCGCGCCGTTGTTGATCGAGAAGCTCAGGCAGGGTTTCCGGTGTTTCAGGAACAGGCACTCGATCGTGATGGCGTCGGCGTCGTATTTGTCCATGAGCGCCAGGACGGCGGCGTGCGCGCGGACGGCGTCCAGAAACGCGTTTTCCTCAAGGTCCGTGGTTTTCGTTGCCCGCCGGCGCACCGTGGCCGCCAGGCGCTTCATTTCCGGCGTGATCGGCGTGGCGTCGTAAAGGTCGTTGAAATAGCCCGCGGGCACGCCGTGAACAGGCAGCTTAAAGAATTCGACGTGGTCGTCGGCCTCTCTTTCGAGGCGTCCCGAGACTCGCAGCAGCCGGCTCTGCGCCATGCGGGTCTTGGCGTGCACGGCGCGCAGTCCGCGTTCGAGGGCGTCCCAGTGTTCGATCGAGTGGATGTACTGCAGGCCCTTTTCGGTGCGGAAGCGCTCGGGCGGCAACTGGTGGTTTGCGCCGAGGGGGTGGTAGAGGATGATCGGCCCGTCATAGGCGTCGAGGATCGGCACGATCTTCGCGCTGAACGAGTTCCAGAAATTGAACAGCAGGAGCGCGTCGGGTTTGTTCGCGGTAATGTCCGCGATGAACGCCTGGATGCCCGCATCGGTATAGATAGGGGCGCGGTCCAGTTCGAGGGCGATGCTGAGGCCGCGCGTCATGTCCGCGAGCCGTTGCTCGAAGACGGCCTGCTGGGCTTCCGGCTGGAACTGGTTGCCCGGCCAGGTGAACCACTGGTGTTTGCTCCACGAATCCTCGCATTTCCCCTCGAGCACCACCTCTTTCGGCGGATAGAAAAAGGCGCCGCGCACCCGCGCGGGATTTTTGACGCGCGGCGCGGCCAGCAGCGTTGGCGTATCGGCCGCGTGGGCCCGTGCCAGCATCCCCGAAGCCATCAGGGCGGCCGACGAAATCATGAAGGTCCGGCGATTCAGTTCGTGCGTCATGGGCTCACCCTCCCCGGATAATTGACCGCGTTGCGATTCGAGTACGTCATGGTTGACGCCGTACGCTCACTGCGCCTGCGCGGACGGCGATTCCCGGTGCCAGATCTTGTTGACGATCTTCCACTCCCCGCCGATTTTCAACAGGGACAGGTAATCGGTGTAATGGGCGCTGGGCCAGTTGAGATCGGTCTTGACCACGGCGGCCCGGCCGGTGATGTCGATGGACACGATGGTGTTGACCCGGCCCGCGGGATCGGGCGCGTCGCCCCGCGTATAGACCACCCATTCCTGAAATGGTTCCCATTCCTGGGCGCCGTCCCTGGTGGTGCCGATGACGCTGGCCTTCGGATGGAAGGCCTTCCGCAAGGCCGCTTCGTCGTACTGGATGATGCCGTCGAAATAGAGCCGAATCACCGCGCGGATCGCGTCTTCGTCCGACGTTCCTTCCGGAGCCGTCTCCCCGGATGCCGCCAGCAGAATTCCGCCCGTAACCGCCAGCGCGCACACCAGCGCCCAGTGCGTGAGTCTCATGGTCTCATCCTCCGTAGCCTGTGGTATCGCTTCCGCCTGCCGAGCAGACACATTTTCCATTGTGGCCGATTCGTCCGTCCGGCGCAACCGCCCGGCTGCGCGTTCTTGTCGCGGGAGACGCAAATCGGTACCATAACCGGGCCGCAATGCATGGAAGGAGTTCACTCATGTTCGCTGTGTTACTGGTTCTTGTGTCGGGCGCCACGATTCAGGTGGAGGCGCCCGCGTTCGCGCACCCGTGGGACAAGGCGCCCGCGCAATTCGACATCACGGAGTTCGGTCCCGGGGCCATGGCCCGCGTGCTCGACGCAAGCACCGGCCAGGAAATCCCGGCCAAGGTGCAGCAGCAGTTCGATAAACGCTACGTCTACTGGATCCGCACGGACGACGGCTCGCGCCCGGCCCTGTATACCATCGANNCCCCCGCCGCGATGCCGGTCTTTGTCGGGGCGGGCGACATGCTCGCCTACGGCCGCTACGGCGTCACGGCCGACCTCGGCGTCGGCCTCTGGGCGACCGCGATGCCCATCGACTGGGACGGTGACGGCGACTGGGATCTCCTCTACAGCTGCCAGGACAAGCCCCAGAGCGGCGTCTACCTCTACATCCAGGAAGCCCGGAACGTCTTCCGCCAGGTCAAGCGGCTCGCCGACGGGGTGTGGTACTGCGCGCTGGCCGACATGAACGGCGACGGCGAAGAAGACCTTCTCGGCGGCGAACAGTGGTGGGAAAGCGTGCGCGATCCCGCGGGCTGGACCCGGCACGACGGCCCGTTCAAGAAACCCGAAGGACGCATCCGGGCGTTTCTCTCGCGTCAGGTCGACTGGGACGGCGACGGCCTCCTCGACCTCATCCGCGCCGCAGGCGACTGGGAGGAATACGGCTGGGACCAGGCGTTCGACGAAACCGGCAACTGGACGCGCGGCCCGCTCCACGGCTACCTCTGGTTTCACAAAAACACCGGCACGAACGCCAGCCCCGTCTATGCTGAGGGCATCCGCCTCGAAGCCGACGACACCCCCATTGACGTCTACGGCAACCCCTGCCCGTCCATCGCGGACTGGGACAACGACGGCGACCTCGACCTGCTCTGCGGCGAGTTCCGCGACGAGTTCACCTATTTCGAAAACGTCGGCACGCGGACCAACCCGCGCCTCGGCCCGCCGCAGCCCGCGATGACCCGCGACGGCCGCCTCAAGATTGACCTGTGCATGATGAACCCGGTGCCGTGCGACTGGAACGGCGACGGCCGGGTTGATCTCGTCGTCGGGCAGGAAGACGGACGCGTCAGCGTCATCATCAATCTCGGGGTCACCCGCGGCGCGCCCCTGTTCGCCGAGGAGTTCTTCCTGAGGGAAATCGATCCGCCCATCAAATCCGGCGGACTGGTCACCCCCTGGCTTGACACCGCTACCGGCGAGCTGTACTGCGGCAATACGGCGGGCTACATCGAGCTGTTCCGCGTGCGCGACGGCGCCTATCTCGAGGGGCAGTATCTGCGCGAAGCGCGCGTGCCGTTCCGCATTGAAGCGGGCTACAACCTCAGCATCCAGGGTCCCGCCGAAGAAAAATGGGGGTATACGGTTCCCTGTCTCGGCGACCTCAACGGCGACGGCCAGAACGAGGTCGTCTACAATTCGATCGTCGGCCGCATCGAGCGGCTCCTCCTTCAGCGGGTCGGACTGGTGACGCGCGAACCCCTCCGTGTCGCGTGGCCCGGCGCCCCCCCGTATCCCGCCTGGAACTGGTGGAAACCTGAGCCTGACCACCTCGTCGTGCAGTGGCGGACCCGGCCCAACGTGCTCGATTACGACGCCGACGGCCGCCAGGACCTCATCGCCGTCGATCACGAGGGGTATCTCGCCTTCTACCGCAACGCCGGGGACGTGCTCGAGCCCGGGAAACGCGTCTTTCTCGACGAAAAGGGCGAAACGCTGCGCCTGAACGATGGCGAAGGCGGCAAGAGCGGACGCGCCAAGTTCCACCTCGCCGACTGGGACGCCGACGGCGATCTGGACCTCATCCGCAACACGAAAAACTCCGGCTGGTTTGAGAACACCGGCGAGAGCCGCTACACCTGGCGCGGCGATTTCCCTGTCCGCGTGCTGGCCGGCCACACGACCGCGCCCCAGGTGGTCGACTGGAACGCCGACGGCACGATGGACCTCATCGTCGGCGCGGAAGACGGCCACATCTACTGTTATCACCGGGCCGCGCTGGAGGAGCCCGGCAGCCTCGACGCGGTGAAAAAGTAGTTCCCCGGGCCGCGGACCGGGGTCAGCTCGCGACGTATTCGTCGATGGCGGCGCGGATGGTCTGGAAAATCCAGGCGCGGCGCGTGTCGTCCGTCTCGAGGATGGTCACGCGGAACCCGTCGTGGCTGCTCTGGAATCCCGACAGCGGTACCACGACGATTCCCGTGGCGCCCATGAGGTAATACACGAACCGGCGATCCGGGGGGACGCCCTGCACCATCTCCTCGATTCGGCGGCGCACCGGTTCGTTGTCGATCCGCAGCGTCTGGTGCTCGTTGAGAACGCCCGGTTTGAACATGATGGTGATGTAAAACGCCCCGCTGGGCTTGGTGACGATGACCGCGTCGCATCCCTGGAACACGTTCACGACTTCATCGGCGCGCTGGTCAAACATGGCCGCGCGCCGGCTCAGATGCCCGGGATAGCGCGGGTCGCCCATGACGCGGGGAATCGACATCTGCGGCAGCGTCGTTGAACAGACCTCGAGGCGCTTCGCCGCGACCAGGCTGTCAACGTAGCGCGCGAAGTTCTCGTCGCGGTTCTTGTTCAGCACTTCGAGCCAGCCGCAGCGCGAACCCGGCCAGGGATACTCCTTGCTGATGCCGCGCATGGCCAACGCCGGCACATCCCCGATCCATTCGCTCATGTGCATGCGCGGGTTGCCGTTGTAGACGATATGCACATAGATCTCGTCCGCGATGACAAACAGCCGGTGTTCGCGGGCGATCCCGGCAATTTCCTCGAGGATCTCGCGCGGATACACCGCGCCGGTGGGGTTGTCGGGCGACAGCAGCAGGATTCCCGCGATGGAATCGTTGTATTTGACCTTCTTCCGGATGTCGTCCACATCGGGCAGCCAGCCATTGTAGGGGTCGAGCTCGTACGTCACATGGCCGTATCCCGAATGCGCGGCCTCCGCCGAGGAATGCGTGCTGTACGCCGGCGACGGCCCCAGGACCCGCGCTTCGCGCCGCAGAAATCCGTAGACTTTCGCCACGGCGTCGCCCAGCCCGTTAAAAAAGATGATGTCGCTGGTGTTGACCTGCACCCCGCCGGGGCGCTCGTTCACGAGGTCGGCAAGAAACCGGCGCGTCTGCGGCACGCCCGCCGTATCGCAATATCCCCACGATTTCGGGTCGTCGAGAAGCTCCTTGATGATGTCGCTCATCCAGCCGGGCACCCGTTCGCCCTTTTCGATCGGGTCGCCGATGTTCTCCCACGTGATGGGCTGTCCCAGGTCGCGGATCTCATGCGCCACCGCCACGATCTCGCGGATGGCGTAACTCAGGTTGGCTGCGCCTTCATGTACAATGTTGCGTCGCACGAATCGGTAACTCCCGGCAATCCGCTGGCTGGCACGTTCCCGCCGGCGCCCTGCGCGCGGCGTGGGTGCTTCGGATTCCCGTATAGATGATCCCCGGGGTATGCGTAATGTTCCACGCCGCCTCCCGGGGGGCAGGAGAATATAACCCCCGATCATACGGCTCCGGGCTGTCGGATGCAAGAGAGAGGGGGCGGAGAGAGGGGGCGGAGGTGTGAAAGAAGCCTGCCCGCGCCATGGACAGTATGGACGGCATGGACGGGAGCGCCTGGGCCAAAGAGTCCACCCCCGTCCGCTTCGCGGCCACCCCCGCCAGCGGGGACAGCGCTGCGGAATTTGGAGATCGTTGTACGGGCAGGCCGTGTTCACCGCCAGGGGGCTTTGCGTGAGGCGTGGCGGACGGTATGGACGGGATGGACACCCGGGACGGTTCTCGGTTGCTCCTTACGGGGCCTCTTGTAGCGCAGGCGTCTCGCCTGCATTCTTATCTTCATCGGGGCGATTCGGATTGCAGGCGCCAGGTTCGAACGGGGACACGTTGTCGCGCCGGGGCCGGCGCTTGGAACATGTCCCCGTTCTTGTCCGGGCTCTTCAAACTCTATGTTCTCTGAGCCTTCTGTGGCTGTTCTCTTGAACGATCCGGATGCAGGCGAGACGCCTGCGCTACAAGATTCCCGGATTCATCAAGAATTTCCCCTCTGGCGGCTTTGCGGCTTTGCGTGAGGCGTGGTGGACGGGATGGACGGGATGGACGGTATGGACGGTATGGACGGGATGGACGGGATGGACGGTATGGACGGGATGGACGGGATGGATTCCGGTCCCCCAAGTCCCGCAGGGTCGACAGATAATAGCCCACCACTTCAGTGGNNCTTCAGTGGTGGGAACCCCCGTATCCCTCAAACCACGAGTCCCGTAGGGACGGCAGAAAATAACGCCATCGAAATTCAAACTCGTTGTGCGGACCGGATGGATTCCAGCCCTGCATTGTTGCGCGCGGCCAGGCAGCGTTGCTGGTGAGGGGGTTGAATTTTGGCCGGCGTCAGCTCCTCGCGTGGCGGACGGCATGGACGGGACCCGGCCCGTAACGATCCCGCAAGAGCCGAGACCGCGGGAGAAGGCCGCGGATCGCGCGCCTCCCCCAACCCAGCCGCTGAATAATGGCGGAGCAGATCTTGCCGCCCGTGTTCGATCCCTCCACAATCGTTCGGGCCGGCACGTCCATAGGGTCCATCTTGCCACCGCCGATGTCTCCCTCGGAAATCTCCTCATCCACCAGAGGGACGCCGTTACCCGTTGCATTCCGGAGGTCTATGGGATACTATGGGACCATCGGGAGCAAGAACGCTGAAGAGGGATTTCATGCGAACGAACGGTGATGAACGGAGACGCTATCCGCGCAGCCGCCGCGCCTTGCCGCAGATTGTGCAGGATGACGGCCCCGGTGTGCTCAATCACGTCGACAACATCAGCGCCAACGGCGTGTTGTGCCACACCGTACGACCCATTCCGCTGATGACCAAAATGAGCATCGCCCTGGATCTCCCGAAACCGCAGAGCCGGCGCATCGAGTGTGAAGGCGTCGTCGTGCGGTGCGATCCGCATGAGGTCGGCGATGACCGTTTCAAGGTCGCCATCCTCTACACCAAAATCGATGAGGATGATCAGCGCGCCGTCGAAGAACTCGTCGCCCAGGAAATGGAAGAAGCCGGCGCCGAGTAGCGGGCCGCCGCGTGGTCCGCGCCAGTCCGGAGGGTAAGGTGCCCCGCCGCGATATCCGCAGCCTTGACCGTTCCCTGTTAGTCTTCTGTGTGGCCGTGCTGTGTCTTACGGTGGCCTATCCCGCCGCGCGCCTGCTGGTGGTGGCCGTGTTCGGCTGGGCGCATGAGGCGCTCACACACAACCCGGGCCGGGCGGCCATCATCAACACCGCGGTGATGTCGTTCGCCACGGTCGCTACGTCGGGGATGGTGGGTTCGGCGCTGGCATTTCTGCTTACCCGCTACACCTTCCCGGGCCGGCGCATCCTGGCCGGGCTGGCCTACATGCCCTTTACGCTGCCGCCGCTGGTCGGTGTCTTGAGCTTTTATTACCTGGTCGGCCTGGACGGGCTCCTGCCCCGGTTCTGCGAACAGCGCCTGGGCATCGGCGGTCTGGCCCTGCGCGGCCCCTGGGCCATCCTGCTGGTGCACACCTACTCTTTCTATGTGTATTTCTACGCGATGATCGGCGCCGCGCTCGAAACGGTGGATGTGTCGCAACTTGAGGCCGCGCGCACGCTGGGGGCGGGCCGCTGCCGCGTGTTTTTCCGGGTGATGCTCCCCATGCTCAAACCCGCCCTGGTCGGCGCCGCCCTGCTCACGTTCATGTCGTCGGGGGCGTCGTTCAGCGCGCCGTACATCTTTGGCAACCGTTACCCCATGCTGAGCGTCGAGATCTTCCATGAACGCACCCAGTTCAACGACGCCCGCGCCGCCACGCTCACCGTAGTCCTCGCCGCGCTGTCGCTGCTGGGCGTGCTCGTGTTCCGTTCGCGGCGCAGAGCCGCGGGGGGCGCCTCGAAAGGCGTGCGCGTGCCTCTCCGGTCGCGCGCGGGCCGCACGCTGGCCACCCTGGCTGCGGTGCTGTGCATGGCGGTGATCCTGATGCCCCACCTGGCCATCCTGTGGCTGTCGTTCGTGGACCACCGCGCCTGGCACACTGAACTCGTGCCGACCGCCTTTACCTGGGCCAACTACCGCGAGATCTTCACGTCAGCGCAGAATTTCGCGCCGATTCGAAACAGTCTGTGGATGAGCGCCCTCGCGGCGGGCGCCTGCCTGCTGGTGGCGCTGCCCGCCGGATACCTGATCGGACGCGGACGGCCCGGCGCGGCGTGGGTGAACCTCCTGGTGATGATCCCCTGGGCATTGCCGGGCACCGTGACAGCGATGAACCTCATCCTCGCGTTCAATCATCCGCGCTTTTCGCTTGTCGGCACCGTGTGGCTCCTGCCCCTGGCGTACTTCATTCGCAATGTGCCTCTCCTGACGCGAATCTCGACGGCGGCCGTCGAACCGTTCGACGCGGCGCTGCTGGAGGCGGGCCAGACCCTGGGCGGCTCCCGGTGGTTCTGTTTCCGGCACATCGTGTTGCCGCTGCTGGTTCCCGCGATCGCCGCCGGCACGGCCCTGGTGTTTGCCACCTGCCTGGGCGAATTCGTGTCGTCCATTCTGCTGTACGCACCCCGCAACATCCCCATTGCCGTGCAAATCGATACGATGCGGCGCGGCGCGGCGGGTCTCGGCTCCGCGTTCGCCTACAGCGTGCTGTTGATGGTTCTCGTGGCCGGCACGTTTGTCTTGTCGCGGCGGTTCACGTCGCGCGTGTTTTGAGGCGGCGTCCCCGGCGCCGCCGCGTCCGTCTGGAAAGGAGTTTCGCCGTGAGTGCTGCACTGCTGATGAAGGCGATGGCGGTAATGGCCGCGTCAATGGCCGCCGCGAATCCGCCGGAGGGGTCTTGGTCCGCCGCCGCCGGACAGTTTGCCCTGGGTCCCGTGCCCGCGCAGGTCGATCTGCGCTCCATGCTCTGCGAACATCTCGTGCGGCGCAGTTGCGAAGCGCTGGACCGCGCCGCGGAACGCCGCACCGCCGCCATCCACGGCGGCACGTGGCAGGCCTGGCGCGACGATGTCCGGAACCGGGTGCGCGACGATCTCGGGGAGATTCGTTTCGGCCCCGGCGGTCCGGAACTCAACGTGCGCGCCGTGTCGCGCCACGAACAGCCGCATTACGTCGTCGAGAATGTCCTGTTCGAGTCGTTGCCCGGCTGGGACGTCAATGCCTCGGTGTACCTGCCGGTTGCGGAGGCGTTTCCGCCGCCGTGGCCCGCGGTCGTGATTCCCGTCGGGCACAGCGCCAAGACCCGGGAGAGCTACCAGGTGCCCGCGCAGGTCTTCGCGCGCCTGGGCTATGTGGCCGTCACCTTCGATCCGCCCGGCATGGGAGGCGAGAAACAGGCCGGCAACGACCATTTCCGGGACGGCGTGCGCTGTTATCTGACCGGTCACTCGTCCAACCGGTACTTCATCGCCGACGCCGTCCGCTGCATCGATTATCTCGCCACGCGGGACGACGTCACCCTGGCCCGGGGCGTGGGCATCACGGGCGTCAGCGGCGGCGGGTATACGGCCATGTTCGCGGCGCTGATTGACGACCGCATTCGCTGCGTGGGGCCCGCGTGCTGCGCCGTGCCGAACGCGTTGCACCCGGTCATCGACGTGTACGCCCCCTGCGTGGAGACCATCGCCGCGGGCCGGTTCGAATACTACGACGACGTCGACGTGCTGGCGGCCGCCGCGCCCACGCCCATGCTGCTCATGGCCGGCGCACAGGATGAGGTCTTCAAGATCGAATGGGGACACGACATCGCATCGAAAGTCCGCGCAGGATATGCCGCCGCCGGAACCGCGGACGCGTTCGCCTTCTTTGTCGACCCGGGCGGCCACGCCTACACCGTCGCCATGGCCCTCGAATTCGCGAAATGGCTCGACCGGTTCGTCCGCGGCACCCCCGACCGCGAAATGCCGGACCTCCGCCCCGGCGACTTCGAGCTGCTTGACCCGGCGCTCCTCGCCTGCGGGCCACGGCAGGAAGCCAACATGTTCACCGTCAACCGCGCGCTCGCGGAGCAGCTGCGCGCGAACCGGTCCGGACTGCCCATACCCGACGCCGTGCGCCAGCTCGTGCACGCGGAACGGGTGTCATCGCCCGCCGCGACGGCGGGGCCGCTCTCGCTGGCCTGGTTTCATCACGTCCAGGAGATTCTGCTCTCGCCCGAACCCGGGATCGCCCTTCCCGCAACCTGTCTTGTCCCCGCGAAAGAGGACTGGCGCGGCGGTGCAGTGCTGTACTTCGATGACGGCGGCCGCTGGGACGCGCTCCGCACCCACGGGATGCTCGCCCGCATGGCCGGTTTCATCCAGGAAGGCGCGGACGGCCCCGCTGTCCTCACCGTCGACTTGCGCGGATGGGGCGATTCCGCCCCCGCGGACCTGCCCTACGACCTCGCGGGCTGGGGCGGCCGGGACCGGTGGATCGCGTACGTGTCCGCGGGGCTTGGCGACCCCGTGCTGGCCATGCGTATCCGCGACGGTCTCGCGGCGCTGGTGTATCTGCGCGCCCGGCCCGGGATCGACCCCGCGCGCATCGTCGTCGGCGGCAACGGCATGGGCGGTGTCGTGGCATTGCACGTGGCCGCGGCCGACGGCGGCGCGGCCGGGGTGTTCTCCCTGAACGGGCTCGCAACGTTCGAGTCGCTCGCCGCGCATCCCGACTACACCTGGCCGCAGGAAGCGTTCCTGCCGGGCGTGCTCCGGCATTACGATCTGCCCGAACTGGTCGCGTCGCTGTCCATGCCCGTGCTGCTGGCCAATCCTCTCGACGCGCGGGGCGCGCCTCTGGAACCCGATGCCGCCACCGCCGTGTATCAATCGGCCCTCGAATCCCATGCCGGGTGCGCGGTTGTTCCCGGCGAGTCCGCCAGCGCCGCCGAGGCGTTTGTGAAAAGACTCCTCGGAGGGTAACGCCCGGGCCAACGGTTCAGCGGGAACCTGTGGCGGCGCTCCCATGACCTGCCGGACGGGAATCTGGTATGGTGAAACGGCCTGTCAGGCCCAGCGGAATCTCCTGAACCTGGCGGAGACCGGAATGCGGAGGATCGTCATGTCGCGTTTCAACATCGTAGTATCGTGGTTTCTGCTCGCGGCCATCGGCGCTGCGGCCATCGAACTCGACCAGAGTCCCGCGGCCACGGGCGAGTGGGGGTACCGGCCCGCGCCGGATGCCACGCCCGCGGTCAATCCGCCCGGATTCTCCTGGCGCCCCTGTAAGGACGCCGCCGCGTATCATCTGCAGGTGGCAGCCGACGACGTTTTCGAGACCATCGCCTACGAAATGCGCGACATCCGTTGGTCGGCCCACTGTCCCTCGGCCACCTTCGCGCCGGGCACATATCATTGGCGCTACGCGGCCCTGGATGCCGAAGGCCAGCGGACGGAATGGAGCACGGTACGCACGTTCACCGTGAGCGCGGAAGCTATGGCATTTCCGCTGCCCCCCACGGCGGAGCTCATCGAGCGCATGCCCGCGGACCATCCCCGCCTGTTCTTTCGCTCCGAAGACCTTCCCCGGCTTCGCGAGCTTGCACGCGGTCCGTTGAAAGCGCCGTACGACGCGCTCGTGAAATCCGCGGACGCGCTCCTGGCCAATCCGCCCGACACCAGCGAGCCGCCGTTATATCCCGAAGGCACCGTTCGCCTCAGCAACGAGTGGAAAAAGATCTGGTGGGGCAACCGGGTGCGCACCCAGAAACTGACCGACGGCGCGGCCACCCTGGCTTTCGTGTACCGCCTCACGGGCGATGAACGTTACGGCGAGGCCGCACGCGAGCTCCTGCTCGCCTTTGCCCAGTGGGATCCCAAGGGCTCGACCAACTACCGCTACAACGACGAAGCGGCCATGCCGGCGCTCTATTATCCTGCGCGCGCCTATTCGTGGGTCTACCCGCTGCTGTCCGAAGCGGACCGCGCCGCCATCGCTGGCGTCATGAAGGTCCGCGGGCAGGACTGTTTCGACAGCCTGCAGCGCAGTCCGCATCTGTGGCGGCCGTACAACAGTCATCACAACCGGGCGTGGCACTGGCTGGGCGAGGTGGCCATCGCGTTCCACGGCGAGTTCGCGGAAGCGGAACCCTGGCTCGAGTACGCCATGACCATCCTGTGCACCACGTATCCGGTCTGGAACGACGCCGACGGCGGCTGGCATGAAGGCCTGGCCTACTGGTCGAGCTACCTGGGCCGCTTTGCCTACTGGGCCGACGTCGTCCAGGCCGCGTTCGGCATTGACGTCTACGACCTCCCGTTCTTCAGCAATGTCGGCAATTACGGCATGTACCTGATGCCCCCCGGCACGGCACACGGAGGATTCGGCGACCAGACCACCACCATGAAATCCAGCAATATCGCCGATGTGATGGCGATTTTTGCCGCGGGCGCCAACAACCCCTACTGGCAATGGTACGCGGACGTGCACCAGGCCGATGTCGGAGGCGGCTATGCCGGATTTCTGCGCCGGGCCCGAGCCGCAAAGCTCGAAGCAAAACCGCCCGCGGACCTCCCTGCGTCGATCCAGTTCCGCAAGACGGGCCTGGCCGTCCTCAACACCAACCTGCTCGACGGCACAGACAACGTGCAGATCCATTTCAAGAGCAGTCCGTTTTTTGGCCGCCAGAGCCACGGCTACAACGCCAACAACGCGTTTCTGCTCAACCTCGGCGGGCAGCCTGTGTTTCTCCGCAGCGGACGCCGCGACGTCTACGGCAGTCCCCATCACAAGGACTGGATGTGGCACTCCCGCTCCGACAACGCGATCCTCGTCAACGGCGAGAGCCAGATCAAACACTCCGCCGATGCGCGCGGCGAACTCATCGCCTTCCACACCTCGCCGGCGCTGGACGTCGTGGCGGGCGAGGCCGCCGCATCGTACGAAAACCTCGAGCTCTGGAAACGCCGCATCGTCTTCTTCAAACCCCACGGTTTTCTGATCCACGATGTGCTGAACGCGCCCGAACCGAGCCGGTTTCAGTGGATGCTCCACACAAAGGGGGCGATGACCATCGAGGGCAACCGGGTATCGTGGGAAGGCCCGCCCGGCCGGGTCGATGTCAATTTCGCGTACCCCGCCAACCTCGCCATCACCCAGACCGATCAGTACGAGCCGCCGCCCGCGGAATGGACCGGCTGGAACCTCGGAGAATGGCATTTGACCGCCGAGCCGCGCGACACCGCCGCGCAGCAGGAGTTCGTCACGTTTGTCGCCGTCCAGGGCGCGCATGCGGCCATTGACGCCGCCCAATCGGCCCTGCCCCGCAACGTCGCGGTCACCTTGCCCGACGGCGCGGCCACCGTCACGTTTGAAGACGCCGCGTTCACGGTGGCCCTCCCGGGCGCCCCGCCGCAGACATTCACCGAGACCCGCTAGACGACCCGGCGCGGGGGCCGCGGCTATTTTCGCAGAAGGGCCGCGACGGCCTGCTGCGCGTCGACAACCGCCAGCGCGGTCATGTTGACGATATCCGCCTCGTTGAACCCGCCGTACTGCATGATATGGACGGGCTTGTTCATGCCGAGCAGGATGGGGCCGATGGCTTCGGCGCCGCTGAATTTCTGGGCCAGCTTGTAGCCCGCATTGCTCGAGTTCAAGCACGGGAAAATGAGGATATTTGCCCCGCCCGCAAGACTCGAAAACGGGAAACTCTCCTGGAGCAGCTCGGGGGATATGGCGATATCCGCCTGCATCTCACCATCGATCACCAGGCCCGGCGCGCGTTCCCGCACCAGGTCCACGGCACGGCGCATCTTCTCGGCCTCGGGCGCCTGGGCGCTCCCGAAATTGCTGAACGACACCATCGCGAGCCGCGGTTCGAGCTCGAAGCCGCGCACTTCGTTCGCGCACAGAATGGCGATGTCGGCCAGTTCCTCCGCCGTGGGATTGATGGTCACGGAGACGTCGGCGAAACAGTAGATCTGGTCCCGGATGGCGAGCATGGTCATGCCCGCAACGCGGCTGACGTCAGACCGCGCGCCGATGATCTGGAGGGCCGGCCGCAAGGTGTCGGCGTAGCTCGTCGTCAGCCCGGCCACCATGCCGTCGGCCTCGCCCAAGTGCACCATCATCGCGGCGAAATAGTTGCGCAACAGCATCAGCTCATGCGCGAGCGGCAGGGTTACGCCCTTGCGCTGGCGCATGCGGTAGAATTCCTGCTCGTACCGGTCGTGGTGTTCGGTCGTCCGGGGATCAATCAATTCGACCGCCCCGTCAAAAACGACGCCGGCCTCGTCGGCCAGGGCCTCGATGCGCTCGCGCGGGCCGAGCAGTACGGGCGTGGCCATCCCCTCGTCGAGGATGGTCTCCACCGCTTTGATCACAGGAATCTGGTCGCCCTCGGGAAACACGATGCGTTTGGGCTCCCGGCGGGCCTTGTTGATCACCACCCGCATGACCTTGCGCGACAGGCCCAGCCGCGCCTCGAGCGCTTCACGATACTCGTCGATGTCGAGTTCGATGCGCGCCGCGCCCGTCTCGATCGCCGCCTGGGCAACGGCCGAGGCTTCCCATATCAGCACGCGCGGATCAAACGGCTTCGGAATGATGTATTTCGGACCAAACCGCAGCCGTTCCCCGCGGTAGATCTTCTCGACCTGATACGGCACGGGTTCCTTGGTCAGGTTGGCGAGCGCGTACGCGGCGGCGATCTTCATTTCGTCGTTGATCGCGCGGGCCCGCACGTCGAGCGCGCCGCGGAAGATAAACGGAAAGCCGAGCACGTTGTTGATCTGGTTCGGAAAATCGCTGCGTCCGGTCGCCATGATCAGGTCGTCGCGCGCGGCCAGGGCCTCCTCGCAGGTGATCTCGGGATCGGGGTTCGCCATCGCAAACAGGATCGGCCGGTCCGCCATGGACCGGACCATCTCCCGCGAGACGCAGTTGGCCACGGAAAGACCCGCGAACACGTCGGCGCCGCGCAGGGCGTCCGTCAGGGTGCGCGCCTCGGTCTCGACGGCAAACGCCTCCTTGTATGGGTTCATGTGCTCGGTGCGGCCCTTATAAATGACGCCGGTGCTGTCGCAGAGCGTCACGTTTTCGGGCTTCACCCCGAGGGCAATGTAAAACTTCGCGCACGCGATGCCCGCGGCCCCGGCCCCGTTGAACACCACTTTGACCGTCTCGATGTCTTTTCCGGCGATTTGCAGCGCGTTGATGAGCCCCGCGCCCGAGATGATGGCGGTGCCGTGCTGGTCGTCGTGAAAAACGGGGATGTCCATCTCCGCCTTGAGCCGCTCCTCAATCTCAAAACACTCGGGCGCGCGGATATCTTCGAGGTTGATGCCCCCGAACGTGGGTTCCATGAGTTTGACGGCGCGGATGATCTCTTCAGGGTCGGCCGTGTCGAGTTCGATGTCGAACACGTCGATNNCGCTTGAACAGAACGCCCTTGCCCTCCATGACGGGTTTGCCCGCCAGGGCGCCGATCTTGCCCAGACCGAGGACCGCGGACCCGTTGCTGACCACCGCCACCAGGTTGGCGCGGGCGGTGTATTCGTAGGCCAGGCTGGGGTCCCGCTCGATTTCGCGGCACGGTTCGGCCACGCCGGGCGTGTACGCCATTGCCAGGTCGCGCTGGGTCTGACAGGGTTTGGTCGGGATGACCTCGATCTTGCCGCGCCGGCCTTCGCCATGGTAGTTCAGTGCGTCTTCACGGGTGATCATGGAGCCCTCCTGCCGGCAGCCTGCCGGCCGGGATACACCCGGCGCGCGCGGGGCTGCACGGGATTCGTGTCGATAGCGCGCTCGCGGGGCGGCAGGCGGGCGAATGACCGCCGTACGCCGGACCCTCCGAGGTCCCCAGTATACCCCGTACTCGCCCCGCTCCGCATCCTTCGCCGCGCCCTCCAGACTACCGGATAAGCACGACGCAAATGCGGTTGCCGCTGACGCGGGGCCAGAGGAACGAGCTGCGTGCCCGGCGCTCTTGCTCGACCCCTTCACCATCGTTCAGGCCGGCACGTCCATATCGTCCATATCGTCCATAGGGTCCACCTGGTCGACCGCGCCGCCGCCGATCGCTCCCTCGAAGATCTCCTCGTCCGAACGGGGATGGGATTCCCGGACTGCACGTGTTACACTACCGGTTTCATCCGCCGGGGCGTGCCCGCAGGCCGGCATCTCCCGCCGGCTGGCGCCGCCCGAATCCCCTGAATGCAGCGATACATGGAGCAAATCAATGACCGACATCAAGAGCAAGAACATCACCTGGCACGAGTCCAATATCACCAAGGAAGATCGTGAGCGGCTCAACGGCCATAAGGCCGTCGTCCTGTGGTTCACGGGGCTGTCGGGGTCGGGCAAATCCACCCTCGCGCATGCCGTGGAACAGGCCCTCTACGACAAGGGCTGCCGCACCATTGTGCTCGACGGCGACAATATCCGCCACGGGCTCAACAAGAACCTGGGCTTCTCCCCGGAAGACCGCGAGGAGAACATCCGCCGCATCGGCGAAGTGGCCAGGCTCTTCACCCAGGCGGGCGTGATCGCACTTACCGCGTTCATCTCCCCCTACCGGGCCGACCGCGACAACGCCCGCGAGCTGCTCAACGACGGCGAGTTCGTGGAGGTCTATCTGAAATGCGCCATCGACGTCTGCGAGTCGCGCGACGTCAAAGGCCTGTACAAGAAAGCCCGTGCGGGAGAAATCAAGGAATTCACGGGTATTTCCGCCCCCTACGAAGAGCCGTTGAACCCCGAACTGGTGATCGACACCGCCGCCGAGACCCTCGAGGAGTCGACCCGAAAGGTCTTGGCCTACCTTCAGAGCCGGGAAATTATAGTATAGAATGCCGGATTTACGGTGTTGCGCCGGCCGCCGCCCCGGCCGGTCGCGCACCGACGGCACGATGCGCGCCAAGACCTCCAGACTCCAGAAGTGCCGCGCAGACGACACTTTGGCGTCATAACCCCATGCATGGCCCGGTTTTGCTGCATAACCACAATATATTGCGTTGAATACCCGGCTATGATACACTGTCCTCAAAACGCGAGGTCTAGGTCACATGCGATTCTCCCGGCGTAACAGAGGTCCGCTGGCGTGGGCGCGGCGTTCCAAGTCCCGCTCTCAAGACCAGGATGATGCACAGGAATTCGGGCCCGTCGAGTCGGAAGAGCGCGAGGCCCTGCTATCTTCCGGCGGCGCCGCGGCGGGTCCGGCCGACCCGCCGGAAGACAACGGGTTCGATCACGAGGAAGCGACGCAGCACATCCTGTCGGCGCTGGGGCGCTTTCACCGGCAGGTCACCAAAGCGAAGGTGGGCGCGGCCCAGGAACTGTGGACCGACGAGTGCATGAATGAGCTGATAACGGCCGCGGAAGTCGCGGTTCGTGAAGGCTGGCGCGAGACCGTGACCGTCCTCACCGAGACGGGCCGCATCCTCCAGACCTACGAAGACGCCGGCCGCGCAAGCGAATGCGTGTCGTTTCTTTCGGAAGCGTACGACGTGCTCTCCCTCATGGTGGGCGACCTCATCGTGGGCGAAGTCCGCCCCGGCGTGCTGGCGAAATGGGGCGAATGCCATGCCCGCGCCCTCCACGCCCTCAACGCGGCCGGATTGACCCTGATCGACATCGAAGACGGCAACGGAGAGACGGACGACGACTACGGCCCGGCGCCCGCATCCGGACAAGCCCTGAACACGATCCCCTTCGAACTGCCCCCCCTTGACGAGGAGTACGAAGAAGCGCCGCACATGGAAAGCGCAGCCGCCGAAGCGCCCACGCTCGAGAACCTTCCCCCGATGGCCGAGGCCGAGATCGCCCGGACGGAACCGATTAACGAGGCGTTACTGGCCGCCGAGCAGGAACGCGAATATGCCGTGATGGCCGACGTTCCCCGCCTGGACCCCCGGGACGCTGCCGTAACCTCGAGCGCCGGCGACGAATTCGCCCCGCCGGACCCGCCCGAACCCGACTTGCCGGCCTTCGAGCCCGATGAGGACATCCCGGCCGGCGGGTTCGCGGAAGACGCCGCCGCGAATGAGGCGCCCGCGCCCGCCGCGGAGCCCGCGGGAGACCCCGAGGTCGTGGCGACCCTGGACTCGTTCTGTGAAGGCCTCGCCCGGATTGATGCGGCGGAGGACCGCGATCTCACCACGGTGTATGCCGCCATGCTCGACGAACTGGCGTTTCTCGACAAATGGGCCGTGAACGCCGAGTGCGAACAGGGCCAGCGTCTGACGCGGGCCATGGCCCTACTGTGCCAGCAGGTGGCTGACGGGAACGCCGCGCCCAACGACAAATTCCTCGAACTGGGCTACGGATTCTGCGAGGCCTACGTCGAAGCCAAGTCCGGCGCGGCGTCTGCCGTGGTGGACCCGTGGCTTGAGGAATGCTCGGCCCTGTACCAGCGCTGGACCCAAGCGCCCGATGCCGAGCCGGAGAACGTGCCGGCGCCGGCGGCCGGGGCCGTCCAGGATGCCGGTGAGAGTGAGGCCGCGACCGGGGCGCCCGCCGCGAACGACGGTTCGCCGGAGACCCTGCTGCGGGTCGCGCAGGAAGCCGTGGTGGCGGGACGCCTCGCGGAAGCCAAGGTCCTGGCCATGCAGGCCGCCGCGGCCTTCGCCAAACGCGAAGCTGAGCAGGCCCAGGAACGCCTCAGCACGATCGAACGCCGCATCAATGAGGGCGGCATTCTCATCGAGACCGCCCGCGGCGAACTGCACGGCGCGGAAGAGGCCGTCGTGGATGCCGAGAAGCAGACCCGGGAAGGCGAATCGGACCTCGCCGCCTGCGACAGCCGCACCCGCGAAGCCCAGGAGCACCTCGAGACCATCCATGCCGAAATCGCCGACCTGGATGAGCGCATCCGCCAGTTGCAGGCCCAGCGCGACGCCGCCGCCGAGCGGCGCGCCCAAGCCGATGCGCTCCTCAACGAGAAGCGCGCCGAGGAAGCCGCCGCCGGAACTGGCCTCGAAACACGGCGCGCCGGCGAGGACGAGGCCCGCAACCACCTCGAGGAAGCGCGCCAGAAGGTCAAGAATCTCGAACGCAAACGCGGCGAACTCGAACTCGAGATGGAACGGGCCCGCGACCTCCTCGCCCGCCAGTTGAGTTCTCTCGAGGACATCGAACAGACGATCGCGCAACTCGATACTACGGACTTGACGCCCTCGGGCGAATCCGGTGAGCTTCTGTTTTAGGCGGCGCGGACATTGCGAGAACGGCGCGGACCGTGAACCAATGCGCGTTGGGGACCCGGCATGGGGACAGCGGGCGGCGCGCATTTTTGATATGCTCGGCTCGAAACTACATAAGGTATGTGGGGAACTGTGCGTCAACGGGCAGACATCGTCGGGGCGGTAGATTTTGGTTCGCGCGAGATCCGCGTCCTTATCGGACGCCAGGATTCCGACGGCGTGATCCGCATTATCGGGCATGGCACGGCGCCGGGCCACGGCTGCGTCTCGCAGGGCGTGATCCAGGACCGGAACGCGGCGCAGGTCGCGCTGCGCAAAGCCCTCACCGCGGCGGAAAAAGAGGCCCGCGCGCATGTCCGCACCCTTTTCTGCGGCATCAACGGCAAAAACGTCGAGACCTTCATCCGCGAGGGCAACGTCAAAATCGACCGTGAACTCGTCGAACGCGCGCATATGGCCGAGGCCCGCGACATCGCCGAGCGCGACATCCTTGCCCCCGGGAAACGCATCGCCTCGTCCATCTCCGCCCAGGAATGGTACGTCGACGACCTCCGCGTCCTCGACCCCATCGGCATCTGCGGCCAGGTGCTCAAGACCCGCGTCCATTTCGCCCGTCTGCCCGCCGCCATCGAAGACAATCTGGTCGCCTGCATCGAATCCCAGGGCCGCGAACTCGAAGACATCATCTTTCTGCCTCTGGCGTCGGCCCTCGGCGTGCTCACCCCGGAAGACATGGAACTCGGCGTGGCGGTCATTGATCTCGGCCGAAGCACGACGGGCCTTGCCGTGTTCCGCGACCTTCGCATTCTCGGCTCCCAGAGTTTCGAATGGGGCGGCTACCACATCACGCGCGACGTCGCCGCCGGCCTGCAGGTCACGTTCGAGGAAGCCGACGAACTCATCCTCGAATACGGGATTTCCGACGAATTCATCCATCGCGAGTTTCACGAAGAGCCCGACGACGCCGCGCCCGAACCCGAGCCCGAGGGTCCCGCGCCGCGTCATCGCGACACCAAGGACCCCCCCCGGATCAAGTTGAAGACCGTCGTCGCCGGCGCTCCCTCCATCGTGGAACGCGCCGAACTCGACATGATCATCTTTGAACGGGCCAAAGAGCTGCTGGTCAAGATCCGCCAGCACCTTCATGCCCGCGGCCTCGCCAAAAACCTCGTCCGTGGCGTCGTCCTGACCGGGGGCGCCAGCGCCATCAAGAACTACGTCGCGTTGGCCGAAGCCATCTTCCAGGTACCCATCCGCGTCGGGCAACCCAACTCCGTGGAAATCCTCCCCCACGAGGTCCAGGCGCCCGAATTCGCCGCCAGCGCCGGCATCGTGCGCCACGCCTTCGAATACCGCGCCGCTGCCCGCAACGGCCGCGTCGAAGCCCGCGGCGTCATGCGCTCTCACGCCAAACGCCTCGCCGGTTTCTTCAAGAAATACTTCTTCTAGCGCACGGCTCGCCTCGCCCTTTGGCGCGTGCGTCGCCAGGGCAGCGCGATGAGCGTCCCCCATGGTATCCTGTGCAGGGTCTTGAGGTGTGGCGGACGCGGATTCCGCACGCGAACGCCGAACTACATTCTGTATACGCGACGGGGGAGGACGGGAGTCATTCATTATGCCTGAAGTACGCCAAGGCGCCGGCCGGACGGCGCTCCTGGGGTCCTGGCTTCGCAACCGCAGCATCCGGATCACCATCATGATGGTCTTTGTCGGTCTGCTGCTGTTGACCGCCGTGCCGATCGTCTGGTACATGCATGCCCGGAATACCGACGCCCTGCTTGAACTGGCCGATGAACTCATGACGCATCTTTCGGAATCCATCATCGAGAAGACCACCAGTTATCTTGCGCCCGCTTCCGTCATGGCCGAGATGAGCGCCGATCTCGCCAACGTCGACCAATTCTCGTTAACGGAAGCGCCCGGCCTCGAGACCACCGCAGTCGCGGTCCTGCACGCCTATCCTCAACTGGCGATGTTCAACATGGGCGACGAACACGGCAACTTCCTCATGCCCAAGAAGATGCCCGACGGCAGCATCGCGACGAAGATCATCCTGCGCGACGCCCAGCCCCCCGCCGTCATCTGGAAGTACCGCGACCTGCAGGGAAACGTCGTCCGCACCGAGACGGACTCCAAGATCGACTACGATCCCCGCCAACGCCCCTGGTACCAGGGCGCGAAAGAAACCCACGGCCACTACTGGACGGACATGTACATCCTGTTCACCGATCAGGTGCCGGGGATCACCACCTCATACCCCGTTGTAGACCGTCAAGGACGTACGGTCGCGGTGTTCGGTCTCGACATCGAGCTGGGGTCCATGTCCGCGTTCCTCCAGACCCTGAAAGTCGGCAGCAACGGCGTTGCCTTCATTTTCAACGAAGCCAGCGAGGTGGTGGCTTATCCCGAAACGTCGCAGCTCGTCCGCGCCGAAGGAGATACACTCCGTCCAGCGCTCATCCATGAAATCGGCGATCCCCGGGTCACGCACTGCATGGAAAATTATCGAACGTCGGGCGCCTCCCGCTTCACGTTCGCCACCACGGACGGCGCACGGTATCTTGCTTCCGTCATGGATTTTCCGGATTCGTTCGACAACGACTGGAAGATCGGCCTCATCGTGCTGCAGGACGATTTCATCGGGTCCCTGCGGGACACCGCCCGGCACACGCTCTACATTGCGCTCGCTATTCTCACGGCTTCGCTGTTCCTTGCGCGCATGCTCGCGCGCAGCATTTCGCATCCCATCACCGCGCTGGCCAGCGAAGCCCACGAGATACAGGAGTTCCGCCTCGACCAGCCCATCACCCTCGATTCCTCTATCCGGGAGATTCAGGAACTCCGGGACGCGCTCGCCCGCATGAAACTCGGCCTCTCCGCATTTCGAAAATACGTGCCCGCCGAACTGGTCCAGCAACTCATCCACACGGGTCAGGCGGCCCGCCTCGGCGGACACGAAGAAGAGTTGACGATCTTCTTTTCCGACATCGCCGGATTCACCTCCATCTCCGAAACGATGTCTCCGGAGACGCTCATGATGCACCTCTCCGGGTATCTCGACGAACTGACGCGCGTCATTCAGGAGGATCGCGGCACGGTGGACAAGTATATCGGAGACTCGGTCATGGCGTTCTGGGGCGCACCCACCCAGCAGACAAACCATGCGTTCCGTGCCTGCCATGCCGCGCTCCGCTGCAAACAGCGCGTGCACGAATTGAACGTGCAATGGCTGGCGGAAGGCAAGCCCCAGCTTCCCACCCGCATCGGAATTCACACCGGCAGCGTCGTGGTGGGCAACATCGGGTCGCGGGACCGCATGAATTACTCCGTCATCGGCGACGCCGTGAACGTCGCCAGCCGTCTCGAAGGCGCCAACAAGAGGTACGGCACGCGCATCATTGTGAGCCAGGCCACGCGCGAGCAGATCCGGGACCCCTTCGTGTTCCGGCCGCTGGACCGGGTCGCCGTGCTCGGCAGAAAACAGGGGATCATGATCTACGAGCTCATGGGCGCCCCCGAAATCGAGCTCCGGCCAGACGCGGAACAGCTTCGCGACGGTTTCTCGCACGCCCTCGACGCCTACTTCCAGCGCGACTGGCGGCGCGCCGTGGACCTGTTCACCGAACTCATCGCCGCTTTTCCGGATGATGCGCCGAGCGCCCTGTTCCTCGACCGCTGCCGCGCACTGATGGCCGCGCCGCCCGGCGCGGACTGGACCGGTATCACGCGTCTCGAATCGAAATAAGCCCGGCGCCGCTCACTTCGCGACGGCGATCTCGTACCAGTCGTCCAGCGTGATCTGGATGGAATAGGTTCCCGCGCGGAATTTCACGTGAGCCTCGGCCTCGGCCTCGAGTCCAAATTTGTTAAACAGCCGTACCTTTGGGGTGCGATCAAAAGGCCACGGAAACTCGCCCGATACCGCGGTAATGAGCCGTTCTTCGCCGAGCACCCAGCCCTCGTGCAGTTCGCGCGGCGTGAACGGAAACATCGCGGTCACCGGTCCGAACTCCCCCGCCACGCGCCCGTTGATGACCTGCGCCTCCTCGGGACCAAATTCCTCCACGCCGTCGCCGTCGGCATCGGGCGTGCGCGCGGGGAACTCCGTCGCGTAGTAGTAATACAACTGCCCGAATCGAAGGTGCGCGGCGACGGTCCGCACGAAGAAGTCGGCGCCCGCATCCGCCGGGAAGGCATGGCCCAGTCCAATGGGCGAGCCGAGCTGCCCCTTCGCCAGTTTGTCCATGAACGGCGCCCCCTCGGCGAGGGGGTCATAGCCCTGCGTTTCCATGAACCGGAACGCCCGCAGGCGCTGCAGTTCAAACAGGGCGGGCAGCGTGTTGCACACCACGGTCTTGCCGCGATCCAGGACGGTCTGCACCCAGATCCGCCGCGCCTCGGCGGAGATCAGCCCCAGGTCGGTCCATTGCCCGGCGACCCGGCCGTTGGCGTCGAGCACCACCGTGCGGCCATCCCATGCGGCCTTGTTGTACCGCTGGGGACTCTCGCTCCAGGCAAGGCTGAACTGGTCGATGTAGAGCCCGTCGAGGCCCACGTCATCCAGCAGAAACGCCGCCTGTTCCAGAAAATGTCTGTGGCGGTAATTGTCGAGGGTCGGATAGACCATCAGATTGAGGGCGGGGTTCGCGCCATAATGCTGCACGTACCAGCAGTCGAGCAGTACGCCGCCGTCGGCATCGCGCAGCACCGAATCGCCCCAGACCGACGCATCCACAAATGCCGACATCTCGGGCGTGGCCTTCTGGCCGTATTGGCCGCCCACATCGCGGCCGATGGGGAAATCCGCGGGAAGAACGCCCTGGAAAAACGACAAAGGCACGGGCACGAGATTGGTTTCGACGCAGGCCAGGCAGCGGGCCCCGGGCACGATACTCTGAATAAAGGCCCTGGCCTCGGTCATCATCTGCTTGTATTGCTCGCGCGAGTAGTCCCAGCCGTTGTAGTACTCGAACCAGGGGGTCAGCGCGAAGCATTTCAGCCGTTTGCGCGCCACCATCGCCGCGGCTTCCCGGCGGCCCTCTTCTGTAGCGAGCCGGCGCACATCGAAGAAGTCCCACGGACCGTCAATCGTGAAATTGACGTCCCAGTCTCTGCGCACGGCGTTGATGAAGTCGAAGTAATCGCCCTCGACCGGATACACGGCCAGCGTGAGCGTGTACGATTCGCCGGGCTTGAGGCCCAGGCGTTCCGTGCCGAATTCGAGGGCGTTTTCACGCAGGACCCGTTCCTGCTGCAGCCGCATCAGGTTGTTTTCGGGGACGATGCCCATGCCGCCGCGGTTCTGGGCCACGTAGACGGCCGGGTTCTCGGGAAACTCGCCAAGGCCCAGGCTCGGCGTGTCGAGCCCGCCAAGCCGGACCTGATTCGGCCGGCCCGGCGTGATGAGCCGGTGGCGCACCGCCAGCCCCAGCACCTCGCTCGTCGTGTTGGTGATGGTGTCCGTGATGACGATGCAGCGCGGCGTGCGCTCGAACCACGGCCCTTCATCGGTTTCGGGCAGCCCTTCGGGCCGTTCCTTGAGTTCCTGCGGGCGGCGGATGTGGCGTTCCACGCGGTAGGAAGCCCCTTCGGCCTTCAGAACCACGCTGGGCACCGCGACAGTCGCCTCGGGTTTCCAGCCGGGCTCCCCGGCGATCTCGCCCGTGCAGCTCAATTCATTGAAGCCCATGCCCCCGTCCTGGGGATACGAGAACGAGGTCTCAAGGTAATACGGCTCACCGCCGATGTCGATGCGCATGCCGCCGCCCGACGGAATACGCACCGGGTCGCCTTCGCCCGGAACCGTGATGCCCGAGATGGGCCGCCGTTTGACCAGGTGCGCCGCGCGCAAGTCCCGGAGCTCCCGCCCGGGCACGGCGCCCACGCTCAGGTCTTCGACGATCAGTTGCATGCCCTCGGGCGGCGTGCCGTTCCAGTATTCCGCAATGGCCGTGTTGGTGATCGTCAGCTCGTTCCGCCAGCCCAGCGTAATGTCGCTGATGTCCAGCAGATACCAGTACCCCTCATCGCGATCCGTGAGCACCCCCTCCAGTTGCGGTTCCGCCGGGCCGAAGAAGGCCTGCAGACAGGGCAGCCCGGACCGGGCTTCAAACAGGTTGATCAGCGGATACCGGGGATGGCTTGTCTCGAAAACGCTCCGCCGGTTGAGCACACGCGGCTCGCCCGCGCCCGTCCTGGCGTCGAACGCCGTGCCGTTCAACGAAACGGCCAGGTAGTTGTTCCACCCCGCATCCTGCGGGGCGTCCAGACGCGCACGGAACCGCAGGCACGGCGATTCCCCCTCCTCCAGTTCCACGCGCGGAAACGTCAGCGTAATGTCGGCCGGGGCGGATTCGATGGGCAGAAGCACCGGCGCGCCGGCATGCCACAACTCCCGCCACGTTACCGACGCCGCCCTGGCCTCGGCCGCCATCGCGCCCGACGCCCCCAGCACCAGACCCATCACCACCGCCGCCATGCGCTTCATGGACATGCCTCTCCCTTCTCGCTGTGATTCGATACAGAACCCGGTTGGCTCATTCGCCCCAACAGCATAGCGAAGCCCCGCCTCACGGGGCAAGAATGTTGCCCTGCACCCGGGTCAAAAACACAGGCGAGACGCCTGGGCCACAGGGATGAGCACCCGGGATTGACCCGGGCGTGCGCAATGCAAACGCGGGTCTGCGTGGACCGCGTGGACCGCGTGGACCGTGTGGACCGTGTGGACCGTGTGGACCGTGTGGACCGTGTGGACCGCGTGGACGGGATGGACGGGATGGACGGGATGGACGGCGTGGACGGCATGGACGGCCCCGCCCGTACCGACGACACCGAAGGTGTCAAACTTGAATAGACGCGGGTGAAACCCGTGGATCAGCCGCAACCCCCTATCCCAACCCCCGAACGGGGGTTGAACAAATTCGCCGCCATTGTTCAACCCCTATCGGGGTTGGGTCGTTGTGTGACGTGATCCATGGGCTGCGCCCATGGCTACTCAAATTGGACCCCGTTCCGGGGTCCCCGGAGTCCGGATACCGTGCAGGACCACGCGAGCCGCGTGGTCATCCGGATTTCGAACCCCTTCACAATCGTTCAGGCCAGCACGTCCATATAGTCCATAAGGTCCATAGCGTCCACAACGTCCACCGGGTGAGCCCGACGGCTGATGGTTTGTTGTCGCGGGTTTTCGCGTTCTCAGAAAACGAAGTCCGCTGTCGCGGTTCCGCCCTCGGCGAGGGAGACCGTCTCGGACTGCTCCTGGGGCGTTCCGTCGGGACCGTTGCAGTAAGCGACGACGCGGTAGGTGCCCGCAGGCACGCCGGGTATCTCGTAGCGGCCGTTCTCTTCGAATTTCCAGGTGCCCGCGCGGGAACTCGTCCCGTCGGGGGAGGCGGGGTCATGTAACTCGACGCGCCAGTTGCGCTCCCGCCAACTCTCGCCACGAGGCCCGGAGAATGCGCCATGTATCACGCCAGTGCCGTCGTACTGCACATCGACCTCGGTGACGTGCCCCGCCTCGATGTCGACTGTCCGGAAGCAGACCGCTTGGGCGCCGCCCCGGTGATCTTCGTAGAGCCACATATTGTATTGAACCAGGTACTCCCCGGCGGGGAGTGTTTTGACTTCGTATTGCCCCTGTTCGTTGGTGCCGCCGGGGGCGTCTTTGGGCCAATGACAAGAAGCCAGGTTGGCCTCCAGACCCCAGGTGAGGCGCTCCGGATCCGCCGGAAGGGCTTGATTTTCGGCGGGCGGTGTTCCATCGTCATACGGGTCCCGGGATGCTGTGCGGAACGCCGGCGGGTCGGCAGGCAGGGGAGGTCGGGCCATGGGGCGAAGCATGACGGTTCAGTTGGCGGCGCTGGCATTGGCGCCCGCGGTGTTTGGCGCGGCGGCGGAGCCCGACCTGAGCCAGACGGTGTTTGTCGTGCCCAATTTTCACCCGGCGTCGTGCGGGTGGCTGACGGATTTCTCGCACGAACGGGTCTATTGCGCGAACAGCTATCTGGATCACCTCGAGCGCGCAGCGTCGGACAGCGCGTATGCCTTCGTGATCTCGGAGGTAAACACGATGATCGCGATCCGGAATTTCGCGCCCGCGCGGTTCGACGAACTCCGGCAGCGCCTGACCGAAGGCCGGGTCGAGGCGGTGAACGCGTTCTTTCTCGAACCCACGATCTGCCTGTCGGGAGGCGAGGCGCTGGTGAAACAGGGCGTGGAAGGTCTGCGGTGGCAGGAACAGGTGCTCGGAGTGCGCCCGCGTCATTGCTGGATGATCGACGTGACCGGCATGCACGAGCAGATGTTTCAGATTGCCGCGGGACTCGGGCTGGAGACGTTTGTCCATTGCCGGATGAACAATTCCGGCAGCACGCTCTACTGGGGGCAGAGCCCCGACGGCACCCGCATCCTGACCGTGTCGCCCGGGCATTACAACGAATGGCCCGCGCTGTTCCGCGCAACCGAGGCCCTGGACGCCGCCGCGCTCCAGGCCCTGATCGACGACGCCCGCTCCCGCGAACGCAGAACGTCGCTCGCCGACCTGCCCACCATGCGCACGCCCGACGGCGCGCCCACGCTGGTGCTGGCGGGAAGCGGCGACTACAGTCTCGCGCCGCTCTATGCGCCGTATCCGGGCGCGTTCCTCGAGCAGTGGAACGCGAACGCGCCGGACCTGCCGCTCCGTTTCAGCATCTTTGGGGACTATGTCGACGCCGTAAAACCGGGGATCGCATCGGGCGCGCTCGCCTTGCCGACGGTCACCGGCGGCTGGAACTTTTCGTATTACGGCTTCTGGATCCAGAATCCGGCGGTCAAGCAGCGGTACCGCCGCGCCGAACACGCGCTCCAGGCCTCGGAAATGCTCGCCACAATCGCCAGCCTGCGTCATGAAACCGCCTATCCCGCGCAGGACCTCTACCACGCCTGGCTCCTTATGCTGCTCAACATGGACCGCAACACCCTCTGGGGCGGGGCGGGCGGCATGGTCTTTGAACATCCGGATTCATGGGATGTTAAAGACCGTTTTGACTGGGTGGACGCCGCGTGCGCCCGGATCAGCGGGGAAAGCATCAGCACGCTCCGCGGCAACGGCGACGCGGTCACGCTGTTCAATCCCGCGAACTGGCGGCGCTTCGACCCCGTGCTGCTGCCGCCGCACTACGCGTCCGGGCTGGGCGATACGCCGTGCCAGACTCTGCCCTCGGGGGAAATCCTCTGTCTGCCGGAACTGCCCTCGACCGGGTGGGTGTCCTTCGGACCGGGAAACGCCCCGGCGCCTTCCCGGCCCATCGAGCTGCCCGGCGCCGTCGAAACGGCCTTCTATACAGCCCGCATCGACGCGGAAACCGGCGCCCTGGTGTCGCTGACACTGAAACCTTCGGGTCGGGAGCTTCTCGCGGCCCCGGCAAACGTGCTGGTGGCGGAATCCCCGACGTCGGGCNNAGTCGGGCCAGGGCAGCAGTTATTTTGGCGGGAACGACATGGATTTCCGGCCGAAACGCGAGCGCCGGGCCGCCTCGAACGAGTTCCCCTGCCGGGTCACGGCCTATGAAGGGCCGCTCGCCACGATCATTGAGGTGACCGGCGCCTTCTACGGCGGGAAGGAGGCTCGCCGGGTCATGACGTTCTACCGGGACCATCCCCGTATCGATTTTGACACGTATCTTGAAGATATCCCGGATCGCACGGTGGTGGTGGCCGAATTCCCCCTCGCGCCGAAGATCGCGATGGCGCGGCGCGGCATCCCGTATGGCTTTTCGCAGGGCGCGTGGCCGGAGCCCGCGGGCGCGATGAACGGCTACATGAAAGGCATCACGCCGGCGGTGCGGTGGTCGCATTATGCGTTCGAGGACGGCGGCGGCGCGGCCCTGCTGGACCGCGGCCTGCCGGGCCGGGAAATCGACGGCAACACCCCGCTGCTCTTCCTGCTCAACGCCGTGGAAACGTACATGGGCTTTCCGTGCCCGTGGCTCAGCGGGAAAGGCGCGCATCACCTGCAGTATGCTTTGCTCGCGCACGACGAGGACTGGCCAAACGCCCGGATCGCGCGCGCGGGATGGGCGTACAACGCTCCGCCCGTCGCGGCGAAAGACACCGCCGGCGGGAATGCGGAGTCCCTGCTGCATACCTCGGACAACGTGGTGGTCGAGGCCATGCGGCGCGAAGAAGGCCACATCGAACTGCGCCTGGTGGAATGCCTCGGAGTTGCGGGCGAGGCCGTGCTCGCCGTTCACCTGCCCCACGAATCGGCCGCGCTCACCGATCTTACCGGCCAACGGCCCAGCCCGCTTTCGGGCGGGCCCGAGTACCGGTTTGGCATCCGGCCCCAGCAAATCGTGACCGTGCGCCTCACAACCGGGGCGAGCGTCGGGACGGTCATGCCGCTCACGGACTGGACGCCCCTCGTGCCCGAACACAAGCGCCCTGCTTTACGCGCGTATGATCCCGCCGTGAAAGGGCACCCGCCTCACGGGTAAGGACGCGGGCGCCGCGACACTCAGTCCTGCTGCTTCCGGATGATCACCTCGCGAGTGGGGTAGGCAAACGCGATGCCTTCTTCCTGAAAGCGGCGCAGAATGGCCAGGTTGATCTTCTGCTGGATGTCCATATAGACATTGTAATCGGGGTTCAGGACGAAATAGACGATCTCGAAATCCAGCGAAAAGTCGCCGTACTTCTTGAAATGCGCCCGGTCAAACCGCGTGAGGGGCGCCGAGGTGATCGCGTCGCGCAGCATGTCCGGGATGCGCTCGAGTTTGTCGACGGGCGTATCGTAGACGACGCCCAGGGTGAAGGTGATGCGCCGCTCCTTCATCCGTTTGTAGTTGCGGATGCGGCTGCTGGTCAGATCCGCGTTTGAGAAGACGATCTGTTCACCCCAGATGCTGCGGACGCGGGTCGTCTTGATGCCGATGTTCTCGACGACGCCCATCTGCTCGCCGACAATGATGAAATCGCCCACCGCAAAAGGTTTATCGAGAATGATCGCTACCGAACAGAAAATGTCGCCGAGGATGTTCTGCAGGGCGAACGCGATGGCGATGCCGCCGATCCCGAGTCCCGCGACGAGCGCGGTAATCTCGAACCCCAGATTCTGCAGGGCCACGAGCAGGGCCAACGACCAGACCGCCACCTGCGCGACGAACGACAGGATGCCGAACGAGGACACCCGGCTGGGGTCCTCACGGCCGCGGCGAAGCCGCATGCTGTCGAGATAGCGGCGCGCAAACCCGCTCGCATACTGCGCCACCTGGTAAATGAGCGTCAGGGTGACGATGGGCTTGCCGACAAACGTGTCACTCACCCACAGCCATTGCAGCGCGATGAACAGCGTGACCAGAAAGATGCACCCTTTGCTGGTCCGGCGGAGCACCACCAGCAGCAGGCGCTGCATCATGCGGCCGGATTCCTGCCGCCGTTCGAGCCGCCGGCTGACCACGATACGCCGAAGCACGCCCCGCGTGATGCCCGCGGCGATCCACAGCAGCATAAACGTCGCGCCGGCGTAGCCCAGGTGTTCGATGGTGATGTCCCAGCGCTGCAACTGAAGCAGTTCCTGGCGCCATTTTTTCTGGATCTCCTCGAGGTGCGCCTCGCCGGTTTCCGGCGCGGCCTCCCCCTCCGCGGTCGCCTCCGCGGGCGCGCCTGGCTCCGTCTCGGCGCCGGACACCGGCGCGGATTCACCCTCGGCGGCACAGACGGGCAGCGCGACGCTCAGAAGGCCCGCGAATAACAGGCTCAGCACAATGATCCGGCCGGTACGGCAGGCGATACGCATTTCCCCGAGACTCCTTTCCGGGATGATCAAGACCAAACGATACTGCGCGTTGGATAACACAGACCGCACGTGGGATGCAAAACCCGGGATGGGCCCGGCCCGGTCGACCGGGTGGACCCGGTGGGCGCGGTGGACGGCATGGACGACTGTGCCCACAACGACACCGCAGGTGTCGAACCCGGCCAGGCCCATAAACCCGGCACCTCTATTCAACCCCTTCACAAGTGTTCAGGCCGGCATGTCCATACCGTCCATCGGGTCCACCCCGCCAGCGCCGATGGCCTCCCCCGAAAATCTTCTCGTCCGAACGGGGACCTGCGGGCTACAGACGCGATTCGACCGGCTCTTCGCGGACCTGCACGTCCCGGCCCTGGAACAGGCGCATCAGGTCGGGCAGGTCGAAATGCTCGAGCACGCCGTGGAGCATGCAGGCCGGCGTGAATGCCATGGTATACAGCTCTGTCCGCGCGATGGCTTCGAACGAGGGGATGAGGTTATACACTTGCACCGATTCGATGGACGCATCGAGCGCCGCCGCCAGATAAGCCCACAGCGAGGGCTGGAGCCCGCGCGCGCGAATGCCCAGGCGCTCGAACGGCGCGGTCTCCCGCAGGTACTGGGCGGCCCGTAACACATCGTATACGCGCATGCCCAGCAGCGACTCGCCGACGCAGTACGCGTCGTACGCGAGCCGGTTCTCGGTGTGGTAATGCAGGCCCGGGAGCCCCTGTTCGTGGGGATTGATCGTGGCCGATTCGACGGCCCCCGTCCCGCGGACGTCGAACACGAAGAGGGCCTTTCCGGCATCGAGCAGGTCTCGCTCCGTCTCCAGGTGCACGTCGAGCGCGTTGGTGCCGCCGGGCGCGAGGCCGATGATCGCCTCCGACGGCACGGCATCCGGCCGGTGCAGCACGCAGCCCGCAACCATCACGTTGCGCTCGCTCACGAAGAACACCGAATGGGCCGTCACGTCCCGGCCGGCCTGGGTCTTGACCATCCGCGGGCACAGGCGTTCAGGAGATTCGATGCGCTCGCGTATGGCCAGCGTGTCGATCAGCGTGTTCCGCAGCGTGCCCGTGTCGGGCGGCGTGGGACGTTCCCCGATGATCGCCCGGTTCAGATGAAACGGCGTGAGGGCGTCCGGCCAGTCCGTGAGCACGTGCCCCCGGCGCGTGCACCAGAGCTCCGAGTCGGGCGAGACGGGAATCGCCGCGTCCGGCGCGGTCCTGAAATCGGGTTCGGCGCCCATCAGATGGCTGCGAAACCAGTTCACGGCGGCCTCGCGCAGTTCCCGGCAATATCGGTGGGTGCCGGGCGCGAACACGCAGTCCACGAGGTCTTCGTGGCCCAGAATGCGGTAAAACGCGCGCAGACGCTCGTGGGTGACCGCCGTGCCCTCCGGCGTGAAGAAATCCGACTCCACCGCGCCGATGAGGAGCGGGCGCGGCGCGAACGGGAGGAACATATCGTCAAAATTGATGCCGGCGCTGGTCATGCCGAACTGGAGCTGCTCGGCGTCCTGGGCCTGGCCAGTCACGTAATAGTGCTCGCGCGAGGTGACGTAGGTGCACGGCACGGCGGCCTTGACCCGCTCGTCGCCGGCCATGCACAACAGGGTGGTCTGCGTGCCGCCGCCCGAGTTGCCCGTGACGCCGAGCCTCGAAGCGTCGACTTCCTCACGCGAGGCGAGGTAATCGAGGCCGCGCATGGCGTCGAACAGAAAATAGCGCGCGATGTTGGTGCCGGTGAGGACGCACTGCAGACCCTGGTACGAGTGTTCCGTGGTGCCCCAGGGAATGGGCATCGCGCCCGTGTCGGGGTCGTAGTGCGTTACGCGTTCACCCTGGCCGGTGGGATCAAGGGCCAGAACCACGAATCCGTTGATGGCGAGGTCGTGGCAGACGCGCTGGTATTCCGGCCAGGCCTTGGCTTCCCGTGCATGACCGCACAGGAACAGCACCGCCGGCGCGGGGCGGGCCAGCCGGTCCGGCACGTACAGAAGGGACGTGACATGGACCTTCGGCTGGCTTTCGTAAATGATCTTCTCGATGGCGTAGCCGGTTCGCCGCACCACGCCGCTCGAACGCGCGTTGAGGGGTTCCTCGGTCTGCGGAATGCCGCCCAGCGAATCGAGAAAGGCCTGCCGAACGTGGTGTGCGCGGGCGCGGACTTCGTCGGCCGTGGTGAGGGCCTCCTTGGCGCGGATGTGGTCCCAGACCGCGTTCAGGTTGCGGTCGCGGAGATGTTCGTACAACTGGAGGTGGACATTGCAGTAACCGTCCAGAAAAGGTTCAAAGGCTCTCATGACACAGCCCCCCCGTTGGCTGGCATGCGGGCGCCCGGCCCGCTTGCGGTCAGCATACCCTCCCGCCAGCTCAGGCCAACTGGTCCAGGGGAATCGCCTCATCAATCAGCATGATGGGGATGTCATCGCGAATGGCATACATATACGCCCGGTCTTCCCGCACCAGTCCGCCCTCGATCTTCTCCTCGACCGTTTCCCCGGCGCGATTCGTGAGCGTGCCCGCCTCGATGGCGGCGTTGGCCTTGTCGATGAGGCCCGGGTCCGCCAGCGTCACTTTGGTCTTGTTGTCCGGGCACACCAATATGTCGAGCAATTCCTGGTCTACCATGAATGGGGACTCCTTTTCTGTGTAGCCGCGTCGGCGCCATTCTAGCCCATCTGCGCCTCAACTCCAACGCAGACCCGCAGGACGGTGCGGACGGTCGGCCGTAGCGCGGGCTCACGAGACCTGCCGCGGGCGGTTCGGCCGCCTCGACCGGTTGACTGGGAGCGGCGGGGCGGGTACGCTGACCGTAAGTCGGCACGCGTTCGCCGCGTGCGGGACGGGAGTCCCATTCATGACGCACTGCCATCACTGTGGCGCCCCGTGGGAGAGCGGCGGCAAAAAGCAGCCGGGGCCGAAGGACGTCTGCCACGCCTGTTCCGCGTACCTGCACTGCTGTCTGAACTGCCGCTTCTACGAGCCGGGCGCCCACAACCAATGCTACATCCCCAACACCGAATGGGTCGGCGACAAGGCCGACTGCAATTTCTGCGACGAGTTCGAGTTCGCCAGCCGCGAACCGGACCCGTCCGGCGCCGGGGCAGGAGAGCAGGCGCGCAATGCACTGGACACCCTCTTCGGAGATGCCGGAGACAGCCCGCCGGATTCGGACCGCCTCGACACGTTCCGCAAACTCCTTGGCGACGAATCGAAGAATTCTTGAATTGTTGGGATCGCTTTCCCGCAAATCACCGCCAATTATTTGACGCCGCCCGCGACAAGTGATACAAAATAGGCGAGTTAAGCCGCTGTAACGCGGCTTGCCCGAGCGATCCGGCGAGGCATTCATCGCGTCGCCACGCCTGTCGGGGAAGCACGCCATTGCGCGACACGGAACCCGATCCGTCCAGAGTCTAGGAGCCTGAGGTGACCCGAACGGAAACAAAAGCGCGGATGCTGGTCGTGGACGACGAACCGGGCATTCGGCAAGTCCTGGAAACCGCGTTTACGGACCGGGGTCTCGCTGTGACCACGGCGTCGAACGGCGATAAGGCCATCGAACTGCTCACCGAACAGCCGTTTGATGTGGTGATCACGGACTTGAAGATGCCGGGCCGCGACGGGATGGCGGTGTTGCGGGCCGCGAAGGAAGCGGCGATTGACGCGGGCATCATCGTGATCACCGCGTATGGCTCGCTGGAAACCGCGGTCGAAGCGATGCGGCTGGGCGCCTTTGACTACATCGCGAAACCGTTCAAACTCCAGGAAATTGAGCTGAAGGTCGACAAGATCCTCGGGCGGCGCAAGGAAAGCGGGCCGCCGCGAGACAGGGCGGCCGGGCCGCCCGACGCGCGCAAGATCATCGGCGACAGCCACTCGACCCGGCAGTTGCTGAAGATGATCGATAAGATCGGGCCGAGCCGGAGCTCCGTGCTGATCACCGGGCCGAGCGGCACGGGCAAAGAACTGGTGGCCCGGGCCATCCATGAGGCGAGTCCGCGCCGGGACCGGCCGTTTCTGGCGTTGAACTGTGCGGCCCTGGCGCCGGGCGTGCTCGAGAGTGAATTATTCGGTCACGAACGCGGCGCGTTTACCGGAGCCACGGGCCAGCGCGCGGGCCGATTCGAACAGGCCCATACCGGCACCTTGTTTCTCGACGAAGTCGCCGAAATCGATCCCTCCATTCAGACCAAGCTGCTCCGCGTATTGCAGGAGGGGGAATTCGAACGCGTCGGCGGCCAGCAGACCATGAAGGTCGACGTGCGGATCGTGGCGGCCACAAACCGCGACTTGCGCGAGGCCATCGGGAAGGGCGATTTCCGCGAGGACTTCTATTACCGTCTGAACGTGTTCTCGCTGCGCACCGAGCCGCTGAAACGCCGTCGCGACGACATCCCGTCGCTGGTCGATGTGTTTCTGGCGCGGTTCAGCGCCGAGACCGGCAAGAACGTCACCGGCGTGGAAGACGAGGTCATGAGCTTCTTCATGCGCTATCCATGGCCGGGCAACATCCGCGAGCTCGAGAACATGCTCGAACGGGCCGTCGTCCTGTGCGAAGGCAGCGTGATCACCGTCGAGGAACTGCCCCAGGAACTCTTCTTCATCCAGGAGGACGACGAGCCGGAACCGGCCGGGGCGCCGGAGCACGGCTCGCTCGTCGAACGCACCGACAAACTCGAAAGCGAGATGATTCAGGCCGCCCTGGAACGCTTCCGCTGGAACAAGACCAAGGCCGCCGAGCATCTCGGCCTGAAACGCACCACCCTGCAGTACAAGATCAAGAAATACGGCCTGGAATAGCCCCTACCTGCCTTTCCCTATTCCCTACTCCGCCGGGGACGCAAGCAGGCGAAATCCGTTGCGGACGGCGCACCAGGATCGGCTGGTGTGGATCCGGAGGGTATGGGGGCCGCCCGAGAGGTCGAGGGGGGGCGTCTGCGCATGGCCAAACCAGGCATTCCCGGTCGAGGCGGTGTTCAGCTTGATCCAGTAGAGCGCCACAGGCGTGCCGTCGAACTCGAGCGCGTAGGCATCGGTCAACTCGCGGTCATCCGGGCCGCGTTCACTGTGCCGCAGCTCGAACTGCACCCGGTAGACGCCCGGAACCGCCGCGAGGTTGCGCCACGTGAGCGCCGCCGGTTCGGGCATGAACACGGCCCCGAACGCATCGACGAACTCCGGGCCGTCGCGTTCGAGAACCGGTCCCCGTGCCGAGCGGGCTGCGCGCTCCGCGGCAAACTCTCCGGCGGCATCGCCCAGTGGGGTGAGCGTGAACGTTACGCGCAAAGGCCGCGGCTCCACGGGTTGAAGCCCGGACAGCACCCACGGCTGCCGACAGCCCAGATGCTGCACCTCCGGATGCAGGCTGCTGTCGACGGCGAAAAACTGCAACGCGGGTGGTGCCGCGCCCGCGTCGTCCGCGCCGCTGCCATCGTGCAACACCACATTCATGGCGGTGGTCTGGATCTGCCGGAGCGCCAGGCCGCGCCCATCCCCGCTGAAGAACGCCACGGAGGGCGCTTCGGTATGAAGCGGCTCGAGCAGGCTCTGCCAGAGCCGGCCCGCGGGGAGCACACCGTTGTAAAGGCGGTGCGGCAGGTATCCCCAGACGTCGGAAGGCCGCCACACGTATCCGGCCTCCTCGGGGAAGGGACGGTGGCGTGGCACAAACCAGTCGGCAAGGACCGCGCTCTCGCCAGACACCTTCCATCCCCGCGCGTTCGTTATCCGCAGGGTCAGCGGCGTGTGCGCATACTCCGTGCCGGCCTCGCAGCTTACCGCGATGCCCCCTGGTTCTTCGCGGCATTCAATGACGCCCGCGGGTGACGCCAGCCGCGTTACGCGCGCGCCGTCATTGCTGCTCTCCCAGGCCATCCCGGGGACGGTCAAGGTGGCTTCAATGGCGCCGCAGCGCAGCGCCAGCCCCTCGCGGCCGGCCTGCCAAACGAGCCTTTCGGGGTCATGGGATTCGCGCGCGGCGGGGGACGCGAATCGCGCGGGCGGAACAGACGCTTCCGGCGGCGCGCCGATGCGCAGAAAGGCCGTTTCGTAGGGTTTGAGGGTCCAGTCCACGGCGCGATCACGCACGTGCGCGGCTCGCGGGACGCCCTGGCCGGCACCAGGGGCCACCACAGCGGCGGCATCGTACACCGTGGTCTCGTCGGGCACGCTGTCGGGCATGACGGCGCGGCCCGAGACCGCTCTGCCGGAGAGGTTGACGAGGACCAGGGTCTGGCGCTGCGCATCCCTGCGCATCACCGCGAACACCTCGGGCGCGAAATAGCCCGGGGACAAAAATTCGGCCTCGCCCGCGCCCAGTTCGGGAAGCAGACGCCGGGTCCAGTTCATCGCGCGCAGCGCCTCGAAACTGCCCGTTTCCTCCTCCTGGTACAGCATCGGCAGACCGGGCACCGCCAGGCAGACGCCGTAGAGCGCCCGCGCCAGGCCCGCACCGAAGCGGTTCTGCACACGGCCCCCCCCGACCACCGTATCGTGGTTGTTGAGCGTCCGGATCAACAAGGCGCCGGGCGGCATCGTCCCCTGTTCGGCCTCGAAAAAAGCGTGGAGCCGTGCCGCCATCCGCGCGGGCGCATCAAGGGCCAGCCCGGTGTGGTCGCGGATGAAATCGACGAACTCAAATCCGTATCCGACGACATGCGCGTTCGCAACGCCGAAGTACTCGCGCCGCAGCGGGCTTTCGGGAATCAGCACGGGCCGCGAGGCCGGCCCCTGCGCAATGCCGTCGCGAATGGCCCGCATCATCTCGAGTCCCCCGCCGACGGTGGAATAGGACGCGTGAGGGGTGCGCGGCGACCCCCAGTTCGGGCCTTGCCCGTCGGCCACGTCAATCCGGGCGCCTTCGATGCCGAATTCGCGCGCGAGCAGGGCCATGTGGCCGCCGATGACGGCCTGCCATTCGGGCGACGCGTTGTCCAGACCGTAGCCGCCCCAGGGACGCCGGGGCCGCCCGTCGCGGTCGCGCGTCCACCACCCTTCGAGGGCCGCGGCCTGTGTGCTGTGGCCGCCGTGGGGCACGGCTTCGCATAACACATGGATGCCGGCGTCTTCGAGCGTGTCCGCGAGCCGGGCAAGCGCGTCCGGTCCGCCGAGAACCGGGTCCACAACGTCAAAATCGAGCGGATCGTAGTGGTTCCAGGCGCCGTCGGTGGGATTGGGCGGGCGCTTGTGCGCGTGCACCGCGTTCAGCCAGAGGACATTCACGCCGAGGTCGGCCAGGTAGTCGACCTGTTTGCTGAACGCGTCGAATCCACCGACATCACTGAACCGCGAATCGACATGGCCCGCGGCCGACGCCTCGTACAGAATGCCGCGCGTGAGCCAGTCGGGATACTCGAGCGGGTGGGCGAATCCGTGCGCGCGGAACCAGCGCCGGGCTTCGACGGGAAACCCCGCAGGGCCGGGGCGTCCGAGCCAGATGCTCATTTGGCCGATAGTCGCTTCCGCGCCCGGCGCAAGGCGCCACTGGCTCGCGATCTCGACGCCGCCGTCCCCGACCGTATACGGGTCCGCATCGCTCCAGTACGAGAAACAGAGGCTTTGCCCCGACGGCGTGTTGGCCATACGGAAATGCGTCGTGTTCCAGGCCCCTCTGTCCTGCGAAAACACGGGCGAAATGTGCATTTCCGCGGACAGGATGTCCTGCGTCTCGCCCGAGGTGTTGGTGTAATGCAGCGACCGGCGCCATGCGCGCTGCCCGAGTTCGGGAAAGGGGACACAGCGGTCGATCAGGACGCCTCGCCCCGTCGTGTAGAGGGTCTCGAACCCGCCGTACGCCGACTGGCGGCTCTCGATGCGGGGCGGCTCCGCGTCGGTGAGCAGCGGTCCGTGGTCGGCAATGCGGAGGTTGGCCGCGAAGCCCTCACCGGGCCGCGCAGTGTCGTCGCGAACCAGCCAGCCCGCCTCGATGCCCCAGTCGGGAGACGCCGGGCGTTCCTGCGCGGCCGCGGGCCGGCCAAGCCAGAGCGCGGCGATAAGCACGCCGGGCAGCAGATAGGTCATGTGCATGATGCGCCGTACCTCGTCTCATGACGGTATCGAATTGCTCCCACCCCCTGGATGGGATTTCAACCTCTTCACATCAAAATCCCTATCGGGATCGAAATCGAAATCGGGATCGCAATCGCAATCGAGCTCGGGCTCGCCATCCTCTTCACCACACCGGTACTCCGCGGGCTGCTCCCCGACCGGGTAGCCTCTTCCAGCCAGCCGGCTGAGCATAACCGCCATGCGGTTCAATTCATGCTTGCGGCTCTCGCTTTCCGCTTCGCCCAGGGCCTGGCCGACAACCAGGACATCCTGTATCGCCGCGCATTCCATCGCCGAGCCGCGAGCGATTTCAAAATACCGGCGGCGATCCGCGTCGGCGGTCTTGCCATTTCCCTCGGCGATATTCAACGGAATCGACTGGCTGGCGCGAAGCCATTGGTCCCGCGCTGAACGATGGATGCCGTTCAGCGTGTTCGCCTGCTGGAAGACCCATGCCACGTACCCGAGGGAGAGCCGGTAGACGTCAAGTTTCTCGTGGCCAAGGCTCATGAATGTACGATCCCGATTTCGATTTCGATTTCGATTTCGATCCCGATTGGGACAAGTCTATGATAGCGGGCGGGCCAGGGATAGTCAATTGGAGCGCCGCAACTCAGGGGTGCGCCTTGCCGCGGAAACGGGAACGTCGGGATGGACGCCGCCTACAGGCCATACTCCCTCAGCTTGTAGATGAGGTTGCGCCGGCTGATACCGAGCAGGTCCGCGGCGCGGGTCTTGTTGCCGCCGGTCTTTTCGATGGCTTCGAGAATGGCCCGCCGCTGGATCTCGCGCATGTCGCCCACGAGCACGGTGCCGGATGTGCCGGCGGGCGCGGCGTCCTGAAGCTGCGGCGGCAGGTCTTTCGGCAGCACCAGATTGCCGTCGGCCATGATGCCCGCGCGTTCCATGGCATTGCGCAGCTCGCGGACGTTCCCCGGCCAGTCGTAGGCCATCAGCACGCGTTCGGTCGCCGGAGCCAGGCGGCGTTTGCCGTCTTTGAGAAAATGCGCGGCCAGCGGGAGGATGTCGTCGCGCCGTTCGCGCAACGGCGGCACCTCGAGCGCAAACACGTTGAGCCGGTAGAAGAGATCCTCGCGGAAGCGCCCGTCCCGGACGTCGTCCTCGAGGCTGCGGTTGGTCGCCGCGATCACGCGCACGTCGACGGTCAGTTCCCGGCTGCCGCCCACGCGGCGCATGGCGCCGTCCTCGAGGACGTGCAGAAGCGTGGGTTGCACGGTAAGCGGCAGTTCGCCGATTTCGTCGANNGCCGATCTCGTCCAGAAAGATCGTGCCGCCGTCGGCGCGTTCGAAGCGACCGCGCTTGCGCGCCAGAGCCCCCGTGAACGCGCCCTTTTCATGGCCGAACAACTCGCTTTCGATGAGGTTCGGGGGCAGCCCGCCGCAGTTCACCCGCACCAACGGCCGTTCCGCGCGCGCGCTGCGCTGATGAATGAACTCGGCCAGCACTTCCTTGCCCGTGCCGCTTTCGCCGAGCAGGAGCACGGTCGCTTCGGAGGACGCCACGCGGGCGGCCTGCTGAAACACCCTGCGCATGGCGTCGCTCTCCGCGACAATGCCCTGGGGGATTTCGGGGGTATCGCCTTGCGAGACGGCCCGGCCCGTGGCGCCCAACGCGTCGTCTACGGCGGCGATGAGCTCATCGAGGTCGACCGGCTTCTCGAGATAGTCCAGTGCCCCCTGTTTCATCGCGCTGACCGCGTCGCGCACGTCGATGTACGCGGTGAGCAGGATCACGGGGAGCTGGGGCCGGTCGCGTTTCACGCGCGCGAGCACCTCAAGCCCGCTCATGCCGGGCATGCGCACGTCAAGCAGCATGAGCGAGGCGTCATCAGCCGCCTCGAGCCCCTGACGTCCGTCCTCGCAGCGGAGGGTCTCGTAGCCCGCGCGTTCGAGGGCGTTCGCCAGCAACTGGCGCTGGCCCGGATCATCGTCGACAATGGCAATGCGGTGACGTGGTTCCATCATATCCCTAGCGTACCTCAGACAGGCCTTCGAGCGACACCTGCGTATGCGCCCCCGGCTCGGAGCGGAATCTCAGCCGCCAGCCATGCGCCCGGGCGATCTGGTCCACGATCGACAGTCCCAGCCCCGAGCCTTCCTCGAAGCGACCGAAATAGGGGTCCGTGAGACGCGCCAGATCTTCGGGAGCAATGCCGCAGCCGTTGTCTTCGACGACGATGCGCACGCCGTCGTGGGCGTGCTCCGCGCGCACGGCGACCGTGCCCTGACGTTTCACCGCGCGGATGCCGTTGATCACGAGGTTCAGGAGGGCCCGGCGAAGCATCGATTCGTCGGCCCGGACGGTCAATTGATTGCCGGCGCAGACTATCCCGATGCCGCTGCCGCGCGCTTCGGCTTCGAACAGCGGTTTCATGGCATCGAGCAGACCGGACAGGTCGACGGGCCGCAACTCGGGTTCCAGCGGACGCGCGAACCCCAGGAACGAGTTGATCTGTCCCACGGTCCGGTCGGATTCATCGACGATTTGTTGCGCCATGCCGCGGATGTCGCGATCGGCCTCCGGCGCTTCGAGGATCGACTGGGCCAGGCCCCGCACCACGCCCAGGGGATTCTTGGTCTCGTGGGCCAGCCCCGCGCCCAGACGGGCGAGCCGTTCACTTTGCGCGACCCGCTCTTCGGCCAGCAGCAGGCCGGTCATCAGCCGGCGCTGGTGCAATTGGGATACGAAGGCCCACGCGCCCGAGCCGATCGCCAACAGCACGACGAGCGCCCCGCCGGCCAGTCGCAAGCGCGCGTTGCGAATCGCGAGCCGGACTTCGCCGGTGTGAAGCACCACGGTCAGAACGTGCGGTCCCTCTTCCCAGGGGGTATCGCCCGCGTCGGGGTCGTTCGGCCGGTAGCCAAAGCCGCGTCCGCCGCCTCGCCGCGGTCCCAACCCGAAACCGCCCTCGCCACGGCCCCGTCCCGGGGGCCCCGTGCCGGGTCCGTCATGCGTGAAGTCGGCCGAGGCCGTCATCGTCAACGTGTCCGGGTTCCAGAGTTCCGTTCCGGGAGGCAGGTCCGGCACGGTTACGCGTTCGCCGCCCGCCGCCACGAGGGCGCCGCTCGATGAACGGAGCTGGAGCGCCAGGATACCGGGCGTCTGAGCCAGCTCATCAAAAATGGCCGTCAGCCGTTCGGCCCGGTACATCCCCCGGCGGCTCTGGGCGCGAATGCCCGCGGTCAAAGCGTCGAGGGTGGTGTGGCCCTTTGCCAGAAGCTGGACCTGCGCGTTGTCTACCTCGACGCGGTATTGCCGGAGCAACAGAAAAATGCTGGCAGCCGCCAGTACCGCGGCTGCCAGCACCACCAGAATCACCGGGTTGCGTATGTTACCCTTCGGTTCCATGACCTCTCAGTGTACCATCAGCGGGCATTGGGACAATCCGGGTCGCATCCCGCGCCAAATCGGGAGCCCCGGCCGGGACCGCTGCCGTCGCGGGGACCGCGCCCGTAGCCCTGGCCCTGGCCCTGGCCCTGGCCGCGACCGCCGACGAATCCGGGCGCCAGACCCGGTTCACCAAACTCGCCGCGGGCGCCACGGCCATAGCCCATGCCGCGTCCGCCGCGCATCCCGCGGCCCTGGCCCATGCCCTTGGCGCACTCGCCGCAGTTCCCGTCACACTGGCCGCGTCCGTAGCCCTGGCCCATGCCGCGTCCGCCGCGCATCCCGCGGCCCTGGCCCATGCCCATGGCGCAATCGCCGCCGTTCCCGTCGCACATGCCACGACCCAGACCCCGGCCCTGGCCCATGCCGCGTCCGCCGCGCATCCCGCGGCCCTGGCCCATGCCCTTGGCGCATTCGCCGCAGCTCCCGTCGCACTGGCCGCGTCCGTGGCCCTGGCCCATGCCTCGGCCACCGCGCATCCCGCGCCCGCCGCCGAATCCGGGCGCCAGACCCGGTTCACCAAACTCGCCGCGGGCGCCACGGCGCGGGCCCATGCCGCGTCCGTCACCAGATTCTGGCGCCAGGCCTTTTTCACCGCAGGCACCGCAGCCATACCCTTCGCCCGCGACGTTTTCGCCAAGACGGCCCCGTCCCAGACCGGGCCCCTGGCCCATGCCGCGTCCATCGCGCATTCCACGGCCGCGGCCGGGCACGGGCGGTTCGGGCTGAGTGCCATCCTCAGCGACGGGGGGGATATTCGGGGCAACGCCGGGGTTCTCCAGCATCGTGTTGGGGTTTCGCGGCGCCTGGTCGCTTTGCGCAAAGACAGGCACTACCGCGAGAGCGAGCAACACGGCCATCGCCGGAATCGCGAACCGTTTCATCGTCTTCATGGTGGATCTCCTTTCAGGCGTCCCTTCGGGTCATATACCCTCCGGGGGTGCGCCATTTTGTGTTCCACCCGGGGAAGACGCAAGGCCCGTGCCATCCATTCTGGGGCCATTTGCGGTCCAGCGCTGTGCAAAAGAAGCGCATTCGGGGGCGTACTGTGCATTTCTTGCAGTCCCGCGCGGCGGCAGGCCCCGACGCCCGCGAGCAGGTCAGGCGGTGAATGCTTCCGCGGTCAGATCCATCAGCCGCATCAGGAAGCTGTGATAGGCGGTCTTTGAACGTTCCAGCTCGAGTCCCGCGCGCCACAACAGATCTTTATGCTCTTCGAAGAAACGGTCGTCGCTGGGATCCATGGACATCGAAGCATAGACCATCAGCACCGCCAGGGCCACCAGCGATACGATGTCGGCGTGCTTCGTGGCCTGCTCGGGCGTGTGGTGGAAGCGGATGGCTTCGGCGACATGTTCGGGCAAGTCCCAGTGCAGCGCCAGTTCGTAGCCCGCTTCGGGGTGGGCAATGCCAAAGACCCTTTGCTCCGCTGCAATGAGGTCCTGACCGTAGAGGTCGGCCCCGATGCTCGGGTACGCGCCGGGGGCCACGTGGGCCAAGGCCAGTTTGCCGAGATTGTGCAACAGCCCGGCCGTGAACGTGCCGCCATTGTCAGTCCGGCCATGCTCCTCGGCCAGCAGCCGGGACGCGGCGGCGCAGTTGACCGCCTGTTCCCAGTACCGTTTGTAGTCGAATCCCCGGGCTCCCTTCATGATGTCGGCGATAGCCAGGGCCAGCACCAGGGAATACGTCTCCCGAAGCCCCAGCAGCGAAACCGCGTGCGAGACACTGTCCACACGATGCGAAAACCCGTAGGCGGCCGAGTTGGCAACGCTCAGAACCTTGGCCGCCACCGCCGGATCGCCCGAGATGATCTTCCCAACCTCCTTCACCGAGACCGTGGAATCCGACGCCGATTCACGAACCCGCCGAATGGTCTCGGGAAGCGCCGGGAGCGACTCAATCTCGCGCACCAGCCGGGTCACGTTGCGCAGGCTCAGGGCGCCTGCCAGGCCTTCCACGTTCAGCGCCGCCCCCTCGGGTTTCCGGGCAGGCGCCGGCCCCGCCACGGGATAATACCGCTGGATGGCCATACGGATCGCGTCAGGCGAGCACAACAGCGGCTTCACCTTGCATTGCGTCATCTGCTGAAGCTCTTCGATGGTGTCCGAGTCCAGCGGACACACCATCGCCACCGTCAGCAACCGGCCCAGCTTGTCAATGGGAATGACCTCGTGCTTCAAAACAAAATCGCGCTCCAGCAGCGCAATGATCTGCCGGGGAATCTCATAGTTCTGAAGATCAATGCTCGGCAAACCGCCCTGACGCGCCAGGAAGCTCACAAACTCATTGGCCTGCAGCCGCCCGAGCGCAATGAGCAGTTCAACCAGCTTCCCGCCCTCGCGGCGCTGTTTCTCCAGGGCCTCCTCGACATGTTCGCGAGTGACCAGACCCGCGTCGATGAGCAGTTCGCCGATGCGCCTTTTCGTTGGCTCTCTTGAGGTTAAGCTCATTCTCTTTCCATTGGGCAACACGCCCCTGCTGGCAGCATGATCTGGTTCCGCCCCCCGGACAGTTCCATGCCCTCCGCCATCCACCAACCCTCACGGCACCTACAATAGTACTCTGCGCACACTGTGAATGTAAAAGTCGCCCCGCCCAGTCATTGTAGGGTTCCCGGGGGTTCGCGTCAAGAGAGAACCCGGCTCCGAATCGATGGACGGGGTGGACGGCTCGGCCCAACGACACCGCACGTGTCGAGGCAGCGGGTAAAGCCCAGACACCCGGCGTCCGTTCAGGCGGGCACGTCCATACGGTCCATGCCGTCCATAGGGCCCGCCGGGTCTACCACGCCGCCGCCGATTGCCTCTCGTGAAAATCTCCCCGCTTGACTCCGGTGCGGGACCCGCGCCCGTCGGTCCCGGGCGTTTTCTTTACTTGCCGGCGGGTCGTGTGTTACAACTCGCGTTTCAGTGCGCATGGCCCCGTTGACTGTAACAAACAACCGAGCGAGACGTACCGTGGACCTGTTCAAGTCGATTGCCGCATCCATTGCAGACGCTATCCCGGGGATCGAGCCCGCGGACCTTGCGTTCGCCCCGCCGCCCCGGCCCGAGATGGGCGATGTGGCGCTGCGCACGTTCGACGCCGCGCGCAAACTCGGATGCCCGCCCCCGCAACTGGCCGCGCGCATCGCGCGGGAGGTTGGATTTGGCCCCGAGGTGCTCGAAACCGGCGTCGCGGGCCCCTACGTCAACTTCAAGCTGAACCGGGAGGTGTATGCCCGGCGAATCGTCGCGTCGGTGCTGGAAGCGGGCGACGCTTTCGGCGCGAACGCTTCGGGCGCGGGCCAGCGGGTGCTGATCGAGCATACGAGCATCAACCCGAACGCCAGCCCGCACGTCGGCCGGGCGCGTAACGCCATGATCGGCGATGCCGTGGTCCGCCTGCTGCGCTTCGAAGGGTACGACGTCGAGGTGCACTACTACGTCAATGACATGGGCCGCCAGATCGGGCTGCTGGTGCTCGAATGTCCCGACCCCGAACAGCTTTCGTTCGATCAGATCCTCGACATCTATGTGAAGGCCAATCAGCGGGCGGAGGCCGAACCCGAATTCGCCGCTCGCGGGTATGAACTCCTCGTCAAGATGGAGGAGAAGGACCCCGAAACGGTGGAGAAATTCCATCGGATCACCGATCTCTGTCTCCGGGGCCAGTTGGCCGTGCTCGAACGCATCGGGGCGAGTTACGATGTGTTCGACCGCGAGTCCGATTACCTGCGCGACGCGCGGCTGGAGCAGGTGCTGGCGGCGCTGCGCGAGAAAGACGCCGTGTTCACGGACGAGGACGACCGCGTGGTGGTCGACCTGGCGAAGCTGGGCCACGAGCGCGACGAAGGCCGGTATTTCGTGCTGATGCGGGCCAACGGCAGTTCCATGTACGGCTGCCGCGACCTGTCGTACACCATCCACAAAATGAGCCTCGGCGCGGACCTCAACCTGATCGTCCTGGGCGAGGATCACAAGCTCTATGCGGAACAGGTGGCCCTGATTCTCGGCGCCGCGGGGTTTGCGACGCCCGAACCCATCTATTACGCCTACATCACACTCAAAGAAGGCAAGATGTCGACGCGGAAAGGCACGGTGGTGCTGCTCTCCGACTTCCTCGATGAAGCGGAATCGCGCGCCGCCGAAAAAGTCGAGGAACAATGCCAGGACCTGAGCCCCGACGAACGGCGTGAGATCGTCAAACAGGTGGCAATCGCGGCCGTGCGGTTCGCCATTCTTCGCGTGAACCCCAACAAGAACGTCGTGTTTGAATGGGAATCCGCCCTGTCGTTCACGGGCGATACCGGCCCCTACGTGCAATACTCGTGCGCGCGCATCGCGTCGATTTTGCGCAAATTCGGCGACTGTCCTGAAACCGTGGGCGACACGTTCCCCGTCGAGACCGCCGCGGAATGGGCGCTGTTGATGCAACTGGCGTCGTTCGCGGGGGTGGTGGCCGGGGCGGTGGCACAGCGCAACTGCGCCCCGATCGCCCAATATGCCCTCGATACGGCGCGCACCTTCACGACGTTCTACCACGAGTGCCCGGTCATCGCCGCGCCCACGCGCGAGCAGCAGGTGGCCCGCGCGCAACTGTGCCGGGCCACGCGCCAGACCCTCCAAAACGCCCTCGGCCTCCTTGGCATCGCCGCCCCCGAGCGGATGTAAGCAACGAACACACGGGGCGCGTGGGGCGAGTCCCGCGGAGCCGGAATGATGCGGGCTGCCGCGCCCGACTCGGGTCTACTTGGCGGGTTTCCCCACCGCCCGCCGAATGGCCGCAATCAACTGCGGCAACGGGGTGGGTTTAAACAGCCGCTCCCGGATGCCCGCTTCGGCCACGCTGGTCCGGGAATCCTGTCTGCCGAGTCCCGTAGACAACAGAATAGGGATGTCCGGGCGGATCTCGAGAAGCCGTTTGGCCAGTTCCAGGCCCGACATGCCCGGCATGATGTGGTCGGTGATGATTACGTCGAACATCGCGGCATTGTTCCGGAAACACTCCAGCGCATCGGTCCCGCGGGTAAACGTCGTCACCTGGTACCCGTGCTGGGAGAGCAGCGAATGGTACATTTCGACGAAATCGGCGTCGTCGTCCACGACCAGAACGTGTTCGGTGCCCGCCAGCGTATCCTGGGGCACCGGACGGTCAACGATCTCCTTCTCGGCGCTTCGCGGGAAGTACACATCGAACGTTGTGCCCGCGCCCCGCGCGGTTCGGACCTGGATCGCCCCGCCGCAGCCCGTGACAATGCCGTGGACGGTGGCCAGACCGAGTCCGGTGCCTTCGTCGGGTTCCTTGGTCGTGAAGAACGGGTCGAAGATGCGCTGAACCGTCGCGCGGTCCATGCCGCTGCCGGTATCGCTCACGGTGAGCAGCATATACGGTCCCGGATGAAGTTCCCCGGCGTCCACGTACACGTGGCGGTCCATCTCGACGTCTTTCAGGCTGATGGCGAGAACCCCACCGCGTTCGCCCATCGCATGAAAGGCGTTCGTGCAGAGGTTCATGACCACTTGATGGATTTGCGCCGGGTCGGAGAGCACCCGCCCGCCGGTCTTGTCGATGTCGGTCTGGATCTCGATGTTCTTGGGGAGCGCCGAGCGCAGGAGTTCCACGGCTTCCTTGACGATCAGCGCGATGATGAGGGGCTTCTTTTCCTGTTCCGCCTGGCGGCAGAAGACCAGGATCTGCTTGACGACGCCGGCCGCGCGCTGGCCCGCCCGGTAGATGCTCTCGAACTGCGCGACGCCGGGATGTTCTTTGGGCAGCGTGCTGATGCCCAGTTCGCATCGTCCCAGGATCAGGGCGAGCGAGTTGTTAAAATCGTGCGCGATCCCGCTCGCGAGCGTCCCCATGGATTCCATGCGCTGGGCATTGCGCAATGCGCGTTCCAGGTTGACCTGGGCCGTCACGTCGCGTTTCAGAATCACGTAATTGGTCAATTGCCGGCGTTCATCGAACACGGGCGACACCATGAGGTCTTCCTCATAGACCGTGCCGTCTTTGCGCTGGTTCTGGAAGCGGCCGCTCCAGGTCCGTTCCTGTTCCAGAGCGGCCCACATCTGGTCATAGGCGTCGCGGTGCGTCTCTCCGCCATACAGGATTTGGGGGCTGCGCCCCAGGACTTCCCCGCGGGTGAAGCCCGTGAGCCGTTCAAAGGCGGAATTGACGTACTGAACGCGCCCCTGGGGGTCCGTCACGACGATCGCTTCAACGGCCTGTTCGACGGCCGTGGCCAGGAGCATCCGATCCTGCTCCGCCTGAACCCGGTTGCTGACGTCAGTGAAGAAACAGAGCGCCGCGGGCCGGCTCTGCCATTCGATGCGCGTCGCCTTTACCTCGACCCAGAGCGTTTCGCCGCCCTTGGTGACGATGCGCGTGATGTAGGTCGCGGGCGACTCGGGATTCGCCATCAACACCTCTTGAAAACTGTCGATGAGCGCGGTGTCTTCCGGATGGATCAATGTCCGGGCCGGGATCTCCTGCAGTTCTTTCTCGGAATAGCCGGTCACGCGTCTCACCATCGGATTGTGAAACTTGACCAAGCCGTCCTGCACGACCACGATGCCTTCCGCGGCCTGGGCGACGATGAGCCGGCCGCGCCGTTCAAGCTTCTCGAGATGCTTCACCCGCCGCAGATCGCGCGTTACGTCGCGCACACACAAAAGGTAGGCGGGTTTCCCGTCCCACTGCACGGGTTTCAGACGATAATCCAGCGCCAGCCCCGAAGGGCCTCGCGCGACGATGGCCTGCTCGCCGGACTCCAGCAGTTCCGCGGGCAATTCCAGTACGCTGCCGGCAGAGAGACCTTTCGCCCCATTTCCCAGCAGCCGGTGCGCCGACTCGTTCGCGAACAGAACCGCGCCGCCTTTGTCGAGAAGAACCAGCCCGTCCGGGTTTTGCAGCACCAGCACGTCGAACTGCGACTCGATCGAAAGCCGCGACTGCGGACTGGCGGTCTCGAGATGGTTTCGCTCGTGTGCCACGCCAAACACCCCCTGCAGTAAACGAAACGCGCCTCCGAGCGATCCGCGCGAGCGTGTGCCCCTCCTGCCCGCGCTCGACGCCCCTGATCGCAGAAGGACACTTTCAGTATATCACTATCTCGCCTGTACTGCTAGTAAGGACGGCTTTGCGCATAATTTCGGGACACAATACTTAATTATACTCTTGACACAAACGTTTCCGTTTCAGGGGCGGATGAGGACAATCCAGTAGGGTGTCCCTGAGATCCCCAAAGGGCCGTTTTAGGCGGACTCCAGCTTTCGGGGTCATGCGGCCGGTGAGACCGGGTCAATCCCGGGTTATTGCGCTATAGCGCGCGTCGGTAAGCCTGGTATGCGGCCTGTCCCATAGCCTCGTGGGAGAACGCCTGGGCACGGACGGGGCCTGCCGCCCGCAAGCGCTGGCGCAGCCCCGCATCCGCGAGGAGGGTTCGGAGCCCGTCCGCGATGGCGTCCACTTCGAAGGGGTCACAGGTCACAGCGGCGATTCCCGCGACTTCCGCCAGGGCCCCGCAATTCGAGGTGAGCACCGGCGTCCCGCAGGCGAGGGCTTCGGCAACGGGAATGCCGAAACCCTCATAAATGGAAACGTAGGTAAAAGCGGCCGCGCCGTGGTAGAGCGCAGGCAGGTCGGCATCGTCCACGTAGCCCGTGAAGACGATGGCGTCTTCAAGCCGAAGCCGGCGCACGGTCTCACGGACCGGACGGGTCATCCACGCCTCCTGCCCTACAATGGCGAGCCGGTGGAAGACGCCCTCGCGCCGCAGCGCCGCGAAGGCTTCCAGGAGACGGCTGAGATTCTTGCGCGGCTGCAGCGCGCCCACGTACAAGACGTAATCCGCCGGCAACCGGTGTCTGGCCCGCACGCGTTCGACCGTCTCCGGTTCCATTGCGGCCGTGAAGCGCGGATGGACGGCCGGCGGAACGACGTCAATCCGGTCCTCGGGATAGCCGTAGAGGTCCGCCAATTCCTGCCGCATGGCCCGCGACAGCACGAAGACCCGCCGGGCGCGCCGGAGCGTTGCGGGAATGAGCGCCTGCAAGCGGTAGCGGGTTGCGCGCGGCAGGGTCTCGGGGTGCCGTTTCCACACAAAGTCGTGGAGGCTGACGACGGCCGGACACGGACATGCCGGCGGCACGAGGTATTGGGCGTGAAACAGGCCGAAGGTCTCCCGCCGCAAGAGGAGCGGCAGGTCCAACGCCACCCGAATCCACGACTGCCGCGCGCGCAGGGGCTGCGACGCGATGCCCGCGGGCAGCGTCCCCCGCCAGCCGGGCGGAACCAGGGCCACAGGCGCCACGTCTGGTGTCCGCGAGGACAGCGCTTCCAGCAATGCGCGGATGTAGGATTCGTTGCCTCCCGCGCCCGTTCCGAGGGCATGGGCGTCGATGGCGAGCCGCATCACTTCAGCCCGCCCCGCGCACGATAGGTCGCGACGGCCTTTTCGTAGACGCCCGACACCCGCCGAACCATGTCCTCGAGCGTGAAGGAGCGTCGGATCCACTCCGGCCCTGCGGCGCGCATGGCCGTTCGGCGGTCCGGGTCCCCGGCGAGCGTGCGCATGGCCTCTGCGAGAGCCTCTACGTCTCGTGGCGGGACCAGGAGCCCCGTCACGCCCGGCTGCATCGTCTCACGGGTGCCGCCGACATCCGAGGCGATGACGGGCAGGCCGGCCAATTGGGCCTCGAGCACGGCCGTGGGAAACCCCTCGTCGAGCACCGACGGCTGGGCGAAGATGTCCATCGCACGCAGCGCGCCGGGGAGGTCGTCGTAGAATCCCGTGAAATGCACGCGAGAGCCGAGGCCGGCATCCTGCGCCTGGCGTTCGAGCGACGGCCGCAACGGCCCCTCGCCCACGATCAACAAATGCAGGTGCGGCACGCTGTCCGCCAGGCGATACAGGGCGTCCAGCAGAAACGTATGGCCTTTTTCGACATAGATCCGGCTGACGGCGCCCACGACGCACGCGTCCTCCGGGATGCCCAGTGCGGCGCGGACGTCCGCGCGCGGCGCGCCCCCCTGCATTTCCGCGGGATCGAGCCCCGTGTAGATCACGTTGATGCGGTCTTCGCGCGTGGGGCCGCGCAGGATCTTCCGTTTCATGTCCTGCGACACCGTGATGACCTGGTCCACATTCGGCAGAGCCCAGCTCCGCTCGACCCAGTTGTAGACGTGGCTCCGCAAGGGAAACATGCGCGCCCACCATCCGTAGGGACTGGCAACCACCGCACAGGGCCACCGCTTGCGTCCAAGGCCAACCAGCACATTGGATTGCGGGTCGTGCGTGTGGATGAGGTCAATGTCGTACTTCTCGATGAGCTCGGAGATGGCGTTCCGGGCCGTCCACCAGCCCAGGCGGCTGTGCCACGGCACACGGTCGTTCGCGACGGGCAGATCGCGGAGTTTCAACGCGCGCACAAAGGCGTCGTCGCTCTTGGAGGGCGTGTCAAACGGGACGCAGATGATGTTGAACCGCTCTTTGGGCAGATGCCGGAGCAACAGGAAGATGATGGTGTGCGAGCCCCCGATCGCCCACGTGCGGACAAGGTACAGTACGTTCATGCGTTTTGGCATCTGCATCTCCGTGCGCGTTCCCCCGCGTCAGGATTCGCCGGTGAACGAAGCGTCCTCAGCCGGAACCGGCGCACTGGCGCGCCGTTCCGCGACACCGGCGGTATACAGCGGCACGACCGCCGCGATAGAGGCCATCATCCACCAGATCTTCTGCTGAAGCGCGTGCAGGAAAATGGCGCACAGCAGAAAACTCAGCAGGCTCACCTGCAGCGACATGACCAGCGTTGCGGCGGGCTCGTTTCCCAGTTTCAGGTAGGAGCGTTCCGCCTGGCCCAGGTATCGCAGCAAGATCCCGAAGAACAGGAGCATGAGTGCGAGACCCCCGAGGCCCGTCTCGCTGGCCAGTTGGAGGTACATGTTGTGGGTGCCGATGATGCGCGGGTCCCAGTGCATTTCGTCCACGAGCCAGCGCATGATGTGCGCGACTTCCGAGTCGCCGTCCACGATACGCAATCCATACCCGGACAACCCGACGCCCCAGAGCGGCTTTTCGAGCACCATTTCCCAGGCGGCATCCTGCAGTTGGAGACGGTGGCGCACCGAATCCGACTGGGTGTACTTGTCGAGGTCGAAGACGCGTTCTTTGTAGGCCGGCGGAAGGGCCAGGAGCGCGAGCACGACCGCAAACGCCACGTAGGCCAGACGGGGCGGATTGATCCGCACCAGGCGCCGCATGCCCAGCACGGCGAATATCACGAGGCCCACGAGAAACCCGGTGCGGGTGAAGGTGAGAATGAGGGCAATGATCTCGACGAACACCGCGGCCACACAGAAGGTCCGCGCCTTTCGCGACTTCTCTACAGCATACCAGTATACGTTCAGCGGCATGATGATCAGAATGATGAGCGCCAGCCAGTTCGAATGGCCCGCGCGCCCGCTCACCCGGACCGCCGCTTCGCCATCCAGCGATTCCGGGTCCACGAAGGCCCCTTCCACCCCGGCTCCAATGTCCGCAATCGCGGTCTCCGCTCTCAGGTGGAACGCCGGAATGAAATACTGCGCCACCGCGAACAGCGCCATCGCCACGCCGCAGTAGACGATCACCATCGTGAACACGTGGATGCGCTCCTGCGAGTTGAGCAGGTTGACCGATAGCAGGTAGTAGGCCACCAGCGTGCCCAGCCGGAACCATTCCGGCCATTGCAGCCGCCACGTGTCCGAGAGAAACACCCCGAGCGCGCTCCACAAAAACAATGCGAGCAGCGGCACCGACTCCCAGCCCAGCCGGATTCGTTCGCGGCGCAGGGCAGCGTTGAGCAGCCAGCTCGCGAAGCTCATCGCACCGACGACCTTGGCCGCCGTGACCGGAATGGCCACACGGACCGAGCCGATTACCCCTGAGGGACCCGACAACAGAAGCAGCGCCGTGGTCAGGTAAAGCCCCAGCACCGGCCAGCGGAGCACCACCGCGAACACGATCAGGCCGAGTTCGAGCAGCAGGGCGTACGGCCCGCCCACGAGCACGGCAAACCCCGCCGCGACGGCCAGGATGACGCCGCCCGCGACAGCGGCCAGGCGCCCGGAAGCGGGCTGCGGCTTGTCGGTGATGACGGTCACGGCACGTGGTCTCCCCTCGCGACGGGCGCCCGTGCGCACCGGCCCGCGGCGCGGCAGGCGCACAGGTAGGTCGCAATCCCTATTGTAGCGCGAACTGCCGAGACCGTCCACGCCATTCCGAGCACGCCGCAGCGCCGGGC
>DDYW01000204.1 GCA_002348185.1 Candidatus Hydrogenedentes bacterium UBA2224 | reverse complement strand
CCGACATTGTCGCCGACATTGTCCGCGATGACAGCCGGATTGCGTGGGTCGTCTTCCGGAATGCCCGCTTCAACCTTGCCGACCAGGTCGGCGCCCACGTCCGCGGCCTTGGTGAAGATGCCGCCGCCGACGCGCATGAAGAGCGCGGCCAGCGAGCCGCCGAAGCCGAAGCCGATGAGCACGAACATCGCCTGTTGCTGGAAGATCATAAAGGTGATGGTCGCCCCCAGCAGGCCGAGACCGACGGTGAACATGCCGGACACCGCGCCGGCCTGGAAGGCAATCTCCAGCGAATTTTTAAAGCTGGAGAGGGCGGCGTTGGCCACGCGCACGTTGCCGCGCACCGCCACGCCCATGCCCACGTACCCGGCCAGGTAGGAAGCCGTGACACCGAGGATGAACGCGATCGCCACACCGGAACCGAGCACCAGAGACTCATACTGCGCGCGATAGAGGAAGAAGAGGCCGAGGCCGATGATGATGACCAGCGGGATCATCGTCTTCACCTGGCGGGCCAGGTAGGCCATGGCGCCTTCCTGGATCGCGGTGGCCACGCCCTGCATGCGCTCGCTGCCCGGGTCCTGCGCCACCGTCTTCTGCCACCAGTAGGCGCCGAAGCCCAGCGCCACGAACGCGGCGAGCAGCACGATAATCAGCGGGAGCCAGGCCGCCGGCCCGAAGGGCAGCAGCACGGCTTCGCCGCCTTCATGCGCTGGCGCTTCACCGGGAGCAACCTGCTGCCCGGCAGGGAGTTCATCGCCCGGCAATCCTTCGTCACCCGCCGGCTGATTCGGCGTGGCCGTAGGCTCGCCGGCTTCCGGGGTGGATGGCGCGGTATCCGGAGTCGCTTCCGGCTGCTGAGCGATCTGCACCCTGGCGTTCTGGGCATGGGCCTGTCCGGTGAAGAGCTTGGGCCCGCCAATAATCATGCCCGCGAAGGCGAGGACGAGAAAGCCCAGAAACCAGGTGTGCAGTTTCTTCTTCATGCGACTCCGTTGTTTCGATGGGAGTTGCGACGACATGTGATGTATACCTCCTCAGAGACTCTTCGAGGTATCGATCCCCGAAGTGGGAAAGGCACGCTTTCCCTCAAACTATCAGATTTTCGGGGTGTCGATCCCCTGTGCGGAAAGAGAGCAAGCCCTTCCCGGCACACAGCACGACGGGCGGCATGCCCTTGGCATCCTGCCCGTCGCGGCGCGATGTCTTCATGCAGTGATCAGGCCCCCAGCACCTTCACCAGCTCGATCATCTCAGGGTCCAGGGGCTTATCCTTCGACCACACCTCTTCGAGGGGCGTGGTGACAATGCATTCATTCTGTTCACCGACCAGCACACCGCGCTCGCCGGACTTCAAAAACCGCACCGCGTAGGCGCCGAGCTGGCTGGCCAGCACGCGGTCCGCCGCCGAGGGCGAGCCGCCGCGCTGCACGTGGCCGAGTACGGTGGCGCGCGTCTCGTAGCCTGTCGCCGCTTCCACCTGCTCGGCGAGTTGAATGCCGTGCGCGGCGCCTTCCGCGACCACGATGAGGTAGGACTTCTTCCCGCGCCGGTAGCCGCGCTGGATGACGTCGACGACTTCCTCCAATGTCCACGGCAACTCCGGGATCAGCACCGCCTCCGCCCCGCCGGCGATGCCGACGTGCAGGGCGACAAACCCGCGTGAGCGGCCCATCACCTCGATGATGAAGATGCGGTCGTGCGATGTCGCGGTGTCGCGCAGCCGGTCGATGCTCTCCAGCGCCGTGTTCACCGCAGTGTCGAAGCCGATGGTGTAATCGGAGCCATACAGGTCGTTGTCGATGGTGCTGGCCACGCCGACCACCGGAAAATCGGCCTGACGGTGCAACTCATAATTCCCGCGCTGCGAGCCGTTGCCGCCGATCACCACCAGCCCGTCGATGCCCGCCTGGTGGAGATTGTCCACCGCCCGCGCGAAGCCCTCCGGCGTTTTGAACTCGAGGCTGCGCGCGCTGTGCAGGATGGTGCCGCCCTGGTTGATGATGCCGGACACCGAGCCGGTGTCCATCAGGATGAAGTTACCCTCCACCAGACCCTGGTAACCACGGCGGATGCCGATGACTTCCATGCCTTCGCTGATGCCGGTGCGCACCACGGCGCGAATGGCCGCATTCATGCCGGGTGAATCACCCCCGCTAGTCAGGACAGCAATGCGCTTCATATTTCGATCCTCTCCACGCGACTGGAGCGCGGGCGTCCCGCCCGCACGTTTTGCTGGAGCGCGGGCAGCCTGCCCCGATCTATCGGGGTCCCGCCCGCACGTGTAAATGTATTACTCGCGGGCAGGATGCCCGCGCTCCAGACTTTTACTCTTCGCCGCGCTTGGCCATGCCGCCGCCGAGGCCTTCCTTGCTGCCGGACTTGGCGGTTTCCGCCTTGCCGGTGGAGCCGAACAGGCGGATATATTCGCGCGTCTTGGCGACCACGGCTTTGCGAGCGGGGTCGAGCAGCTTGCGCGGGTCCTTCTCACCCGGGCGCTTCTCGGCGCTGGCCAGCATCGCCTTGTTGAACTCCATGCTCAGCGCGGTGGCGACGTTGATCTTGGTGTAGCCGACCTTGATGGCATCCAGTAGCGAGCCTTCGCCCGGCGCCAGCTCTACGCCCTTCGCCTCCGCGTCTTCGCGGCGGATCAGCACGCCGGAAGAGCCGTGGCTGACGATGGGCACGTTGGTCGCCTCGTAGATCTCCTGCAGGCGATCGACGCGCAGCGGCCAGATATCCAGCCAGAGGCCGTGCACGGAGCCGACGGCGGCGGCCAGGAAGTCCACGCCGGTCTCGTCCACAAAGCGCTTGGCCTCTTCCGGCCTGGCGATGTGTTCCTCCACGGTGGGGCCGATCTTCTTGCGCAGGATTTCGAACTGCGCGGGGATGTTCATCGCGCGGATCTCGGCGATCTCGCTGTCGGAGAGCAGCCCTTCGATGGTCAGCACCGAGCCGATCTCCGCCTCCACCGGCAGGTTGACGGCGTGGGCGATCTCCACGATCTTCCGCGTCACTGCGATGTTCTCCTCGAGGGGCAGGTCGTGCCCGTCAAACATCAGCGAGGTGAAGCCGGCGCGCAGGCATTTCACATTCTGCTTGTAGTCGGTGCCGTGGTCGAGGTGCAGCACGATGGGCACGCTGGCGTGGTCGGCCAGCACGTTGGCCATGGCGGTGATCATCTCCAGCCCGGCGTACTTGATGGCGCCCTGGCTGGCCTGGATGATGACCGGCGACTGCTCTTCTTCGGCGGCGGTGACGATGGCTTGCGCCATTTCCATGTTATTCAGGTTGAAGGCGCCGACGGCATAGCCTTCCGCGCGCGCTTTCAATAACACGTCTTTACTACTGGCGAGTGGCACGATATACTCCTTTTCGACGTTGGAAGAATGGAAGGTTGGAAGAATGGAAGAGTGTTTCCATTCGCCCGACAGTCCTTACTGTATCATGTTATGGTTGACAAGCCCGACACCCCGGTCAGCGTTGAACGGTTATGCTTTTTGTGCGATCAGGATCAGCCGCGGCGCGTCCAGCGTCAGCGCTTCGCCGCGGAAGCCGCCATGGCGCTCGACGACGGTGAAGCCCGCGTCGCGCAGCAGGGCGGTCAGCTCCGTGCAGGTATACACCCGCACGCTGTGGGTGAAGCTGCGCCGGCCGTGCGCGTCCAGCAGCAACTGCCAGTGCGTGTAGCGGCCGGCGGCGACGTCCCACGTCCATTCGCTGACCACCAGCGTGCCGTCCGGCAGGCGCTTCCAGCTCCGGGGCTGCGCGTTGCGGATCATCGCGTCGCGGTTGGCCACGTCCATGATGAACCAGCCGCCCGGGCGCAGCACGCGCGCCACTTCGCGCAGGATGCCGGCGTTCTCCTCGTCGGCAAAGTAGCCGAACGCGGTGAACAGGTTCACCACCGCATCGAAGGTCTCCGTGAAGGGCAGCCGCCGCATGTCGCCGCGCAGGAAGGGCACGCCCGCGCCGCCTGCCTTCGCCGCCCGCAGCAGGTTGAGCTGGTAATCCAGCCCGATCACGCGGAACCCGCGCCGGGCCAGCGGCACGGCATGCCGCCCCTGGCCGCAGGCCAGGTCCAGCACCAGGCCGCCCGGCGGCACGCGGCCCGCCAGCGCCGCGGCGACGAACTCCACTTCCGGGTCGGTGCGCTCGCTGGGGAACTGGTATAATCGCAGGTAATCGTCACCAAAGTATTCGGTCACCCAAGCGGCTTCGGTTTCTTCCAGCGGACGCACTGTTTCACCCCATATTTCAACGGGCGCTAACGCACACAGACCACTTCCTTGAGCGGATGCGTTGTTTCTCCCGCGATCGTTGTGCGCTAAAGCACACAAACCGCGACATTATACCGGGAATCTGCCACTCGTAGCAAGGCCTGTCACGCGTGGCATGACGGTTGTCCAACGAATTGCCTTGAATTTTTTTGACAAGGAATTGCCTGACCTGTAACTTATACATGTTCTTGGGTAAAAAGTTATCAATTCTGCGATCAAAAAGTTGTCATGGATAATAAATTCTTTATAAGATAAGTAAGAAGTATTAGACAGTTGGTTTGGGGATTATTCGTCACCTTTCATTCGGCAGGCGGCTCGGAGACGCGGGCCCTCTCCCCCCGGCCCTCTCTCCCAGGATTGGGAGAGGGGGCGGGGGGGGAGAGGGCCCGCGTCCCCGAACCGCCCCCGGTGATGCTTCAGGCGGAGAGATCGTATGCCGCATCTTGTTGTCGTGATTGAGGATGATGCCACCGTTGGTGAGTTGGTGGCGCGTTACCTGGAGCGGGAGGGGTTCGCCGTCGTCACCGCGGTGAACGGTCGGCGGGGGCTGGCGGAGGTGACGGAGCGCCGGCCGGATCTGGTGCTGCTGGACGTCAACCTGCCCGATCTCGACGGGTGGTCCATCCTGCGCCGGCTGCGCGATGATGCAGCGCAACAGCCGGCGGTCATCATGCTCACCGCGCGCAGCGACGAGCCGGACCGCCTGCTCGGACTCGATCTGGGGGCGGACGATTACATCGTCAAGCCCTNNTGGCGCGGGTGAAGGCGGTGCTGCGGCGGGCGGCGCCGGCGCGCGCGCCGCAGGAGGAACTGGTCTTCCCCGGCCTGCGCATCGACCTGGCCGGGCGGACGGTCCGGCGCGACGGGGAGCCGGTCGAGCTGACGCCGAAGGAATTCGACCTGCTCGTCGAACTGGCGCGCCAGCCGGGCCGCGTGGTGAACCGGCTGGCGCTGTATGACATCGTGTGGGGAGATGAGGGGCAGGGGGACACCCACACGCTGGACGTGCACGTCAACCGTCTCCGCCGCAAGCTGGCGGGGGCGGGCGACCGGCAGTATATCA
>DDYW01000209.1 GCA_002348185.1 Candidatus Hydrogenedentes bacterium UBA2224 | reverse complement strand
GGTAAAGTGTTAAGAAACGATCCAAGCGAAAATTAATCATGACTGAAAAAGGCTCAAGGTTAAAGGCTCATGATACAAGAAACAAGGGGTCCTTTGTCCACCCCCGTCACTGCGTTACACCCCCGCCAGCGGGGGACAAAAGGCCCGGAAGCCGGTCACGACATTTCGGGCCCGCGTGGCCCACATCGGACAGGTTTTCGAGGGAAGGGAGATGCCGGGTCAGGATTATCGCGGGCGTTTTTCGGGTTCTATACTCGTAAGGCCCCCTGTGATATGCTGGCATGGTTGACACAGAGGATGCAGTATTCGCAGTTCAGAGGTGGATACGCCGTCGTGATTGAGAACAAGGCCTTCTATCGCGCGGAGTTCGCAAGCACACTCGATGTGCTTGGGGACGCGATAACCGAGGCGCTGGAGGCCCTGCTCGCGAATGGCTGGATCGACGAAGACCAGGTCTTTTACGCCCGGCTGTGCCTGGAAGAAGCCCTGGTCAACGCCATCACGCACGGCAACCAGTCGGATACCACGCGAAAGGTGCGCATCGAGATGACGCGCGAGGCGCCCGGCGATATGTGCTGCATTCGCGTATGCGATGAAGGCCCCGGGTTCCGGCCCGAGAGCGTCCACTTGCCGTCTGGCGCGTCGCTCAACGGCCGGGGGGTGTGCCTGATCCGTCATTGCATGGAAAGCGTTACATACAATCCGGAGGACCATTGCCTGGAAATGCGCATGCGGCGAAAAGGCTTGTGCAGGGGAGGCGCAGTACCATGAACGACACACCGCTGGTGACCTTCGAGACGATCGGCAGTATCACAGTCGGACGCATTGGCGCCGCGAGCGTACTCGATGCGGTAAACGTCACACAATTCGGAAACGAGGTTCTCGAGTTTGTAAAGAACCGGCCAGGCATCAACCTCATGCTGGACTTTGTGCATGTGGACTACCTGTCGAGCGCCGTGCTGACGGAGCTGCTCCGCATCAATCAAGTGATTCAGAAAGGCCGGGGCAATCTGCGCCTGTGCGGGCTCAAGCCGGACGTGCACAAGGTGTTCGAGATTACAAACCTCGACAAGGTCTTCACCATCTACGGTGAAAGCGCCCAAGCGCTCAAACGCTTCGAACGATCGCTGGAAGTCGCCGAACAGGAAGACATGTGGTCGCGCCTCGCCAAAGAGGACGACTGACCGGCGCGCGCGTCAGCGGCGGTTTCGGATGCTCTTCAACTGCGCGTAGGCTTCATTGAGCGCACGCATGGCGTCTTCGTCACCGCCGTGGTCGGGATGATGGATCTTGGCTTTCCGGCGGTAGGCCTTCTCGACTTCCTCCCAGGGGGCGGAGGGCGAAATGCCCAGCATCTTGTAGCACAGCTCGAGATCGCGCGGCGACGCGGGCGCCTTGGTCTGCTGGCGCGACTGACGCTGGTTCGGAGCAGGCTCATCGACGTGCTCGCCGCGCAATTCCCGGATCCCGCGGATGACGACCGGCCACAGCCCCGTGACCCACATCGCCACGATGAGCATGACGACAAATAACATCTCCTGGGGACTGGCAAACCCGAACACGTCCGCAAGCTCCTTGCGCGCCTATTTCCTGCGCCGCTTTTCCTTTTCGTAACTGAAGATATTATCCACAGCCTCGCCGATGGCGTCCATGGGATCGCCGGCAACCTTCTCCTTGCGGCGGCGGCGGCGCAGCGACCGCCACCAGGGCACCAGCTTCATGTAGGCGTATCCCGCCGCGAGCCCGCCAAAGTGGGTCTCCACCGAGGTCCCATCATCCGCGAGAGCCGACATGACGTTCAGGGCGACAACGACGAGCACCAGGGCCCGCGCCGTCAGCCGGAACGGGATGGGAAACAGGATGAGTTCGCGGTCGGGATTCACCACGGCGAATGCCACCAGCACCCCCATGGTGGCGCCGCTCGCTCCGACCACGGGAGCGCCTCCCCACAAGCGCGCCGTAAACAGGGTGGCCAGCACCGCAAGCGCCCCAACCACCAGGTAGAATCGCACGAACTGCCGCGTGCCCAGCACCCGTTCCACATCGGGTCCGAACGCGAACAGCCACAACAGGTTCGTGAAAAGATGGAGCAGCCCTGCATGCAGAAACATGTAGGTCAGGGGCTGCCAGATGAATCCGTTCCACGGAAACCGGAGCGGGTCGAATGCAAACCAGCGGAGAATCTCAAGCCCCGGCTCCCCCAACGGCGCCACCGTCCTGGTCGCCAGCGGCTCGAACATGTGCACCACAAGCTGAACCGCGAACACGGCCGCGTTCAGCAGCAGGAGCCGCTGCACGCCCAGCGTGATGCGGCCGCTGGACGGGGCCATGCGGTACTCGTACTGTTGAGAATAACGTGTCATGTGCAGGCGATCTGGCGGTCCCTGGCGGGTTGGCGCGGCGGACGCAGCCCTGTGTTTCCTGAGCTCATGCCTATAGCCTGACACATTGGCGCGGCGGACACAAGCGAACGAAGCGCGGGCGCCCGGCCGCAAGCGGCGTAGGGGTCCACCGGCTAGGGTTCGACCAGCATGGCGCTGAGCGGAAACGCGGGCACCGGGCCGCGCCGGGACCAGGGAAGATAGATGTAGCGGACCCGCCCGATGATGTCCTTGACGGAAACGGTGGGATCGGCCCGCAGTTCCGCGGGGATATCCGGATTCCCTTTGGCATTGGCCCAATACGAGCTGTCTTCGCTGTCGTTCCGGTTATCGCCCAGCACGAACACGCGCCCCTCGGGCACGGTCACGGGGGGAAACACTTCGTAGACCATCGGTTCCTTGATATACGGTTCGGACGCGTACTTCCCATTAACAAACAGTGCGCCGGCCTGAATGGCGATCGTGTCTCCACCGACGCCGATGATCCGCTTGACCAGGTTGCCCCGGTCGACGACCGGATCCCGCATCACCACAATGTCGCCGCGCTGGTATTCGCCCGCATTCAGGGTCAGCAGATAATCGCCCCGGTGGAGGGTGGGGTCCATGGAATCCGACGGGACGGCGAAGAAGCGCATGCCCCGGACAAATCCCAGGTAGCAGATCACCACCGAACAGCAGATAATGATGATGTAAAAGGTGTAGCGGACGCGGGAGATTCGCCGTTCTTGATTCATGGTCCGTCCGTTTCCCCGGGTGCTGCGGATTAGAGTTTGGACTTCAGGCTCGCGGCGACTTCACTGTCGGGTCGCAGGGTGAGTGCGGCGTCAAGGCAGGTCAGGGCCTTCGTCTTGTTGTTGTCCGCAATCCAGACCCGTGCCTCGTTCAGCCACGTGAAGAACTCCTCATCGGTTGTGCGGGCGTTCTGGCGCGCCCATTGCCAGGCACGGGCGGCCTCGCGCCAGTCGGCCTTCAATTGAAAATTCTCGGCCGCAAAGAAGTTCACCGCATAATCCTGGATCAATTCGTAGTCCTGGCCCAGTTCGGCCGCCTTCTTTGACAGCTTCATGGCGGTCCGGTAGACCTTTTTGAGGCTCCACTCCCTCTGTTTCGCCACATCCGGAAACTGCGTGAGATAAATCTGGCACAGGTTGTAGAGGTAGTCCGGATTGTCCGGCTCGAGCTCCAGGGCCGCATCGAAACATGCCAGTCCGCGGGCCAAATCGCCCGTGTGGGAATAATGAATCGCGAGATTGTTGAACACCTCGCTCAATTCGGGGTGCAACGCCGCGGCCTTCTTCCACAACATGATCGCCTTGGCGTGGTCCCCCTGGTAATCGTAGATCAGTTCGCCATAGTACGTGAGCGCGCGGCCATTGTCCGGATAGTGTTTCAGCGCGAAGTTGTACGCCTGTTCGACCAGGGCGAGGCGTTTCTTTGCCGCTTCCATCTTTTCCGCGGCCAGGTCCTGGTCGCCCGACCGGGCCAGTTCCTCAGCCAGGTCCATGTCCCAGTCCGCCAGTTCGCACTGAAGGCGATCGAAGCCGCGCACCGCGTCCAGCAAGCCAGCCTCGTCGCCGGCCAGCGGTTCGAGGTGGACCAGTTCCGGGGGGAGTTGAGCAAACGCGGCGGTGGCCCCCACCCCGAGACTCAGAAGGATCGTGAGAATCACCTGTTTTGACATAGCTCTCATCTCTCTCACTGCGGCCCGTGCCGCGTTTGGCGCCGTTACTATAGCATGCCGGACGATTTCACAGGCAACCTGCGCGGCCGCCCTCGGGACGCGCCCACACGAAAGCATCCACGTCGCGGAGGGGTTCGAATCCCAGACGCAGATAGAGGTCGCGCGCCGGGTTCCCTATAGTAACGCCCAGGGCGGTACGCTTCATGCCCCGTTTCAGGAAACAGGAGGCCAGATCGCCGATCAGGATTCTGCCGAGCCCCTGATTCTGCGCGTCCGGCCGGACCGCCACCTGCAGCACAAAACCCACGCCCGGCGCCGCCTCGCATCCCACGATCACGCCCCGAATGCCGTCGTGGCCCCGCACGACTCGCACATATTCCGGGGGGCACGGGCCGTACACGCCCTGCAACGCGCCGCGCACGTATTCCTCGGCCGAAAGCGCGTCCCGGACATCGGGATGCAGCTCGCGTTCCGGATGCTGCCTGTAGGCCTCCGCCATGGCTGCCGCCGCGCCGCGCAGGTCCAGCGGGCCGCACGGGGCCGAACGCGATACGCCCGTCCCCAGGTTCGACAGGAGTTCCGTGTTCGTCATCATCAACTGACGCGGAAATGCGATAAACGCGAGGCTCTTGAAGGTGCCGCGAAGGTCCAGTTCGCAGAACGGGATGCATTCACAATGGATGGCGCTCACCCCGCCCGCGCGCAGAACGCGCACGGCCTTCCGAATCAGACGGCCTTCGACGCCGGTCCCCCGGTAAGGACGCAACACATGGATGAAGGGCAGCCGGCCCCGGTCGTCGCGGCAGAGGGCCATGGCCATTCCCGCGGCCGCGCCGTCCACTTCGGCACAGTAGGTGACCACGTCATTCGCGCGCATCGTGGCTTCCACCGCTTTCGAAGCAATCCGGCGGTAGGCCGCGCCCGCGGCCTCGCCGTACAATTCCGTCATCCCTTCGGCGACATCGTGGATGTATTCCGGGAAGTTGCCGGGAGGTGTCAGGATCGACCGAATGCGCACAGCGTATCTTCCCCTCTGGAAACGAGACGTTCCCCGCTATCTCCGGCGGACAGAACCACAATACTCCATTCCGTCGGCGAGAGAAAGCGTTGGCGAATGCCCAAATCCGGATAAGCACGACGCCAATGCGGTTGCCGCTGACAGGGGGCCAGAGGAACGAGGTGCGTGCCCGGCGGTCGAGCGCGGAGCGGTGGACGGGGTGGACGCGGTGGACGGGGTGGACGGGGTGGTCGCCCCGGCCCTTAATGACTCGGCAAGAGTCGAGCCTGCGGGCAAAGCCCATCCGGTCCCCATTGCAGGGGCAGCCCCCGGTGGCTGCCCATCCGGTTCAAACGGGTCCGCGTGGTTCCACCGAATGGGAAGCATGGGAAACATGGGAGGAATGGGATGAACGACCACACGGGCCCGCGTGGTCCTACACCGGAGGAAGAAACCCCTTCACCCTCGTTCAGGGCAACGCGTCCATGGGGTCCATACCGTCCATAGGGTCCACTTGGTCCGCCGGGTCCACGGCCGATTGTCTCCCTCGAAAAGCTCCTCGTCCGAACGGGGACCCGCCGTCACGGTTGCATCCGTTTGTTTGCCTCGGCGATCCGCTGGAGCAGATAGGCGCGGTCATTGTCGGGCGTGATGCTGAAGGTGTCTTTCTGTTGTTCGAGGTCGTATACCCAGATCGCGGCCAGGGGGACTCCGCTGGTGACGAGCGCATCGAGGAGCACCTCGTGTTCGTGTCTGGGGCCCTGGGGCCCGGCGTGCTTCCCGTCATCCGCCGCGCCAAACTCGCCCACAAACAGAGCCTTGCCCGCCCCGCGGCAGGCGGCCACAGCCAGCGACAAGAGCTCCGTATAGGTCGTTTCGCCGCCGAAACGCGCCTCCGGGTCAAATGGATACACGTGCGTTGAGACCAGATTGACCGGATCGGGACTGGTCAGGATGAGACGCTGTTGAAACTGCTCGCGGGTATCGGGTGTCCAGGACCGTTCGGTGTGCATATGGTGGGCGGCGGGCCGCGGAAGGCTGTTGCCGGTCGTGATCGCCCGGTGGGCATCGTACTGGCGGATCGCCCGGGCAAACTCACGGCAGGCGGTCACGATCATCTCGGTGGTCATGTCGTCCTTTTCGGTGCGTTCCGTGGGCGTGCCCAGCCGGGGCACCACCGGGGGCCGGTTAGTGGCTGCGTTGGGCAGGTCGGCCGCCAGGTCGTACTCGTTTCCCAGTTCCCAGGCCCAGATGGCCGGAGAGTCGACATAGCGCGGGACCACCTCGGCCACGTACTGCCGCATGAACGCGATGGTCTTGCTCCCGGGCTCGCCCCAAGCGCTGCGCGGCTCGCCCACCATGTCCGGAACGCATGCGTCGAGCCAGAGCAGGCTGGGGATCAGACCGAGCCCCGCATCCTCCGCGGCGCGCACGACGTCGTCGAGCATCGCCAGGTAGGCGTCCTTGTCCTCCCGGTACAGGCGCCAGTCGGCGGGCCAGAACCCGCACGCCGCAAACCTTGCGAACGGAATCCCCCTCGCGGAAAGCGCCTGGAACCCTTCGCGGCAGCTCGTGTCGGAGGGTTCGTGTAATCGGCGCAGAAACGCGTTGAAATAATTGACCCCGATGCCGCGATAGGGGGCGCCGTCCTTTAGAAGCACCCCGCCTTCCCCTACCGTCAGGCCGGGAAGAGGCTCCGCGGCCCCGGCGCAGGCCGTCCACAGGACCAGGAAACCGGCCAGAATATACGCTCTGCTCATTGATTTCTCCTCTACATCCCTGACCTTGCATGCACAGGATACGATCCCGGCGCTGTTTCCACAAACGGCGGCGGCCGAGGCCGGGGAGCGCGCGGCGGGAACGAGAGCCAATTTGCGGCGGCAACTGACGCGATGCTATACTAGGGGTCGTCGTGTGCGCTGTCTCGCCTTGTCTGGGGAACCACTCGAACTCCCGTGTATGCCCGGGCAGGGATTCAGGCCATAGATTTCAGGGCAACCGTTAGTCTAGATAGGAGAACAGTACCATGCCACTCGTTCCAATGCGTCAGATTCTGGATGAGGCCGCGAAAGGCGGATACGGTGTGGGCGCCTTCAACGTCAACAATATGGAGCAGATCCAGGCCATTATGGAGGCGGCCAACGAAACCAACAGCCCGGTGATTATTCAGGCGAGCCGCGGCGCCCTGCAGTACAGCCGCCTCATCTACCTCAAAAAGCTCATGGAAGCTGCCTGCGAGGAATACCCGCACATTCCCGTGTCCATGCACCTGGACCACGGCAACAGCCTCAAGACCCTTAAGACCGCCATCGACCTCGGATTCACCTCCGTCATGATGGACGGCTCGCTCGGGGAAGACGGCAAGACCCCCAACACCTACGAACAGAACGTCGAGATCACCCGGGCGGCCGTGGAAATGTCCCATCCATTGGGCGTGACGGTCGAAGGTGAACTGGGCGTGCTGGGCGGTATCGAAGACGGCCACGGCGCCGGATTGACCGACCGCCAGGTGCAGGACCACCTCACCGACCCGAACCAGGCCGAAGATTTCGTTCAGAAGACCGGCCTCGACGCGCTGGCCGTCGCCATCGGAACCAGCCACGGCGCCTACAAGTCCGGCCGCAAAGACCCGAAAACCGGGGAGGTGCTGCCGCCCACGCTGGCCATGGATCGCATCCACGCGATTCACGAGAAAATGCCCAATTGCCACATGGTCATGCACGGTTCCAGCTCGGTGCCGCAGGAACTGGTCGACATCATCAACCAGTACGGCGGCAAGATGCCCGGGACCTTCGGCATTCCCATCGAGCAGATCCAGGACGGCATCAAGCACGGTGTGCGCAAGATCAATGTCGACACCGACAGCCGCCTCGCCTGCACCGGCGCCATTCGCAAGGTCTTCGCCGAGAAACCGGCGGAATTCGACATGCGCAAGTACCTCGGCCCGGCCCGTGACGCCATGAAGCAGGTCTACATCGACCGCATGCTGGCATTCGGCCAGGCCGGACATGCCGGCGACTACACGCCGATGTCCCTCGACGAGATGAAAAAGGTTTACGGCAAGTAGAGCTCGATACGACTGCTACCTACCCAAGACTGCGCCGCCCCTTCCCCGGGCGGCGCAGCGCGTTTCTGGGGGATTACCGAAAGGGGGTCTCCCGCATAACGGCGCCGCGCCCGCGAAGCCACTGCGGACTTCGGGGCGCGGCGGTCACTAGATCACGTGGTCCGCGGTATCGCGTCGTGCTCAGGTCCCGGGGGCCACGAAGGGCCATACTTGCGGGACCACGCTCACGCCGGTCGTGAACTTGAGGGGCAGCATGAAGCCCGGATTGGGGAATTCGAGCTCCACCATGAAGCCCGTCCACCCTTTTTCGGGCGCCGCAATCGCGGTTTTGTAGACGCCCGGTTCCGCGGGAGCAAGCTCCGCGCTCTGCCAGGCCTCGCCGATGGTCTCGAGGCGGAAATCGCGCGCGTCCGGGTTGGAAGCCTGCCACAGCAGCACCTTCGTGGGCGGGGTCGCGCATTGCACGACGAAATTGCCGTCGGCTTCCATGCGCCACGTGAACTCGGGGCGCGGCGTATCGTTGATGATCGCATGATGGAACGACGCGAGGTTCAGGTACGCCTCCATGCTGAGGCCATGGTCGGTGTTGGGCACGTACCGCAGGTATTTCTCGCCCTTGAGGTCGTCGAAATAGAACCGCCACGAATCCGGCAGGAAAAACTGGTCGCCCGTCGCATTGATGATGTATTTGGGCATCACCAGCCGGTCGATGTACGAATACGGGTCGACGATGTCGCACAGGGCCTCAAACTCCGGCGTATGCATGCGCCCCAGCACATTCATATCCTCGTACTCGCTGATGGCGGGCGCCCAGAATCCGTACGCGGCGTAATGATTGTCGAGCGATTTCACCACGTTCAGGATGTCAATCACCGCGGGCATGATNNACCGTCCAGGTGGTCCAGCCGCGTTTGGAGCCGCCGGCCACCGTAAACTTCTCCACCGCGGGCACCTCCTTCTGCACCACGTCCATCGCGCGCACGACCGCCTTGGTCATGGGCAGGCGCGTCAGCCAGAGGGCGTCGCCCGTCAGCATAAACTTGTCCCAGCAGTAGGAGATGATCTCGTCTTCGGTGCGCCCCTGTTCCTTGTACCGGTCATCGTGCTCGTCCGGGAACTTCAGCCGCTGGTTCGGAATCTGCTTGATCTCGGCCACAACCGACTTGGTCATCACCGCGACCCGCACCAGCCCGTCGTCCGCGCCCGGCGGCTCGGAATCGGGTCTATTGCTGCCACCGCCAATAAACATGAGCGCCTCAGGCTGCGTCACTTCTTTGGGCTCGATGACGATCAGCCAGTGCTCCCACTTCGTGCGGTCGACCTGCTCGGGTTTCAACCACGTCTGCGACACCAGGTGGTAGGTGCGCGCGGTATACCCCTCGTTCTCCTCGACCTTGGCGGGCGGCGTGTCGTACGCAAAAGCGGGGTCCGGCGTCTCGACATATCGGTCGAGCGCAGTCTTCTTCTCTTCGGGAATCGGGAACGGCGAAGTACACGTGGGCGCCGACGCTGGGGCGGCGACGGCCGCCTCCGGAGCCGGAGCAGCCGGCTCGACGGCCACCGGTTCCTCTACCGGCGCGGGCGGCGCCGCCTCGGGCGGCGGCGCGGTCTTCGGTCCGCACGATACCGCCGCAAGAACCAGCAGCATCGACAGCGCCAAGGTATGCCAACAACCTCTCCAACCGGTGCGTTTCATGGGTATCCCCTTTCGTAGCCGCATTTCACACATTTTTCAGGTTTTTCCGATACGGTCATGGTAACCGATGGATATCGCGCGATCAACCACAGGCCTCCGCGCCACCATGCGGTGGCGGCCCCGGTCACACGCGCCAGGGCCGGGTGCGGCCGTCGTCGCGTTTGGTCCAGACATCGAGGAACAGATTGGTGTTTTCGACCAGCTGGAAATCGTACATGCCAACGCAAACGAAATCCGCGCCGTGTCTGAACGCGAAGGGGAGTCCGACAGAGGGATGGATCGCGCCCGCGGCGAGCGTCTTGAAGGCGATCCAGGGTTGTTCGAGGGTTTCCATGTAGGCGGCGGTCTCGACGGGGTCCTCGCACCAGATGTTGTCGAACTGCTCCTGGGGCCGGGCGGACCAGTAATCGGTGTGATGCAGGGTCTTCATCCAGTAGTCGGGCGTGAGGCCGTACTCGACACAGGCCTTGACGGTCTCGAGCCTGTGGGCGCCGATGCCCGCGGGGGTGCCGTTCTGGCGGATCACGTCGAAGGCTTCGGCGATTTTGTCTACTTTGCCTTCCTTGACCAGGTTGTCGGCGATGCCCCCCTGGATGTAACAGGAATGCGCGCCGCCGTCCATGGACATTTTGATGCCGGCTATGACGTCGCCGCCGAGGGAGCAGTCGGAAATGAACTGGATCGCGCCGCCTTCGTACTTCCAGTAATCATTGATGACCTGGCTGAGGATCGGATTGGTGAGGATCGTGTTGATGCCGCACTGTTCGGCGATGCGGAACGTCTCGAAGATCTTCTCGCGGCTGTGGTACGACTTGACGAGCTGCGACACATAGATGAGGTCGCGCGCGTGGGCCCAGCCGCCCATCAGGTTTCCGCCGAGGATCATGCGGCTGAGTTCCAGATTGCCGATCTTGCCGTGGGGGATCATCCCCTTGAGATCGTCGAGCCTGGCGAACTCAAATTGCTTCATGGTGGCGCTGGTGAGCCCGTCCACGCTGTCCATTCTGGCCAGAAGGTGCTCTTCCTCAAAACTGGGCCACCCGTGCTTCCTGCCGAACGCGAGCGCAAAACCGCCCGCCACGGGCACCGTCGCGAAGTGGCGCAGCCACGCGCGCCGGGGCAGGGGCTCCGCCTGGCCGCGGGGTTCCGCGGAGGGTCTCGCCTCCCTTCTGTCGCGCCGCCGGGCCCGGAGGTTAGCGATCAGCCCGTCAATCCCCATGAATCTGCCCGTAGGCACAAACATCAGGGCCAGGAGCGCGCACAGTTCCACGAGGTTCTTGTCGATGAAGAGATAATTGCCCTCGGCGCCGCGGGGCGTGACCGAAATGAGGGAGGGATTGGCGATGTAATACAGCGCCAGCAGAACAATCCCGGCGAGCAATGCGACGCGGGTGAAACATCCGAAGATCAGCCCCAGGCCAACCAAAACCAGCCCCCACATGTTCAGGAAATCCACCACCTGCAGCGCGGCCGGCGTCTCTGCCACCCATGTAAAGACGCCGGAGAAGAGCCACTGCGACGATTTCAGGTACCACGCGGACGTCCACCCGGGATCTGCCAGCTTGATGATCCCCTCGTACAGGAAGTGCCACCCGACAGCGATGCGCAGGAGCGAAAGCCCCCACATGGACAGGCCCCCCGGAGCAAACCGTGACCTGGCTCTGCTGGAATCCATCGAAGCCATTGCGAGTTACCCCCTCGCCGCCCCGGCGGCGCGCCGAATCACCCCCAAAGCCAATCCGATCCACGGGCTCCAGTCTACTCCTTTTCGTGCCCGCCGGAAACCCGGGCGCCCCTCGAGGCCGTCTTCCGGCCCACACGCCGTCACGGCGCCCCGGGCGCCAGCGTGACCCGAACCTCGAGACTGCCCGATACGCCCTCTCTGCGGATGGCGATGCGCTGATGGGAGTCGCCGCCGTACAAGGGAAGGGTCTCGAGCCGGACCGATGCGCCGTCGGGAACGGTCAGGGTCGCGGCGCCCATCTCGCCGGTGATCATAACGGCCGCGCCCTCCTGGCGGCAGGGAAGCTGCGTCTGCCAATAGAATTCAACACCGTCCCCCCGCTCCAATTCGTATTCGTCGCGAATGATCAGCGTATCCGGCGTGGGAGAATCCCATTCGCGCACCCATTTTCTGTAGAACCCGTCCCATCCGGGGGTGGCGTCGATACGGCCCCGGAAACGCGTCTCGTCGCCTTGCCCCACGGGTTTCACGTCCACCGGCAACGGCCGCACAGGATGGGGCCGGTCCGGCGTGCCGTACGGCGCGAGCATGGTATGACGCTGGGCCTGCTTATACACGTGGTGAATCGGGTCGCTGTAGGTGCAGATGCCGAGATCCGTCGCGAAGGACTGGCCGCCGAATTCGAGGACGAAACTGCCGATGTCTTCATGCGTGTGCTCGCACCCGACGCGAAAGCCCATGACGAACAGCTTCACGGGGCGGCCGCCCAGTTCCCGTACCGAGGCCATGAGCCCGGTGTCCGGTAGCGAAATGAATGCGGGCAGAGGCGGTCCGGGCGTGTCGAGCGGCGGCAATCCCTTCCGCACGCGGTGCTTGTTGTAGAGGGTGGTCCAATGACTGCCGGGCAGGATGGCATGCATGCCCTCGAGCGTGTCCGTGTCCATGTTCAGGTTCGAATCGCCGTAGGGAATGATGTCCCGCTCGGTGGTGGACGAGATGACCGCGGCATAGTTACCGGTGCGGGCCAGGGGCTCGGGAATCAGGGCGCGGGCGTCCTTTCCCCGGGCGCGCGCGTACCATTCGATCGTCTGGAGGTTCCGGTTGGCCGTCGAGCCGAAATACGAGGGCGTTTCCAGATATCCGCCATCGGGCGGGATGACGAGGTTGAGGTTGTCCACAATGTCGTTGTAGGCCAAATCCGTGTAGGGCATCACCCGCGGCCATTGGCGTTCCATGACCAGGTACGCGGCCATCCGCCCCGTATTGAAGAAGCCGAGCTGGTTGCAGCGAAACACGTACTCATGGCGCCAGAGCACGAAATTGATGCGGCCGACGCCCTCTTCGGCCAGACGCCGCATGAGATACAGGCGGCCGTTTTCCGTGAACATCTCGCCCGCGGCGTCCAGCAGGTATGCCACATCCTCGGTGATATAGGATCGCCGGAACGCCCGGTTGTCCCAGTCACTGCCGGTGTAGTAGGCCATGAAACCGTCGTCCCAGTACTCGCAGGCGGCAAGACACAGGGCGTAGCGGGCGGCCGCCCGCAGCGCGTCCGCGTCGCGCGCGACCAGGGCCGCTTCCGCGATGGCCGGACTGCCCGGCATGGGGTACCGCTCCACGTCGCGCGAGCGCCCTTCGCCATTGGCGCTGCCCGCGCTGCGCGCGAACTCCTCGATGCCGCGCTCGAAATCGTACGAGGCGGCGGCCTTTGCCAACTCGGAGTACCGCGATTTCCCGTGCTCGGCCATAGCCTGTTCATGTTCGGCACGTTTTTCGGCCAGCTCGCCTGGGGTGATGAAGATGCCGTAGAACGGTTCGAACGACGGTTCGTGATCAGGCGCCTGGAGCTGGTTCTCCCAACTCACCCCCGTCAGGTCCCACTGAGCGAAATAGTCTTCGAGGCGGCCGGTGTGTTGCAGGCCAATCCATCGCAGCCAGCCCACGGCGGACCCTTCCTGATGCGCTTCGAGGACAAGCGTGATCCGCTGGATGATCCGGGCGCCGCCGAGTTCCAGAACGATCTCGGTTTCCTCGCCGGCAAACGGTTCCGAGGAGACGGTCCGCACGCCGGTATTGGTATCCACCTCGATGTGCATGACGGCGTCCTGCGGCCCCGCCATGCGCAGGAGCAAGCGGTTGTACCGGCTGCAGTCCACGTCGAATTCGCGCCACATGCGCAGCGCGGGACCCTGCTCCGGCTTGCGCGCCCATTCAAAATCGACGGTGAACCAGTGCTGGTGGATGTAGAGGCCATGAGCAGCCCCATCGTCGACGGTCCACTTCGGAAACCCGCTTACGCCCTCCGACCAGAACGGTTCGATGATGGCTTCGGCGCAGTTGATGGGCACCGGCTGACGCGGAGGGCGTTGCGCCTCGGCGCCGGCTGACGGTCTCCCCCAGAACGCGAGAGCGGCCACGGCTACGGAAAGGCCGGCCCGGAGACCACCGCGGGCGAATCGAACGGTCATTCCGGAGACTCCTGTGACAGGAACGCGGAACAGCCCCCTCACGCACCCGCGCGCGTTCCAGACGCGGTTTCGTCCAGTGTACAATGGGGTGCTTGAGGGTTCAACGGCGGACCCGTGTCCAGGAATGCACCATCATGCCACCACTTCGCGTCCATCGCGTGCGCCTCACGGAAGGCCCGCTGGTTTTGCGTCCGATGACCGAGCACGATTGGGAAACCGTCCTGCCGTGGAACAACGACCCGGAGCTGCTCTATTTTTGGGAAGGGGACGACGTCACGGGCCGGCCCCTCGAAACCGTACAGGAAATGTACCGCGCCGTTTCCCGCGCCGCATTCATCTTCATCATTGAGCTGGACGGCGAGCCCATCGGAGATTGCTGGCTGCGGGAGATGGACGTGCCGGAGATCCTCGAACGCTTTCCCGGCCAGGACCTGCGGCGCATCGATCTCGCCATCGGCAAAAAGGCACTATGGGGACACGGCTGGGGTACGCGCGTAATCGCGGTCCTCACGCGTTTCGGGTTTGAAAAATGCGGGGCGGACGCCCTTTTCGGCTGCGGCATCGGCGACTACAACCCCCGAAGCCGCCGCGCGTTCGAAAAAAACGGCTACAAAACGCTCGAAACCGTTCCGCAACCGCCCGGCCGCAAGGCGGGGTTCACCTTCACCCTCATGCTGACGCGCGATCGCTACTACAGACTCCGCGAGACTACCTGAGAACCAGAGCACGGAGCGCGCAGGACGCGGCCTTGACACGGAAGACGGCCTGTTGGCGAAAACCCGCTGGACGGGATGGACACCATGGATCGGGCGCCGCGCGCCTTTATTCATTCAATACGGCGTTGGCGTGGCGCGCATAGTGTCCACGGAGATCCTGTGCGTAGGTGCGCAGGATGCGTTCGCCCAGCCCCTCATGGTCGCCGCACCGGAACAGCGCGCGGGCGAGGATCAACTCGCGCAGGGAGAGGTTGCGGGAGAGGTTCGGATCCGCGGAGAGGACCTCGCTCTGGGCGTCCGTGATGTCGGTGGCCGCGTGGCCCATCATTCCGGGCATTCGAAGCAGGCGGGCCAGGGGCAGCGCGGCTTCGGGGGCTTTCAGGGATTCGAGCGCGACCGCCACCGCCCGGTGATGGGAAAACGCGCTGTTGGCGTTCAACGCGTCGAGTTTGCGCAACACGGGTTCCAGGGCGCGCCGGTCGCCGGTGGTTCCCGCCGCGATGATGAGGCTGTCGACGGGGCTGATGCTGCCGCCGAATTGACCCATGCCGGTGAAATTCCAGCCTTCGTCCCAATCGCGGCCGTCGATGGCCTCGATCAGCGTGGTGATGCCCATGGTGTCGCCGAGCATGCCCAGGATATGCGCGTAGACGAGCCGATCGTCCGGGCTGGCGGCCAGTTCGTATGCCGAACGCAGAACGGGTTTGGCGTTGTCGGGTTGCGCGAGGATCACGCCGAGCCCCGCGAAATCGTTGACGACGTCCGCCACCGCTGTGCGCACCTCGTCTTCGCTGAACGGGTAGGAATCGATGTCGGTGAGGACGTTTTCGGGAACACACCCGGCTTCGACGAGGTGGCGTTGCAGCGCCTTGATGTCAATCGTGCGCAACGGCGACCCGCTTTTCGAGGCCATCGCGGCGGCCGCGCCCGCGGCGTAGCCCTGGTTCTGGATATCCGGCTGCATGCGCAGAATCGGCACGGCGTCGCGGTGGGCGCTGATGCCCAGACCGGTGACCAGCATGCCTTCGTATCCCCTGGGCAACAGCGCGCGGAATGGCGTGTACCCGCCCACGCCGGTTTTGTCGGGAGGATTCAGCGTGAATAACGGATGCACCGTAAATCCGTGGGTGTCGAAGTTGCTGTACGAATACCCGATGCTGTCCGGATAGGTCCGGCCATTGAAGAGATCCAGGGGCGAGATGACGAAATCGCCGACGATGCGGCGGCGTTCGCGCGAGTCGACAATCTGGGCCAGGTCGAAGGCGTCCTCGTATTTGCCCTTGGCGACGACAAAGGTGCGCCACATGTCGAGCAGGTCCCCGTCGTCGGTCAGGGTGTAGTCGGTATTGGTGTAACTGGCGCCCAGGTTGCGCGGGGGCATGCCGGTGCCTTGTACGGCCACATGGGACCCGTCGGTGTAGACGCTTTGCGCGCCGGCGGCGACCGCGATATCGGCATTGCCGGTGGAATCGATGACCACATCCGCCAGCACCACGCCGCGTCCGAACGGCGTAGCGACCACGGCGCCCTTGATTGTGGCGCCGTCGACCACGGCGCCGCAGCCGATGCAGCCGAACCAGATGTCGGCGCCGGCCGCGCGCAGTTCCCGGCGGTACCACTCCATGCGGACTTCGACATCCCATCCCGACGAGCCTCTCTTGGCGCCGAGCGCTTCCATGGCCGCGTCGATCTCGGCGGTGAAGCCCTGCCGGTGGCCCCAATAGTAATTGCCAATGAGGCCGAGCGTGCTCACGCCGCCCAGGCCGTGCAGGTACTCGACCACGAGAGTTTTTGCGCCCTGCCGGGCCGCGGAGATGCCCGCCGGCGCGCCCCCCGTGCCGCCGCCGATGACCACCACATCGTATTCGGCCAGAACCGGCAGCGTCGCGGCCTCCGCCGGAATGGTGGGCAGACCGTCCTGGAACGGCCGAAGGCCGGCAAGCGACTCCCGCACATCGCCCGGTTCAGAGGCCGCGCCCGCATTTCCGGGCACGAAAGCCGGCGGAACCAGTGCGCGCGCGGGGCTGGCGTCCGGCAGTTTCTGGCGGAGTGCGTCGGCGACCAGGGCCGCGATGCGCCGGGCGCCTTCCGCGGAGGGATGTACGCCGTCGGGGAACAGGGCGGCGGCATCCGGGGCGAGGGCGGCGTTGATATCGGCAAGCGCGGCTCCCGTATCGTGCGCCACGCGTCTGGCGGCATCCCGATAGCCGGCCAGTACGGCTTCAAGACCGCCCTCGGCATCGTACGGCTCTCTCGGATGGCGCGAATGGTACGGTTCCGCCACGATGGGCGGCATGGTGCAGACAACGACCTGGGCGCCGGCGGCCTGGCAGCGTGCCACCATGTCGCGGAGGGCCTGTTCGAAAGCGGTCAGCGGCGTTCGGAATGCGCCGGGGGAGGGCATCACACTGTCATTGGCGCCGAACATGACAACGACGGCGGCCGGAGCGTGGGCCAGCACGTCGCGCTCGATGCGGTCGAGTCCCAGCGGCGCGGTGTCGCCGCCCACGCCCGCGTTGATCACCTCGAAATGGGGCACAAGCGGCTTCAACCGGGCCGGATACTGTTGCGCGGTGATGCTGTCGCCGAAACAGACGATTCCAGGACGGGGTTTCACGTTCGCGGCGGCGGCGGCGGCGCGGCCGACACGGGTTCCGGCGTCCATATACGCCAGGGGCCGGAGCAATCTGGCCGCGGCGTCGCGCGGCAGGTCCGCGCAGCCGCCCAGCACATACAGGCGGTTGATTGCCGCGGGCCGAAACACGTTCAAGTCGACGGCGTCCGCGCCGGGCCAATCGCCGTTGAGCGACGACTGGCCGCGGAGGTGGTCCGGCGGAATCTGGAACGGCAGATCAGAGGCCGCGACCTGTCCCTTTGCGTAGGAGGCGTCCCGCAGGGTGTTTTCGGCGCGGGCAAACGACGCGTACGACGCATCGGCCATGGCGATGTCGAGGGTATACGCGAAGGCCTCATATTGCAGGGACGTCCCGCCGGCCGCCTGCACGTTCTGTACGGGCGAGGGGAGCAATTCCACGCGCGCCGGAGTGTCCGTCGGCGGTTCCCCGCCCACGACGATGCGCGTGAACGGATGGCTGCCCGCGGGATACTCGGTGAATTCCGCTCCCGCCATACGCGCGACGGTTGCCCGGGCGGTGGCGTCGACGATCACCCGGGCCAGCACCGCCTGACGTCCGGAGCGGTTGGCCATGACGATGCCCGCGAATTCTCCGTCGGAACCGCGCAGGATGTCGGTGGGATAGCAGCCAAACAGGAACTCGACCCCCGCGTCGAGGAGCGCCTGGTCAAGCAGGCGTTTGATCTGCATGGGCGTGGGCGGCAGGCGATGGCGCTCATTGTCCGCGGCGTCGTTCACCGGCGGTTCGATGGCGATTTCGGCCAGCAGCAGGCGTTCGACATTCGGGGTCTTGCGCGCGATGACGCGCACGTAGCGCGCCGTTGCGTCCGTCGGCAGGCTCAGGACCAGCGAGGAATCGAGGTAATCGCCCTGGCCGAGTTTGTCGTTCTTGATGACGCCGGCCTCGCGCCAGGATGCGCCGTCGTCGCTGATGGCTATGGCGGCATCCTGAAGCTCGATATCTCCGTTGCGCTGAAACGCCAGCACGTGGACCCGGCCGATTTCGCAGACCTGGCCCAGGTCGGCGGTGACCACGACATCGCCATTGTATTGCACACTATGGTTGTATGCGTTCTGCCAGTTGCCGTCGGCGAGCCGGCTTGGGGGCGCGGTATCCTTGTGCTGTTCGTGGAACGGAATGCTGGTCTCGTAGGTGAAGGGGAGCAACGCCTGGATGGGTGTCCACGCCGCAGGTTCCTCAAACAGCGCCTGGGCCAAGGGGGTTGCGGGCGTTTCACCCGGTTCGAGCCACAGACGGTATGTGCCGCACACATCCTCGCCCAGATACGGCTGCGGCGCCGCGAGAAACACCTTTGCGCCCTGTTCCGCCGCGGCCACCGCCGCCGTCACGGCCCCCGTCGAACCGCCGACCACGACCACGTCGACGTCGTAGGCTACGGGAATCTGCCGCGCCGATTGCAGCACCGTTTTCTCCTGGGCCGCGCTGACCGTCGCCAAGACAACCAGACCAATGAATGCGCCGCGCACAACGAACCGCTTTGTCATGAGGACCTCTCCTGAAATAAGCCGCTGTCTGGCACGATTATAGGGATATTTCCGCGGGAACGTAAAGGCCGCGCCGGAAAGCGCAGTATCGTCTGGTACCGGGGTTTTGAGTCCTCCGGCGGACACCGTGGACACGGTGGACTGGGAGGATTGGGAAGAATGGGAAGACTGGGAGGACCGGGTGGACTCCGCAGAGGGTGGATCGTATCCTGACCGGGGAACAGCGTTGCACCCGGAGGGAATCTGCCATGTTTCGCAGCCTGCTTTTGATGGCGATGCCGGGCGTGCTCTGCGGTACGGCGCCTGCGGTCGAAGACATCACGGTGCTTCCCCGGATCGAGGGCGCCTGGTGGACCGTCGCGCACAATCCGGATCTGGGCGCCTACACGAGCGATACGCAGCAGCCGGTGGACTTCGCGGTGTGGCAGGCGGCCGACGGCGCCTGGCAACTGTGGTCCTGCATCCGGTTTACCCGGCTCGGCGGCCACACCCGGCTGTTTCATCGCTGGGAAGGCAGAAACCTGACCGATCCCGACTGGGAGCCCAGGGGCATTGCCATGGAGGCGGACCCGGCTCTCGGCGAGCCCCTCGGCGGCTTGCAGGCGCCTCACGTGGTGCGCTGGAACGGCCTCTACCACATGGCGTACGGCGACTGGGACCATCTGTGTTTCGCCACGAGCGAGGATGGCAAGGAATTCACCCGCCGCATTCTCGCCGATGGCCGGACCGGCGTCTTCACGGAGGGACCGGGCCAGAACAACCGCGACCCCGTCCTGCTCTTCACCCGGGACCGGTGGCACCTCTACTACACCGCCTTCCCACGGGGAAAGGGGTATGTGTTTTGCCGCACTTCAGCGGACCTTCATGACTGGAGCGATTCGATGATCGTGGCCTACGGCGGCCGGGCGGGCAACGACCCGTTTTCGTGTGAATGCCCCCACGTGGTGGAGACGGAGCCGGGACTGTATCACCTTTTTCGCACGCAGAGCTACGGCGAAGGCGCCCAGACCTCGGTCTACCAGTCGCGCAATCCATACAATTTCGGCATCGATGACGACCACGGCTTTGTGTGCACGCTGCCCGTGGCCGCGCCCGAGATCATTCTGGACGACGGGCAGTATTACCTTGCCGCCCTGCTGCCCGACCTGCAGGGAATCCAAATCGCCCGGTTGACTTTCCTGGCCGAAACGGCCGTACCGGTATTCAGTCTTGAGGCGCCCGAAGCCCGGGCCCAGTGGCGCGTGGTCGAAGGGGCATTGCCCGGCCCGTTTACCGCGTCCGCCCGCAGCAATTTCTATCCTCCGATGCCGCATTTCATCGGCACCGCCGAATTGCCGGGCGAATCCGTTGCCCACGACGAGATTGTCGCCGTGGTCGAGTCGCCGGAATTCATCGTGGAGCACCCGTCCTACAGGCTGGCCATCTCCGGCGGGATCGACGCGGCCCGGGTCTACTGCGCCCTGGTTGACACGGAAACCGGCGCGATTCTGTGGAAGGCCACCGGCAACGGCAACAACCACTTCGGAAATGTCCGCGCGGACTGGCAGGAATTCCAGGGGAAACGCGTGCGGTTGCGCGTGGTCGACCAGTCCACGGCGGCGTGGGGGCATATCAACTTCGGCGGGCTGTACGCGATGCTCCCCATCTACAAGAAGCCCTGATTCAGGTAGGATCGGTGCGCAGCCCCTCGGGAAGGTGTTCCACGCGGTTCTGGTAATGTAGGCGGGCGCCTTCTTCCGTGATCTGAAGCAGACTCAGCGCGCAATTGTACTGGCTGAACCGGTTCTGGTCGGTTGGGGGACAACCCAGGGCCACACTCAACAGGACCGACCCGAACGCGCCGTGCGTCACGATCGCAATCCGGTCATCATCGCGATGGCGTGCGCGAAGGTGCGCGAGCGCCGCCACCGCACGGCTGTAGGCGCCCTCGCGCCGTTCGCGGACATGCGCCTCCCACCACGGTTCCCCGGCAGCTGTGTCCTCAGGATACTTCGCGGCGCTGAACATGGTCCGGGCCTCCGCGATGGTAAGACCGCGCTTGGGGATGGGCTCTCCGCTCCCGGGCGGGGCGGGCCAGACGGGCCGGTAGGTTTCGGCCAGTTCCACACGCACCTGCATGGGTAAGCCCAGGACCTCGTGGAGCGCCTTCGCGGTCTGCATGGCCCGCATCATCGGCGAGGTGTACAGCGCGATGATGCCCTGGCCGGAGAGCGCGAGCCCGGCCCGTGCGGCCTGGGCATGGCCCAACTCGGTCAGCGGGGGATCCGAAGGCGAGCAATCGCCATCCAGATTGCCCTCGGACTGTCCGTGCCTCACAAAATAGATGTGCATACCCCGACCCCGGCTCCTCTGGTTAGTGATATAAGACCCCGCTGCGCCTGCACACCAGGTTCAAGGTGCGCTTCTCCGGAATGCTATCAGGGGCGGCCTCAGGGTTCAATGCACTGACCCCGGGCGTTCCGCGCAAAACGGTCAGATCTCCTCGCTGGACGGCGTTTCCTGCGCGCCTTCGAAAACCAGCGCAAAGATCTCCTCCGCGATGGTTTCCGCCGCGCCCGGCCGGGCAAGGGAACGGGCGGCCTCTCCCATCCGGCCCAGGAGGGCGCTGTCCTCAAGAAGCGCCTTCACCGCCGCCGCCAGTCCGTCTCCCGTCAACTCCCGGTCGAGAATGACCCGGGCCGCGCCAGCATCCTCAAATGCGCGGGCGTTCTGCTCCTGGTGGTTGTCGGTGGCATGCGGGAACGGCACCAAAATCGACGGTTTGCCGAGGCAGGCCAGTTCCGCGGTGGTCGAGGCTCCTGAACGGCTCACGATCACATCCGCGGCGGCGCACGCCGTGACCATGTCGTCGATGAAGGCAAACGTGTCGATCCGGAGCGGGTGTCCAGCGGCGACGCGCCGGGCCTCGGCGATCCCCGTCTGCCCGGTCATCCACAGAATCTGTATCGCGCCGGAAGACAAGAACGGCAGCGCGCCCGCCAGGGCTTCGTTGAGCGATTGCGCGCCCTGGCTTCCCCCGCAGACCAATACAACGGGAATCGACGGGTCGAGATCGAGCGCCGCGCAGGCCGTGTCCCGCGATGGAGGGTGCAAGAATCCTTCGCGCACGGGATTGCCGACCACTCGAGCGCGCTCCGCGGGGTACGCGCCCACCGTATCCGGAAAGCTCAGGAGGATCCGCGCCGCCTTCGGGGCGAGCATCCGGTTCGCCATGCCCAGCAGCCGGTTCTGCTCGTGGATGACCGTCGGCACCCCGCGCCGTTGCGCTGCCAGGCCCAGGGGCAACGACACGTATCCTCCCACGCCAAATACGGCCTGGGGACGAAACGCCCGGATGTACAGCCAGCAGCGTACCACGCTGTAGACCAGTTTCAGCGCGACCCACAAGCGGCGGAGCGAGCGCCTCCGGGGCCACCCTTCGACCGGCACACCGCGAAAGGCGACGCCGTTGCGCTCGCAGATGCGCTGCTCCAGCCCGCGATGCCGGCCCACCCACTGAACGGCGAGCATCGCGTCGCGTTTCTGGAGTTCCTCAATGACGGCCACGGCCGGAGAGGTATGGCCGCCCGTACCGCCGCCTGTGATCATGATCCGCATGTGATCCCCGCTGCCCTGTCGCGCGTCCTCAGGCTCGGGCCGCCGCCAGACGGCCTTTGGGTTCCGGTTCCGAAGCCTGCTGCGCCACATTCAACAATACGCCTACCATGGCCAGGTTAACAATCAGCGCGCTGCCGCCTGCGCTGATAAACGGCAGGGGCAGGCCCGTGGTGGGCAGCAACCCCGTGGTGACACCCATGTTGATGCCTGCCTGCATCGCGATCATGGCCACGACGCCCGACGCCAGCAGCGCGCCCAGAAGGTCCGGCGCGCACAGGGCCACGCGCGTCCCGACGACCAGAAAAAGGACGAAGAGGGCAACCAGAAAGAGCGTGCCAGCCAGCCCCATTTCTTCGCCCCACACCGAAAAGATGAAATCGTTGTTGGCCGCATGAAGATAGAAGAGTTTCTGTTCTCCGGCGCCGACGCCTTGCCCCCAGACGCCGCCGCGGGCAAATCCCGAAAGAGACTGCACGAGCTGCATGCCATCATCGAAACGGTCGCCCCAGGGATCGCGAAACGCCATGAGGCGCCGGATGCGTTCGGGCGAGACCCAGCACAGGAGCGCAAACAAAACGCTCCCTCCGCAGGCGCTCAGGAAGAGATGCGACCACCGCGCGCCCGCCATACCCACCATCAACATGCCCGAACACGCGATGACGGCGGGCGTGCTCAGATCCTCCTCAAGCACCACCAGCCCCGCGACCACGCCAATGTGCACGACCGGAGGAAGGAACCCGCGCCGGAGACTCCTGATGTCGCTCTGGTTTTCCGCCAGCTTGACCGCAAGAAAGATGATCAACGCGAATTTGGCGATCTCGGACGGCTGAAGCGTACCCATGGGCAGGGCGATCCAGCGGCGCGAGTTATTGATATCCGCCCCGATGACGAGCACGAGCACCAACAGTGCCAGGGAAATCACCACGACGGGCGTGTAGGCCCATCGCCGGCTCCACACGTGATAGTCAATCCGGGAAAGCGCCAGCATCCCGGCGAAACCCAGAACCATGAAGATAACCTGGCGGGAAAGGAAGTGAAACATGTCCTTGGATTCGTCCCGTCCGGTGACGCTGGTATACGCAGGGCTGGCGCTGAACACCAGCACCAGACCCACGGCACTCAAGATCATCACCGTCACAAGCAACAGCAAGGTTTCCCGTTTCACCGCACTACCCTTTCACGAGTTCGTGCACGCACGCCTTGAAGACCCGCCCCCGATGCTCGAAGTTGTCGAACATGTCAAAACTGGCGCACGCGGGCGACAGAAGCACCACGTCGCCCGGCGCCGCGGCATCCCGCGCCGCCGTAACGGCCTCGTGCATGCCGGATGCCCGGCGCGTCGCCGCGAGATCGCCAAACGCCTCCTCAAGCAGCGGAGCGTCCTCTCCGAGCGTGACCAGCGTCTTGACGTGCCGCGCGACGAGGGGCCGCAGCACGCGGTAATCGGCGCCTTTGCCGCGCCCACCCGCCACCAGCACCACCGGCCGGTCAAAGCTCTCGAGGGCGACTTTCAGGCTGTCGATATTCGTCGATTTCGAATCGTTGTAGAAGGCCACGCCGTCCTGTTCCGCCACGAACTCGATCCGGTGCTCCACCCCCTTGAACTCGCGCAAACCCGCCAATACCCGGTCCCAGGCAAACCCGCCCGCGCGCATCATGCACAACGCCGCCAGCGCATTCTGAAGATTGTGCCGCCCCGGCAATGGCGTGTCGGCGGTTCGCGCGACCCGGTCTCCTCCGTGGAAGATCCCGTCTCCGCGCACCCAGAGCCCGCGGTCCTGTGGCCGTTCGAGGCTGAACCGCCACACGGAGACCTCGGGGGGAACGTCCAGCGACGCGGCGATCGCGTCGTCGTCGTTCAGCACCGCCGTGTCTCCGGACGTCTGCTTCGCGAACAGCCGCCGTTTCGCCGCGATATACGCGTCCATCCCGCCGTGCCAGGCGAGGTGGTCCGGCGTCACATTCAGCAGGGCGGCGCTCCAGGGCTGGAACGTGGCGGCAAGCTCGAGCTGGAAACTGCTGACCTCGAGCACAATATATGCGGGGGCGGGCTCGGCCATCACCGCCGCGGAAAGCGGCGTGTCGTTGTTCCCCGCGAGCAGGACCGTGTGGCCGCAGGCCGCAATGAGCGCCCGCACGAGTTCCGTTGTCGTGGTCTTGCCGTTCGTGCCCGTGATGGCCAGTATCCGGGCATTGGCAAACCGCCACGCCAGCTCCATCTCGCCCGTGACGGGGATGCCCGATACGCGCGCCTCCTGCAGCACTGGCGACGCGGGCGGCACGCCGGGGCTCGGAACCACGAGAGCACTTCCCGCCAGCGCGCGCTCCGAATGGCCCCCGCACTCCCAGGCAGCGCCAAGGTCGTCAAGCGCCGCCGGAATCTCTCCGCAAGCCGCCTGGTCCTTCAGCTCCGAGATGAACGGCTCCGCCCCTTCCCGGAGTAGCAGCCGGGCCAGCGCGAGGGCCGTCCGCCCCATACCGACAATGGTTACTTTTCTGCCGCGAACATCCACGTTATCACCGCAATTTCAGGGCGCCCAGACTCATGAGGGCGAATATGAGCGAGATGATCCAGAACCGGATCGTCACCTTGGTTTCCGACCAGCCGGCCAGTTCAAAATGGTGGTGAATGGGCGCCATCTTGAAGACCCGTTTACCGCGAAGCTTGAACGAGGCGACCTGGATCAGCACGCTTAAGGCTTCCAGCACGAAGAGGCCGCCCACCACCACAAGCAGCAGTTCCTGCTTGGTCAGGATCGCCATGGTGCCGATCGCGCCGCCCAACGCCAGGCTTCCCGTGTCGCCCATGAATACGTCGGCCGGATGGCAGTTGAACCACAGGAACCCGAGGCCCGCCCCGAGCAGGGCCGCGCCGAACACGGTCAGTTCAGCCGCCTCGGGCACGTAGATCAGGTACAGGTAGCTCGACCAGTCCGACCGGCTCACCACATAGGCAATCGCGGTGTAGGCCAGCAGAGACATGATGGACGCGCCGACCGCAAGCCCATCCAGGCCGTCGGTCAGATTGACTGCATTGGAGGACGACACCAGAATCACCACAACCAGAAGGACGTAGGCCGCCCCGAATGGGATGAGCAGCCAGCGGAAACCGGGCACCTCCACCTTGGTATGCAGGTCGGGCTGCGTCGCCGGGATACAGTGGGGAAACGTGGCTTCCAGGACGAGCCGGTTCAGCCGGGCAAGCTCCACCTCGCTCAGCGACCCGTTCGCGCTCCGGGTCTGAAGCAGCTGACGGCCCTCGTCGGACAGGTTCAGCGTCACCATGCTCCGAGAGTCGTAGAGATCGGGCATGGAAAGCAGCCCGTTGAACGCCTGGCGCATTTCCTCCGTCGCCGTGCTGCGCCACAGGTATTTCCAGAGGTTCTCTCCGGCGCTCCGGCGGATGTCGGCCGGAAGCAGTTGGCGAAACCGGGCGGCCGGCGTATCCGGGACCATCCCCTGCCCTTCAAACAGTTCGGTCATCAGCGCGCGCCAGTCTGTAACGTCCCGTTCCGACAAATAGGTCGCGTCCATGGTGACCGGGTTGTACAGCACATAGAGGCCGACGGCCAACCCCACCAGAATCTGCCCGAGAAACTTGGCTTTCGCTGTCAGGCCCCGATTGTGTTTGCGCCGGATCTTGATGTAGTCGTCCAGGAAGCCGATCGCGCCCAACACGCAGAGGACCACCGTCGCCAGCAGAAGCAGCCGGTTGCTGTAGCGGCCCCACAGCGCCAGCGAGGCCACTGCCGAGAAGATGATCAGCGTTCCGCCCATGGTGGGCGTGCCGGCCTTGGACTTGTGCAGCGCGTGAAGGTCCTGCACGTGGTCTTCCCGGATATACTGGCCGATTTTCAGGAGCTGCAGGCGGCGAATCAGGCGCGGCCCGATGAGCAGCGTGATCAAAAAGGCGGACAGGGCCGCGCCGCCCGCCCGAACGGTGATGTAGGTCAGCACGTTGAACGCGCCGACATGCGCCACCAGCGATTCTCCCAGGTAGTAAAACATGCGGCTCCTTCTTCTATCCGTACAACGCCTTGAGGGCCTCGAGTACGCGCTCCATGCGCATTCCGCGCGAGCCTTTCACCAGCAGAACCCCGCCTTCCGGCCCCAGCGCGTGAATGGCCGCGGCGATCTCGGCGTGGGCGTCCATGGCGCGCGCATCTGGGCATTGTCCCTCGAGCGCGCCGGCCACGACCTCGTCCGCAAAATCGCCCCGAACGAACACGTGCTGCGCGCCGAAGTCCGCGGCGGTGCGGCCCAGTTCGCGGTGAAGCGCGCGCGACGCCGCGCCCAGTTCCAGCATGTCGCCCAGCGCCGCCACCCGTCGTCCCGTACCGGGCCGGAGCGCGAGGGCCTCCAGCGCGGCCGCCATGCTCGCCGGATTGGCGTTGTAGGCATCGTCCAGAACGTCCCACGGGCCGATGCGCAGCGTCCGGAACCGCGCGGCCGCCGCCAGCGTCTGGCGGAGTGGCGCCTCAAATTCCTCCACGCCATGACGCACCCCGGCCGCCACGGCCAGCAGTACGTTGACCACATGGGCGGGACACGGCAGGGGCAGCGTGATTGAACCCACAGGCTCGATTTCCAGGAGGGTATCACCCGACGGCAGGAATTCCCGGCGCCGCAGTGTACCATCTTTGGACGCGCCAAATCGAACGCGTTCTCCCGCGAAAGACTGGGCTATCGCCACGCACCGGGGATCGCCGGTATTGACGTAGAAAACGCCCGCCGGCCCCAGGCCGCGCACAATCTCGGCCTTGGCCGCGGCCACGTTCTCGATGCTGCCAAACCCTTCGAGATGGGCCGGCGCGATCATGGTGATGGCCGCCTCCGTGGGCCGCGCCAGGTCGCACAGGGCCGCGATCTCGCCCGGGTGGTTCGCGCCCATTTCGATGACGGCGAAACCGGTGCCCGCGTCAATCTGCATCAGGGAGAGCGGCACGCCAATGTCGTTGTTGAGGTTTCCCTGCGTCTTCACGACGGAATACCGCGCGGCCAGCAGCCCCGCGATCAGGTCTTTCGCGGTGGTCTTGCCGCAGGAACCCGTAATCGCAAGCACGGGCAGCGAAAAATGGTCGCGGTGCCAGCGCGCAAACCGCTGGAGCGCGCGCAGCGGGTCGTCCACAACCAGGCACGGGCCCGATGCAGGCGCCCGCGAGGCCACCACCGCGCAGGCCCCCTTCGCGAAAGCCTCGCCAACAAACGCGTTCGCATCAAAATTCGCCCCCGTGAGCGCGAAAAAAACGTCCCCGGGCCGGAGCGTGCGGGTATCGGTCGAGATCGACGAAAACGTCGCCGTCCCCGCGGCGACTTCGCAGCCAATCGCCGAAGCCAGCTCGGCTAATGAGTAGCTCCAGGCCATGCGGCTCAACTCCCTTCGAGTACCGCGCGCGCGACTTCACGGTCGTCAAAATGAATGCGTTCCGTGCCCAGGATCTGGTAATCCTCATGCCCCTTCCCCGCGATCAACACGACGTCCCCGGGTCGCGCCATCGCGATACCCTGGCGAATGGCCTCCGCGCGCTCGAGGTTCAGGCTGTAGTTTTCCGGACGGGTCTTCCCGATGCGCCGAATCCCGACCTCGATATCCAGCAGGATCTGCTCGGGATCCTCGGTTCGGGGATTGTCAGAGGTGATGATGGCGTAATCGGCCAGTTCGCCCGCCGCGGCGCCCATCTTGGGGCGTTTCCCCCGGTCGCGATCTCCGCCGCACCCGAACACCACGATCAGCTTGCCCCGGGTGAGCGCCCGGGCGGCTTCCAGCACATTTCGCAATCCGTCTTCGGTATGCGCATAGTCGACAATGACTTCGAAGTCCTGCCCCGCCGCCACGCGTTCAAAACGGCCCGGGATAACCGGGGCGCAGGCCAGACCGGCCGCCACGGCCGAAAGCGGCAGTTCGAGCCCGCCGCAGATGGCGATGGCGCACAAGACGTTCAACACGTTGTGTTTTCCCACCAGGGTGCTCGCAATTTCCGCTTCGCCCCAGGGGGATTCCACGCGGAACAGGGTGCCCGGACCACCGGAGCGCACACCGACGGCCCTCACATCGGCGCCCTTGCCGTACGTGAAACACGCTACCCGCGATGCGCGGATGAAGGTCTCCGAAGCGGGGTCTTCCTTGTTGACCACGGAAAACCGCCCCGGGCCCTCCAGCCGCTCGAACAGCAGCCGCTTGGCCGTTCCGTACGCCTCCATGTCCTTGTGATAATCCAGATGGTCCTGAGTGAGGTTGGTGAACGCGGCCACGTCGAAATCGATGCCGGCCACGCGGTCCTGCGCCAGCGCGTGCGAACTGACCTCCATCACCACATGGCTCTGACGCGCTTCACGCGCCCGGCGGAACATCTCGGCAAGCTCGTCGCCAAACGGGGTGGTGTGTTTCGCCTGCAGCGTGGTGCCGGCAATGACGTAGCCCAGCGTTCCGAAACACGCCGCCGGGCATCCGCACGTCTTCAGGACATGCTGCGTCAACAGCGCCGTGCTGGATTTGCCGTTGGTCCCGGTGATTCCGATGACGGTCATATGCGTGGAGGGGTCGCCCGCGAGCCGATGGGCCAGCACACCGAGGGTCCGGCGCGGGTTCGGCACGTAAAAGTACGGAAGCCCCGCAAATTCCTCGAGGCCCTCCCGGCCCCCGATGATCGCCACTGCGCCGCGGCTCACCGCGTCGCCGGCGTGGTCGTGCCCGTCGCTGTTCTCCCCCTGGATTGCGACGAAAACCGCGCCGGGCGCCACCCGGCGCGAATTCTCCACCGCCGACACAATCTCGACATCCGTATCGAGCGCCCGGTCAGTGTTTAGCCATTTCGACAGGTCCCGAAGTTTCATCTTCCGCCTTCTTGCGTTCGTTGGAAAACCGGAGGCGACAGAGGGTCACCTCGGCCAGAGGCGTTCCGGGGGGCGGGTCCTGCTCGGCGACCCAGCCGCTGCCCTGAATGTCCCACGCCAGACCCAGTTCCGCGAGCCGCTCGCGGGCCTGGCGCTTGGTCATGCCCCGGAAATCCGGCAGCGCGGGCCCTTCACCTAGAGGATCCACGGGGAGCGCCATAAGTTCCAGACCGTCGAGGTCGGCCAGAACGCTTTCCATGTCGGGCTCGATGATCGCCAGCGCGTCCAGCGCGTCCTCTTCCATGACCGTATCCGGATCGGTATCCGGATCGGCATCCTGGCCCGCCAGCAGCTCGACGCCTTCCCTCACCGGATCCTGCGGAACATTCATCCGGATCAGGGTGTCGCGCACGACTTCCCGAAACACGGGCCCGCAGACATACCCGCCCCAATGTTCCCGGATGGCGGGCTCCCGGACCACAATCACCGTCACAACCCGGGGATGCGCGATCGGGGCGAAGCCCGCAAAGACCGTGTTGTATTTGCCCGGCGCGTACCCGCGCCCGTCCGTCCGCGCCACCTGAGCCGTCCCCGTCTTCCCGCCCACGCGGTATTCCGGGATGCTGGCCTTGTCGCCCGTGCCGTGCAGGACCACCTCGTGGCACAGGTTCTTCATGATCTCGGCCGTGCGCGCCGAAAGGACGCGTTCGCCCGGGTCCGCCCTGTGCTCGCGCAGAACGGTCCCGTCGGGATTGGTCAGGCGCGCCACGAGATGGGGCTCTACCAGATACCCGCCGTTGGCGATGACGGCAAACGCCCGGGCCATCTGCGGCAAGGTGACCGAGATCTCCTGCCCCATAGGAAGCGAACCCATCGAAAGCCGCGACCACGATTCCCGCCCGCGGAAAATGCCCGCGCTTTCCGCACTGCCAAAATCACGACTGGTCGTCCGGCCGAACCCGAACCGGCGGATCCAGTGTTCCAGACGTTCTTGTCCGAGCATGGCTGCCACCTTGATCATGGCGATGTTGCTCGATTCGGCAAAGCAGGTGTGAAACGGTTCGACCCCGAGCTTGTGGTAATCGCGAATGCGGTGACCGTAGGGATTGAAGGCGCCCCCCTCACAGTCAATCAGCGTGCTGGGGGTCACCAGACCCAGCTCGATCGCCGCGGAAGCCGTCACAATTTTGAACGATGAGCCGGGTTCAAACACGTCCGTGACCGCCGCGTTCTTCCGTTCTTCATCCGAGAATTCGGTGAACTCGTTGGGGTTGTACGTGGGCAGACAGGCCAGCGCCAGGATGGCGCCCGTGTGGGGATCCATGACAATCCCCATGCCTTTCCCGGCCTGGCTCCGTTCCAGGACCGCCGCCAGTTCCTGCTCCAGCGTGTGCTGTATCGCGGTGTCGATAGTCAGCGTCATGTCCGCGCCGCCCTGGGGCGCCACGTACTCCAGCGTGCGCGACTGGAGCGGACGGCGGCCCGAGTCCATGCGCGCCACGACCTTTCCGGGGCGCACCCCCAGCTCATGGTCGTACAGCATTTCGACGCCGCCGGAACCGACCCGTTCCCGGTTCACAAAGCCAATCACATGCGCCGCCAGGGTACCCTCCGGATAGAACCGGACCGGCTCGTACTTGAAGCAGAGGCCGGGGGCCGACGCATCCACGAGGCCCTCCAGGCGGCTCACCAGCTCCGCGCTCAACCACCGTCTCACGGGAACCGACTTCCGGAGCCTGCCCCCGGGATCGCAGCGGGTCAACCGCGCATGCACCTCGCTCTCGGGCTCGCCGAGTATTTCCGACAGCGTCACCGCGAGCGCCCGGGGATTCTGAATCCTCGACGGATCGGCATACAGCGACCGGGCCCGGCGATCCGTGGCCAGCAGGCGTCCGTTCCGGTCGTAAATGTCGCCGCGCGGAAGATTGAGTTCCAGCGTGCCCTCATGGAAACCCTCTTCGCGCGTGTAGATGTCGTCCGGAAATCCCTGCAGCAGAATGAGACGCCCGGCGATAACGCCGAAGACCACCAGCAGCGCCCAGAATACCAGGCGCATGCGGATCCGGTGCGTGCGGTCGACGAAGGCCTCCGCGCCGGAATCCGGGCTCTTGTCAGCGTGCCTGCTCATCGTGTCCTCGGCCCGTGGGCGGCATCAGTCCACCAGGCGGTCCTCGCTCCGCCCGACCCGCCCGTTGGCCACGTCGAAACCCTGGCTGGCATCCCACGCGCGCTCCGCCGGCCAATCGTTCACGGTGATCACCTGATCCGGCTCGGGCATGACCAGACCGAGCTCCAGGGCTTCGGCATCGATGCGCTCCATGCGCTCCAGCTCGGCGATGCGGGCGCGCAGTTCTTCGATGTGGGCGTGGGTCCGGTCGAGCTCCATCGAGAGCGCCCGGCCCTCATAATCAAAAGTGAGAATGCCCAGATGCAGCCAGGCCTCGCACAACAGGGCCGCCGCGGGAATGAGGATGATCGGAAAGGCCTTGACGAATCCCCGGAAGATGTTCGCCGGCCGGTAATGACGCCGCTTGCTTGCCATGCTTGTCTACCCCAGACGTTCCGCCGCCCGCAGGCGGGCGCTGTGGGCGCGGGGATTGGCCCGCACCTCTGCCTCATCCGGCACGACGGGCTTCTTCGTCAACAGACGAAGCGCCGGCGGATGGATCTCCTTGACGCGCCCATCGGCGTGCAATACCCGGCGCGGGCGCGACTGTTCCTGAAAGAGCCGTTTCACAATGCGGTCCTCTCCCGAATGAAACGAAATCACCACGAGCCGGCCGCCTTCTCGAAGCGCCTCCAGGGCGGCGCCGATACCCCGTTCCAGCGCCCCCAACTCGTCGTTCACGGCGATCCGGACAGCCTGAAATACGCGGCGCACTTCGTCGTCCGCCATGGCCTTGCGGGGTACGGCCTCGCGAACGCTCTCCGCGAGGTCCCGCGTGTTGTTCAAGTGCCCCGCCGCGCGCCGGTCCGCGATGGTCCGGGCGATGCGCCCGGGAAACTTCACGTCGCCGTAGTCGCGCAGCAGTCTCGCCAGGGCCTCCCGGGTCTCCGAAGCGAACAAGGCCGCCGCGGTGTATTCGGACGTGGTGTCCATCCGCATGTCCAGGGGCCCCGCCTCCTGGAACGAGAACCCGCGTTCGGCCGTGTCTATCTGCATGCTGGAGACCCCTGCATCGATCAATATCCCGTCCACCTGGTCCATGCCGCGGTCACGAATCATCGCGGACAGGTCCGCGTAATTGCCGTGGATGACTTCCACCTGCCTGTAAGGCTCGAGACGCTTGCGCGCGGCAGCCACCGCCACGGGATCCCGGTCAATCGCGAGCAACCGGCCGCCGCGAAGCCCGGCGGCGATTCGTTCCGCATGCCCGCCCGCGCCGGCGGTGCAATCCACATAACAACCCTCGGCCCGTACATCCAGCCAGGCCACCGCCGGGCCCGCAAGAACGGGTTCGTGCAAGTTAGGCCGCTTCCTGGAACACCCCGATCGCCTGGGATTCGCTGTCATACGTCTCAAACAGCGACGTCACGCCGGCCATCCGGAAAAGGCGTTCCGTGTAGAGGTTGATATTGACCAGTTTGACATCGCCGCCGAGGTCCCGGAGCTTGCGCAAGCGTTCCACCATCACCCCGACGCCCAGATAACTGATGAATCCCACGTCACGCAACCCCAGCACCACCTTGAACCGCCCCTGCGTCAGGCATTCATACATCGCCGTCCGCAACGCGTCCACGCCGCGTTCGTCAAGATCGCCGGCAAGTCGTAACACCGTCACCGGGCCCAGATCCGCGCGCTCAATACGCATCCGTCTTCCCACCTTTCTCCGTGTTGGCTTCCCGGCCTCCGGCATACGGAGGCATCATCGCCGCCTGCCCAACGCCCTGCATTTCTTCACCCATGGAAATCAGGGTCGCCATCTCCTTGTACGCCGCCTCGTGGCCGCTCTGGAACCCGCGCCAGCGTTCCCGGTTCCAGATTTCGAGGTGATCGTCGACGCCAATCAGGATGGCGTCCTCGTCGGTGCCGATGCCCCCCAGGTCGCGCAAATGGGGAGGAATCGCCATGCGCCCCTGACCGTCGATCTTCGCCTCCCCCATGCTGCTGAAGAAAAGACGCCGGAAATCCAGCGCTTTGGCATTCATCGAAGAGTACCGGCTCACCTGGGCACGGATCCGCCGCCATTCATCCCGTGGGTAGACCGAAATGCAGCCGTCAAACCCCCGCGTCAGGTACCAGACGGCGTCGCCCTCCACTTCCATGACCTGACGGAGACGGCTGGGTACAGTCAGGCGGCCCTTGTCGTCCACCTTAACTGCGTACTCCCCAAAATACATGACCGCGTTCCCCGAGTGAGAGACCTTCCGCCACATCCTTCCACCAGCACCCAGAATCTACCACCAATTTCCTCCACTGTCAACCCCTTTCAACCACTTTTCCCCTTGCAACGCAAGGGGTTATGGCGAGAATCCCGCACCTGACCACAATATGTTGTGGAGATCTCCGCAAAACCATGAAATAAGACACAAAATAGAGCCGGCCGCGTAAGATAGCGTCTGTA
>DDYW01000088.1 GCA_002348185.1 Candidatus Hydrogenedentes bacterium UBA2224 | reverse complement strand
CCATGCGTACATTCCATATCGGCGGGGCGGCGAGCCGGCAGGTGGAGTCGAGCGAGATCCGCGTGGCGGATGACGGCGTGCTGGAGTTCCGCAACGTGCGCACGGCGAAGAACCGGGACGGCAGGCTGGTCGTGGTGAATCGCGGCGGCGAGGTTGCCTTGCTGGACGATGAAGGGAAAGAGGTCCAGCGGTATGCGATTCCGTCGGGCGCGTTGCTGCACGTGGAAGACGGGGCCAAGGTGAAGAAGGGCAAGCTTCTTTACGAAGCGGACCCGTACAACGTGTCGATCGTGGCGGAGGCCACGGGTACGGTGCACCTGGAAGGCATGGTGGAAGGCATCACGATGCGCAAAGACATCAACCCGGACACGGGCTTGGAGGAGCGCATCGTTACGGATCACAAGCAGGATCTTCATCCGCAGATCACGATTCTCGGACAGGAAAACGAAGTGCTTGCGTACGCGACGATCCCGGGGCAGACGCACGTGCTGGTCGCCGACGGCGCGAAGGTGCAGGCGGGCGATCTGCTGGCGAAAACCCCGAGGCAGTTCAGCAAGGTGTCGGACATTACGGGCGGTCTGCCGCGCGTAGCGGAGTTGTTTGAGGCGCGGCAGCCCAAGGATCCGGCGGTGATCAGCCACATTGACGGCATTGTGGAACTGGGCGGCGCGACGAAGGGCATGCGCAAGGTCCGGATCATTCCTCCCGTGGGCAAGGAGCGGGAGTACACGGTACCGCCAGGGAAGCATTTGAATGTGCAGGCGGGCGACCGCGTATACGCGGGTCAGCGTTTGACGGACGGCCCGGTGATTCCGCAGGACATCCTGGAAGTGCAGGGCGAAGATGCGCTTCGCAAATACCTGCTGGATGAGATTCAGCAGGTGTACCGCCTTCAGGGCGTGCGGACGAATGACAAGCATATCGAGGTGATCATCCGTCAGATGCTGCGCAAGGTGAAGATCAAGGACAACCCGGGCGACACCCCATTCCTCGCGCATGAGGAAGTGGACCGGATCCGCTTCCAGGAGACCAATCAGCAGGTGGTGGCGAAGGGGGGCATTCCCGCCGAGGCCGAACCGATTCTGCAGGGGATTACGAAGGCGGCGCTGAGCACGGAGAGCTTCTTTGCGGCGGCGTCGTTCCAGCAGACGACGCGCGTGTTGACGGACGCGGCGCTGTCGGGCAAGCGCGACTATTTGCGCGGGCTGAAGGAGAACGTGATTATCGGCCACCTGATTCCGGCGGGAACGGGCAGCCGGCACTATCAGAACGCGCAGGCGGTGGTGATGGAGGATGCCGCGGAAGACTTCGCGGAAGAGCTTGAAGTGAGTCCGGCGTCGAATGAGCCGGGCCTGGATGAGGCGGAGGATGCCCTCGCGTAAGCGCTCCGGAAGATACGGGGCGGCCGTGTGTTGAAATGGTTGACTTGCCGGTATTTGTGTGCTAAACTTACCGGCCGCTGTCTACCAGGAATGTTGTGCACGGAAAGCGGTGCAAAATGTCTGCTTCCGGAGGCGCGGCATGTGCTCTAAAGTACGATATAGCAAGGAGAAAGGTTTTGCCGACGATTAACCAGCTCGTGCGTCATTGCCGGAAGCGCAAGGTAAACAAGACGAAGTCTCCGGCCCTGAAAGGGAGCCCGCAAGCATCGGGCACCTGCACGCGCGTGTACACGATGACCCCGAAAAAACCGAATTCGGCGCTTCGGAAGGTGGCCCGCGTGCGTTTGAAGAACGGGATGGAGGTCACCTCGTATATCCCGGGTGTCGGGCACAACCTGCAGGAGCACTCGCAGGTGATGATTCGCGGGGGCCGTGTGAAGGACCTCCCCGGCGTGCGGTATCACCTGATTCGCGGCGTGCTGGACGCGAGCGGCGACATGGGCGGTTCGGCGAGCCTGAAGGAAGAAGACGGCAAGCCCGTTCACAATGGACGCTGGGTGAGCCGTTCGAAATATGGGGTCAAGAAACCCAAGGTGTGAGTAAGCGCCGCGCCGTTCCCGGCGCGGGCAGGCAGCAACTAGAAGCACGAGGCGCGCCGTCTCGCGGCGAGACGGCGTCAAGAGTGAAGGGATAGGCGTTTCCAATGCCAAGACGACGCGAGGTTCCCAAGCGGGTTCTGCTTCCGGATCCGAAGTACAAGAGCCCTCTGCTGGCGAAGTTCATCAACACGGTAATGGTGTGCGGGAAGAAGAGCGTGGCCGAGAGCAGTGTGTACGGCGCGCTGGAGATTCTGAAGAAGAAGCTTCCCAACGAGGACCCGATCCGGGTGTTCGATACGGCCATTGACAACGCCAAGCCTTTGCTTCAGGTGAAATCGCGGCGCGTGGGCGGCGCGACGTACCAGGTGCCGGTGGAGATCGCGCCGGCGGTGCGGACGGCGCTGGCGTTTCGCTGGGTCATCGAGTTTTCGCGCAAACGCGGCGAGAAGACGATGGCGGAACGCCTGGCGGCGGAACTGCTGGATTGTTTCAACCGGCAGGGAAACACCATCAAACGGCGCGAGGATACGCACCGGATGGCGGAGGCCAATAAGGCCTTTGCCCACTTGCGGTTCTAGGTTGAGCCCGGCCACGACGGCCGGCGGGTGTACGGTTAACGATGGCGCTGTGTGCCGGGGGCGTGTTGTGCCCCGGGGCGTCGGCGAATAGAAAAGATTGCGGCGAGGCGCGTGGTGCGCCCGGGCGTTTACAGTTGAATCAGCCAACGCATCATCAGGAACAGTTGGGTGATACGAGAATGAACCAGTGAAAACGCACGTAGGACAGAAGAGCGTGGAGGCCCGGGTGAGTCGGCACGCCGATTCGCTGCCGGTCGTTCTATAGCTCTTCGAAAGGAGTCCCATGTCTCGGCGTTTTGCACTGGAAAAGACTCGTAACATCGGCATTGCCGCGCATATCGACGCGGGCAAGACGACGGTGACCGAGCGCATTCTGTTCTACTCGGGCCGGGTTCATCGTATGGGGGAAGTCCACAACGGGACCACCACGATGGACTTCATGGCCCAGGAGCGTGAGCGGGGCATCACGATCATGTCGGCAGCAACCGCGTGCACGTGGCATGGGCATCGGATCAACATCATTGATACGCCCGGTCACGTGGATTTCACGGCGGAAGTTGAACGGAGTCTTCGTGTGCTCGACGGCGCCGTGGCGGTGTTTTGCGCGGTGGCCGGTGTGCAGTCGCAGTCGGAGACGGTCTGGCGCCAGGCGTTGCGGTATGGAGTCCCCCGGATTGCTTTCATAAACAAGATGGATCGTGTGGGGGCGGACTTCAACCACGCGGTGGCGACCATGCGGGCGCGGCTGGGTGCGCATCCGGTGCCGCTTCAGATGCCCGTGGGCAGTGAAGCGGACTTTCGCGGGATTGTCGATCTTGTCCGAATGCGGCTGATATCGTGGCGAGGCGAGGGGGCTGAATGCGAGCAGGTGATTACGGAGGTGCCTCCGGAACTGCTGGCCGAGGCCGAGTCGGCGCGTCACGATGTGCTTGAAGCCGCGGCGGAAGCGGATGAAGGGCTGATGGAGAAATACGTCCATGAGGAGCCCATCACCGTGGAGGAACTGCTCGCCGGGCTGCGCAAAGGCACGGTCGACGGCCGGTTCTGCCCCGTCTTCTGCGGTTCGGCCCTGAAAAACAAGGGAACGCGCCTGCTTCTGGACGCCATTGTGGACTATCTGCCGTCGCCCACGGATGTGCCGGCGGTGATGGGGCACAAGCCGGGCTATCCGGAGAAGGAAGTCGTCCGGCATCCGTCGGATGATGATCCGTTCTCGGCCCTGGCGTTCAAGATCCTGACCGATCCGCACGTAGGCCGCTTGACGTTCATCCGGGTCTACTCGGGGGTGGTCAAATCGGGCCAGCAGGTCCTGAACACCCGGACCGGCCGGAAGGAACGGCTGGGCCGCTTGCTGGAGATGCACGCGGATGAGCGCACGGATCTGGATGAGCTGCGCGCCGGCGATATTGGCGCCGTAATCGGGGCCAAGAACACGGTCACCGGCGACACGCTGTGCGACTCGGCCAAGCCCGTGGAATTGATGCGCGTGGACTTTCCGGAACCGGTGGTACACGTGGCGATCGAGCCGCGCACGAAAGCGGACCAGGACAAATTGTCCGAGTCGTTGCAGAAGCTCTCCGAAGAGGACCCGACCTTTCAGGTGCGGGTCAACGAGGAGACCGGGCAGACGATCATCGCGGGCATGGGTGAGCTTCACCTGGAGATCATCATCGACCGGATGCGGCGCGAGTTTGGCGTGGAGGCGAATGTCGGGAAACCGGTGGTGGCGTATCGCGAGAGCATCCGGCAGCGGACGGTCGCCAAGGTGCGGTTTGCGCGCCAGACGGGCGGCCGGGGCCAGTTCGCGGAAGTGGAGATGGCCTTCGAACCCGGCGAGAAGGGGTCGCATTTTGTGTTTGAAAATGCGACCGTCGGCGGCACCGTGCCGCGGGAATTCGTGCCCGCGGTCGAGAAGGGCGCCCGGGAAGCGCTGGAATCGGGCATTGTGGCCGGGTATCCGGTGGCCGATGTGAAGGCCATCCTGTTGGATGGCGCGTTTCACGAGGTGGATTCGTCGGATCTGGCGTTCCAGACGGCGAGTTCGATGGCGACGCGGCAGGCGATTCCGAAAGGACGGCCGGTGCTGTTGGAGCCGGTGATGCGGGTCGAGGTGATGTGCCCGGACGAATACACCGGCGACGTGGTGGTGGATTTCGGCGGACGCCGCGGCCGCATCGACCAGATGCATCTGGAAGGGAAGGCGCGGACGATTCTGGCGTACGTGCCGCTGGCGGAGATGTTTGGCTATGCCAATGACATCCGTTCGCGGACCCAGGGCCGGGTGTCGCACAGTATGGAGTTTTCGCATTACGAAGAGGTGCCGGCGAACATCGCCAACACGATTATGGAGCACACGGGCGGAACGTTCCGCTTTGAATAGATACAACGAAGTACGTACGAGCGACGGACACGGCGAAGCATAAAGGCCTGAGAGGTCGAGCAGCCCGAAGCAATCGAAGGAGAAAGCGATGGCCAAGCAGAAGTTTGAGCGGACGAAGCCGCACGTGAACGTGGGGACGATCGGGCACGTGGACCATGGGAAGACGACGCTGACGGNNTGACGAGCGCGATCACGAAAGTGCTTGCGGAGTCGGGCGGCGCGACGGTGATGGAATTTGACGCGATCGACAAGGCGCCGGAAGAGAAAGAGCGCGGGATTACGATCGCGATTTCCCACGTGGAATACCAGACGGAAGCGCGCCATTATGCGCATGTGGACTGCCCGGGTCACGCGGACTNNTGGACGGCGCGATCCTGGTGGTGGCGGCGGACGACGGCCCGATGGCGCAGACGCGCGAACACATTCTTCTGGCGCGCCAGGTGAACGTGCCGGCGATCGTGGTGTATTTGAACAAGGTGGACATGGTGGACGATCCGGAGCTGCTTGACCTGGTGGAGCTGGAGCTTCGCGAGTTGCTGACGAAGTATGAATTTCCGGGCGACGACATTCCGATCATTCGCGGTTCGGCGCTGGCGGCGATGGAACTTCGCGACGAAGCGATCGGGAAGAAGTCGATCCTGGAGTTGATGGCGGCGGTGGATTCGTTTATTCCGACGCCGAAGCGCGACCTGGACAAGCCGTTTTTGATGCCGGTGGAAGACGTGTTCACGATCACGGGCCGGGGGACGGTGGTGACGGGGCGCATCGAGCAGGGGCGGGTCCACACGAGCGACAAGATGGAGCTGGTGGGGATCAAGCCGACGCGCGACACGGTGGTGACGGGCGTGGAGATGTTCCGGAAGATCATGGACGAGGGCCAGGCGGGCGACAACGTGGGTCTGCTGCTTCGCGGGGTGGATCGCGAGGAAGTGGAACGCGGGATGGTGATCGCGAAGCCGGGTTCGATCACGCCGCACACGAAGTTTGAGGGCGAGGTTTACGTGCTGAAGAAGGAAGAAGGCGGGCGTCACACGCCGTTCTTCAACGGGTACCGCCCGCAGTTTTATTTCCGCACGACGGACGTGACGGGTTCGCTGGATCTGCCGGAAGGCGTGGAGATGGTGATGCCGGGCGACAACATCACGGTGACGGGCGAGTTGATCACCGAGATCGCGATGGAAGAGGGTTTGCGCTTTGCGATTCGAGAAGGCGGCCGTACGGTCGGCGCCGGTGTGGT
>DDYW01000007.1:6709-8859 GCA_002348185.1 Candidatus Hydrogenedentes bacterium UBA2224 | reverse complement strand
CGCAGCAGGCTGTTGGCAAACTCGATGAACGCATAGCGCGCCATCCGGAGATGCGTCTGGTAATACGCCTGGGCGAAACCCAGCAGGGTGACCACCGCCGCGCCCGCAAACGCCAGCACGACGCCGCCCGGGCCGGTCCCATCGCCCCCCGACGGGGCAATCACGTAGTCCAGGACCGGCCGCGCAAGCACGGCGCCGCACACAAGCAGGCCGGCCGCCACAACCAGCTTGATGCGGAACATGCGCTGGAAATAGGGCAGCGAAGCGTCCCGGCCGGAGCTGATCTCACGCGCCGCAAACCGCACCAGGGTGGTGTCAAGGGCGGGACCGGCCAGTCCGGCCGCCACATCCATGATGGCCAGCAGCAGCCCGAGACGTCCCAGCAGGGCATCGCCGAGCTGCCGTCCGATCAGCGCCGTCGCGGCGAACGCCAGGCCCGCCGCGCTGACGCGCATCAGCAGGACCACCCCGAAGGCGTGCGTCCAGGAACGCGCGGGGCGGCGCGGGAGGGTGCGTGGAGGACTGTCGGCCGTGCCGTTCACGCCGCGTGCGCTACCGCGCTCCTTTGCCCAGCAGGACCACCCGGACCGTCAAGAGCATGATCTGCAGGTCGGTCATGAGGGACCATTCGTCGATGTAGGCCAGGTCCATGGCCACCCAATCGTCAAAACTCACGTCGCTGCGGCCGCTGACCTGCTGGAGGCCCGTGAGCCCCGGCCGCACGCTGAGGCGGCGGCGCTGTTCCCACGAATACTGCTCCACCTCGGACGGGATCGGCGGGCGCGGCCCCACCAGGCTCATGTGGCCCAGCCACACGTTGATGAGCTGGGGCAGCTCGTCGAGGCTGGTTTTGCGGAGAAACGACCCCACGCGCGTGACCCGGGGGTCGCGGCGCATCTTGAAGACCGGTCCGTCCGCTTCGTTGAGCGCCTCCAGTTCCTTTTTGCGCTGTTCGGCGTCGGCCACCATCGAGCGGAATTTGTAGATGTGGAACCGCCGGCCGTTCTGGCCGACGCGTTCCTGCTTGAAGAAGACCGGCCCGCGCGATTCCAGCTTGATCAAAGCCGCCACGATGGGGAACAGCCACCACCCGGTGGCCAGGAGTCCCAGGGACGACACCGAAAAATCGATCAGCCGCTTCATGAGCAGTTGCCCGTGCGCTTCCGGGGTGGTCGACAGCGACAGCAGCGGCAGGTCGTCGAAATGGGCCAGATGGCTGCGGGCCAGGCGCAGCGGAAACAGTTCGGCCACCAGACGCACCGGCAACCCGACCCCCTCGCACAAAAACGCGATTCGCCGGATTTTTTCGTAATGCGAGCGGACCGGCAGGCAGATGTAGACCTCGTCAACCACGCCTTCCAGGAGCATCTTCTCCAGTTCGCCGCAGCTCCCGAGGTATTCGAGGTGATGGGGTTCAAACGCTTCCTGGCGCGCCGGCTCGTCGTCTACAAACCCGATGATATGATAGCCGTAGTGCAGATGGCTCTGGATGATGTCAACCAGTTTCCGTGCCCGTTCGTTGGCGCCCACGACCACGACCCGGCGGAAATTGAAACCCTGTTTGCGCGCATACTCGAGAAACACCCGCAGCGCCAGCCGAAACACCAGGATGAACGCCAGCACCAGGATACCGAAGGTCAGGAAGAACTCCCGGCCCACGCCCTGCCGCGTGAAGAACGTGATGACAAACCCGCTGAAAATCAGCGCCACAACCACCGATTTCAGCACGGCCCCTACCAGGCGCTTCAGGTTGTCTTCCCGGGGGAACGCGAACAGTTGCTGGTCCGTGGCCGCCCCGCACCACACCAGAACAAACACGCAGAAATATGCCAGATTGCTTCTGGCAAAGTCCTGGATGGTCTGCCCTTCAGGCTGAAGCAGCAGCAGCGTCCCGGCAAATGCGCAGACCGCGCACACCAGGTCGCAAAAGGCCACCGCCAGCCGGATCAGCCTGGACCGTCGACGAACCGCCATCTTCCCCCTTCCAGCCCGCTACCGCCCGGGCCGCACATTCCCCCACGAGGGGCATTTAGTGAGAATTTTACTATATTTTGCAGAATGTGTCAAGATTCACCCATTCCGCCTGAGTGTGTTAATCATTTGCAGGTCAATGAGTTATGTAAAACGGACGTTCCGGGCCGGGTGCGCGC
>DDYW01000007.1:0-6688 GCA_002348185.1 Candidatus Hydrogenedentes bacterium UBA2224 | reverse complement strand
CCCCCGCGCCTACGCCTTGAACGCCCCCGAGGTGACGCCCCGCACGAAGGGTCGTGTGGCGTAGGTGAAAAGCACCAGCAGGGGAATGCTGGCCGTCATGTAGGCGGCGAACAAGCTGCTGTAATTCTGCGCGAACGTGGTCGTTGCCAGCACATACAGGCCCGAGGCGATCACGTGATACCGTCCATCGGTATTGACGATGAACGGCCACAGGAAGTTGTTCCAGGTGCCGAGGATGTTCATGATCGCCACGACCGACAAGACCGGTTTGGACAGAGGCAGCACGATGTCGAGGTAAATCCGGAAATGGCCCGCTCCGTCAATCCGGGCCGATTCGAAGAGTTCCTCGGGAAGCCCGTCGAAGAAGCCTTTGAACACAAACGTCGCGAAGACCTGCCCGCCCGCGATGTACGGCAGCACCATCGCCCAGTACGTGTTGAGCAGGCCGAGGTTCCGCACGACCACGAACGACGGCACCAGGGTGAGCGCGGCAGGAAACATCATGGTGCCGATGATGAAATAGAACACGAGCCGCGAACCGAAAAACCGGTACCGCGAAAGGATGTAGGCCGAGATCGAGCCGAGCGTCACCACCCCGAGCGTGGTCGCCCCGCACACAATAAAGGTGTTGATCATGTACGGCCGCAACGAACCCCACGACACCCGGTAGCCCTTGGTCGCCGCATGCCAGTAACGGCCCGCGGCGTCCCACCCGGTGGCCTCGACCAGCTCGCCCGTATCGGTTTCGACACTGAATACCGCATCCGAACCCGAGATGGCCGCGACGGCCGCACGCGCCAGACCGGTCAGATTTTCCGGAAATCCGAAAAAGGCGTGGTCCAACTCGTAATTGGCACGAAAAGAATTGTTGAGGGTAAACGCGAACGGAACGAGCGTCAGCACGCCGAAACTGCCGATGCAGAGCATCAGGGCCAGGTCGCGTACACGGCGTTGCCGGTCCCCGGTCATCCCCGTCCCTCCAGTTCCGTCGTGGACCGGAAATACCGCATGTTGAGGACGGTGAGCCCGAGGATGATGAAAAACAGGCACACGCCGATGGCGCAGGCGTATCCCATGCGCTGGAAGCTGAAGGCGTTGAAATACATCCACAGGCCGGGGACCATGGTCCGGAAGCCCGGCCCGCCCTTGGTCAAGATGAACAGGCCCTCGAAAGACTGCACGCCCGCGATGATGGTCAGGATGAGGATCAACTTGAGCTGGCTCATCACCATGGGGATGTCGATGCGGAAAAACTTCTGGATCCCCGTGCACCCCTCGAGCAGCGCCGCTTCGGTCACGCTTTCCGGAATCGACGAGAGGCCTGCGTAATAGATCAGCACCTCGAATCCGCCCACCCAGGGGAATCCTACGAACGCGACGGCCACGAGCGCCGTGGACGGATCGCTCAGCCAGCCCCGGACGAACTCCTCGAGGCCCGCCATACGGAGCAGCTCGTTCAGCATGCCCCGGTCGTTGTAAATCATCCCGTACCAGATCAACTGTACCGCCACGCCCGGCACCACAACCGGCACCAAAAACAGGAGCCGGAACAGATACCGGCTCTTCTCGCGCGAAAGCGAATGGATCAGCTTCGCCACGACCAGCGGGACGGAAAGCCGGACACACACCGCGAAGGCGGTCAGGAACAGCATGTGCAGCAGCGAGGGCAGCGTCGTGGGGTCGCGAAAGAGCAGTTCAGCGTAGTTGGCGAATCCCACGAAGCGCGATTCGCTGCCCACTTCGAACTTAAAAAAGGACTTCGAGAACGCCCAGAACACCGGCACATACACAAACACCACCAGCAGCGTCATCTGTACCGCCAACAGGGCATAGCAGGTCAATGTGAACCGCGCCCGGTACCCGAAGAGCGGCCGGCTCCGGTTACTCATGGGGCAGTCCTTCCATGCCCGCCCGCAACGGCGCCAACTCCTTCCACCGCGCTTCGAGACGGGACATGTCGATGGGTTTTCGCGACACCAGGTTCCGCGTGGCGGTGCGGACATTGTCCACCTGCAGGCGCATGAATTCCTCGTGGCCGATGCCGTCGTTCAGATAGAGCTCGAGCATGCGCGCCTGAATGTCATTGAATTTCAGGTCGAACGTATACACCCATTTCGTCGTGGTGTACCGCCGTTCAAGAATATCGGCGAAAGGCTGTACGACCGGCAGCACGGGCACGCCAAGCACGTTGGGAAGCATCGAGGGATACTCGTTGACCACCCGTGCGTAGTTCTCCGGCACCATGAGGAACTGGAGGAGGGCGATCACCCGTTTCAACCGCTCGGACGTGGCCGGGTCGCCCGTGTCGCTGCAGGCGCTGTTGCTCACCTCGTACTGGGTGCCCGCCCCGCCAATGACGCACATGTCGGTATTGGAAGCGAACCGGGACGTCGCCGCGGTGAATCGCGGCACATAGAAGACGCCCCAGTCGAACGCGAGGTGCCGATCGCCCGTCAGCCGGTAGGTGAATTGCGTCGACATCCACAACATCGCCGCTTTCTGCGTCACGAACTCGCGCGCAAGGTCCGTGCCCATCAGGTTCTGGTTGCAGTACTGCCGCAGGTCGTACAGGTGCGTCCACAATTCGGTGTACCGGGGGTCCTTCTCCGTGAAGTATCCCCGCTCAAACAGAAAGCACAGCTCATCCCAGTCCAGATAGCCCTCCAGATAGGCTTCCCGTACGGGATCCTGCACCAGATCAATCCCCGGCAGAATGTCGTAGTAGAGCTGGTCAAACACCAGGTCGACGGTCCAGTCGTTAAACGAATCGCGGTTCATGAGGAGGGGGATATACCCGGCGGCCTTCAGCTTCGCCATCGACGCGAGCCAGTCGTCCCACGTTGCCGGCGGCTCGATCCCTACCTCACGGAAGATGTCCTTGTTATAGAAGATGCCCGTCTCGACCATGTCGAAACTGATGCAGTAATTGAGGTTGTCGGGCGCGGCCTTCCCCCGGCTGACGGCCTGGTACTTGAACATGTCCCACCACTGATCGTACCCCGGCAGGGACGGGTCGCCCTGTTCGCGCACGAACGGATTGGGCGCCTCGAGATAGGGGTCCAGCGGCACGTACCAGCCCTTCTGCATGTCGACCCACACGTCTTCGACGTTCACCATCAGAATGTCGGGGGCGTTGCCGCTGCTGAGCTGGGTCACCAGGTACTCGCGCACGGCGGGCACGGTGATAAGTTCTACCCGCGTATCCGGAAACCGGGCCTCGAAATCCCGGACTACCTCCGCCATGCCTGTGAGCGGCTCCCCCAGCCCATACGGGGTCGTCCCCGGCATGTACTGCTGTCCCGGCACGAATTTGATGACGAACCGGGCCTCCGCGCCGTTGTCCCGGTGTGCCGGCATCCCCGTGACGAATTCGCCGCCTGCCCGGGGCCACAGAAGCCACGCGCTCCCTGCCACAATCACCGCCAGCGAAGTCCGCCTGAAGTATGTCCCCCAAGACGCCATCTTGGGCGTCATGATAGCCGATCAGGGGTCCGGAGCAAAACCCGCGCGCCTGTCTTGTAGCGCAGGCGTCTCGCCTGCTCTCTTTGCGCTCGGCGATCCCAGGCGTCTCGCCTGCATTCGTGTCTTGCAGGGCCTTCTCTTACGCTCTTACGCGTCTTACGCGCGCGATGAGCGCATTCGCCGCCTGGCCCGCCGCCGCGGCCGCGGCATGGGGGGCGCGGGCCGGGGCGCTGCCGGACGCGCTGGCCTCGCGCATCCGCACCCCGTCTTACTCGAACTCGTCGTCGTCTTCTTCCTCATCTTCGGCTGGTCCCAGGTTAGCCACGTCCTGACCCGCGATTTCGAGGACTTCCTCGGCCGCGAAAATAGGGCAGCCAACGCGGATGGCAATGGCGATCCCGTCGCTGGGCCGTGAATCGATCCGGAGAACCTGCTCGATCTGGCCATCGACGGACTGCTGCTCGACGTTGAGATGGGCGTAGAAGGTCTCGTTTTCGAGTTTGTATATCGTAACGGACTTCAACTCGCCGCGAAGTCCGGCCAGCACGTTGCAGATCAAGTCGTGGGTCATGGGCCGCCCGAGATCCTGGTGGATCATGCCGGTATGGATGGCCTGCGCCTCCGCCCGGCCCACGACGATCGGCAGGACCCGGTCGCCATGGCGCAGCAGCACAACCGGCGGATGGTGCTCTTCGCTGAAGCTGACCCCCAGAATATCCATTTCAAGCATTGCGTCCTCCTCTACGGACCCTGTATATCACATCCCGCCGCCGCTTGACTGTCCGGTTTGGAGTGTACGCGCCCCCGGATACCCTGTCAACGACAGGACAGGCTGGGCAAATGGCCTGCCGCATTCGGCCCGATCGTGCCGATCACGGCGACATTCCGCACCTCCGGCCGGAGTGTCCCGCACCTCATCCCGGACCGTTTCCTGCCCAATCGTATGTATCCGCCTTCACCCGCTCGTAATTGGCGTTCAGTTCGGGCTGGAGGAGCACCAGCGCCGCAATCCGCCGCGCCATCTCCGTGACATACTCGGCCTCCTCCAGCCGCAGGCCCCGGCCCAGCACCGCCTTATCGCGGTAGCTCAGCCATTTCTTGATCACCTGGTAGCCCCCGATGGTGTAGTCCCACACGGGCCCCGGCATATTCGCCCAATACGCCACATCGTTCAGAAACACGTCATAGGTTGTAGCGCCGAAGGCCGGATGCGCCTCGTCCTGCGCCGGCTTTCGCGCGGCATACCGCCCCTTCCCCGGCATGCACACCCCGCCCTTGCCGCCATGCCCCCAGCCCGCCGTCACGTCCAATTCGCCCGCATCCGGCTTCAACGCACCGCCACCCACGCGCGAAATCACCCCCACACGCCGCAACTCCTGACGGATGTTCCCGCAGGTCACCCCCTCGACCGGATGCTCCGTATCCAGCAATGCCGCCACCTGACGCCCCAGCCCCGCCGAGGCCTCCAAAACCTCACGAGTCCCCGGAAGCGGTATCCGCGGCCAGTCCTGGCGGATTCCGTCCGCATTGTCCTCTAGATATGCCGGGCTGTACCCAATCGCCAGCGCATGCATCCAGATCAACCCGGCCCGTTCCGTATCCGCATCCGGATTCTTCACTCCCAGCTTCGCCAGATAGGCCCGAGCCTCAGCTGACAGATTCGCCGTGATCTTGCTTTGGGTCTCATCCTCGAACATCTCGGCAGTCGTCACTTTGCCGTTGGTATTCTGAGGCTCGTGCCGAAGGCGGAAGGGAAAATAGTACGAATGCCCACGTTGAAAATCGTTGTCACCAAGAATAGTGCAGAAGCAGAAAGGAACCCCCTCTGGGTGGCTCACGCCAGCAGGGCGAGTCATGAAGAAGGAATTGCCTTCCCAACACTGAGCCCAATAGGACGGACGCGGCTCATTCCAAATTGGACGCATCGGCGAATAGTAGCACCAGCGACTATCGAAGGGCCGAACCGCGTATCTCTGGAGTTTCTTGGAATCGTAGCGTTCCGTAACCAGCGCCTTTTCTCGACACTTCTCTGCATCATAGCGGGCCGCATTTGCTGCAAGAGTGCTTCCGCTGGCAGCGTAAGTCTTCCAGTCGATTTCCGGATCAAAATATGTCTGCATGCGTTCGGCTAAGTGATCTCGGTCTGTATCGATCAGCGCTCCGCCGCGCTTTTCCATTAGCCCATTCCACGGCTGGACTTTGCACAAATACGTGACTTGAGGCCATTTCAAGTAATCACCCGTTACCGTGTCCGGCCGAAACGAAAACCGATTCTGCGGTCCGGGGTTGGCCTTTTCATACCGCTGCTCGAATTGCGTGTCTTCCAGACTGGCGAGCAACTGCTCTCGACGGTCAACTGCCCGCGCCGCGTCGATGTCGTCACGATAGCGGACTTCCGCGGTCGTTCCGGAATCCTCTTTGCTGCCTTCGCAACGTACCCACAGGGAGATCACCACGCCCTGCTGAATGCCCGCTGAAAAACCGGGAATAGCAAATACCGTCTCGCTTGTGCGTCCGTCTGGGGCGTATTCGCTGATCTTGCGATTGCCGTGCATGTTCTCGATCCAGAATTTGTCGAACGTCTGTAGAAGCCGTTTCCGCAGCACCACAAAGGATGGTTCCGAGGTCCAGGAGTAATTCGAGATATACGACACCACGCCTTTTCCGGTTTTAGCAATGCGCCGTTCGGCGATGCGGAAGAAGCGCACGTAGAGGTCATCGAGGTTGAATTTTTTGATTCCCCAGCCGCCTTTTATGACCGGTGTTGTCAGGCCCTCCTTGTAGCCTTCTACCAGCCCGCCCTCTTCGTCAGGACTGGTCCCCGCGAACGCGTTGTAGGGCGGATTGCCGAGGATGACGAGGATGGGCGCGTCGCGTTTGACCTCGTTTGCGGCGTCGCGTTCCTCCTGGAGTTCAGGGAAGGGGAGGGGCAACTGGTTTTTGGGGTCTTTGGGCGGTTCCCATCCGGTCAAGGCGTTGGTGAGGAAGACCCCGGCGCGCTCATCGCTGTCGGGTTTGAGCGGTGCGCCCAACTGGCGCAGCATGAGCCCGAGCTGGAGGTGGGCGACGACGAACGGGGCGGGCAGAATCTCGAACCCGAAGACGCGCTCGATGGCGGCCTTTTTGAGGCGCTGGGCGACCAGGGCATCGCCGCCTTTCTGGTGGAGGGTTTCGTGAATCCGGCGCAGGGTCTCGACGAGATAGGCGCCGGTGCCGCAGCAGGGGT
>DDYW01000015.1:3426-7662 GCA_002348185.1 Candidatus Hydrogenedentes bacterium UBA2224 | reverse complement strand
GCCCAGCAGGCGCAGGATGTCCTGCGGATCGGCCGGGCCGTCCACGACGCTCTCGCCCTTGTTGACCACCTGGCCTTCGTGCACCAGGATGTTCTTTTCCTTGGGGATGAGCTCTTCCCAGACCTTGCCTTCCGGATCGGTGATCTGCAGGCGAACCTTGCCTTTGGTTTCCTTGCCGAACGACACGGTACCGGTCATCTCGGCCAGCATGCCCTTGTCTTTCGGACTGCGGGCTTCGAACAGCTCGGCCACCCGCGGCAGACCACCGGTGATGTCCTTGGTTTTGGTAGTGGCCCGGGGCAGTTTGGCGATTACATCACCCGCTCTGACATCGTCGCCTTCCTCTACCATCAAAATGGCGTCCACCGGCAGCATGTAGCGGGCCATGCCGCTGCCGGTCGGCAACTTGGCCGTCTTGCCATCCTCGGTCTTGATGGAGATACGCGGTCGTTCCTCACCGGTTTTGGATTCTGTCACCGTGCGGCTCGATTTGCCCGTGACCGGGTCGACTTTTTCCTGCATGGTCTTGCCCGGAACCAGGTCTCCGAACTTCACCTGACCGTTGACTTCGGTAATGATAGGCGTCGTAAAGGGGTCCCAGGTGGCCAGCAATTGGCTCGGCTCAACCTGATCGCCCTCATTCACCAGTATGTGCGCGCCATAAATGACCGGGAAACGTTCACGTTCACGTCCGGCCTTACCGATCACGGCGAACTCACCGCCGCGCCGATTCATGACCACGGATACGCCCTGGGCATTACGGACCAGATTGAGATCCATGAACTTGATCGTCCCGGCAGTACGGGCCCGAATGTCGGCCTGTTCGACGCGCCGGCTGGCGGTACCACCAATGTGGAAGGTCCGCATGGTCAGCTGGGTTCCCGGCTCGCCGATCGACTGGGCCGCGATGATGCCCACCGCTTCGCCCATCTCCACCATTTTGCCCGTCGCCAGGTTGCGCCCGTAACACCGCGCGCAGACGCCCCGCTTCGAATCGCACGTCAAGACCGACCGGATGCGCAAGCCCGGAATGCCCTTCTCCGCGATGATGCTGGCCTTGGTTTCGTCGATCTCCTCGTCCTCGCGCACGATCGGCTCGCTCTCCCCCGGCACCGTGATGTTGTCAAGAGGGAACCGGCCCACGATGCGCTCTTCCAGCCGCTGCACGATTTCGCCGCCGTCCATCAGCGCTTCCACCCACACGCCATTCAGCGTGCCGCAATCCACCTCCTCAATCACCACGTCCTGCGCCACGTCCACCAGACGCCGCGTCAGATAGCCCGCGTCCGCCGTTTTCAGCGCCGTATCCGCAAGACCCTTGCGCGCGCCGTGCGACGAAATGAAATACTCCAGCACCGTCAACCCCTCGCGGAAGTTTGACGTGATCGGCGATTCAATGATGTCGCCCGACGGCTTGGCCATGAGGCCGCGCATGGCCGCCAACTGGCGAATCTGCTGCTTGTTGCCGCGCGCGCCCGATTTCAGCATCAGGTTGATTCCGCTGAAACCCTGCTCGTTTTTGTCGAGCTCCTTCAACATCGCCGCCGTGAGCGCCTCGGTCGCCGTGGTCCATTCGTCGATGACTTTGTTGTAGCGCTCGCCTTCCGTGATCAGACCGTTCTGATACATCTCGTCGATCCGCGCCACCGAATCTTTCGCCCGCTGGATCAACTCGCGCTTCGCCTCCGGCACCACAAGGTCCCGCACGCCAATGGACAGGCCCGCCAGCGTCGCGTACTTGAATCCCGTGCGCTTCAACGCATCCAGCAGGGTTACCGTCTTGTTGTGGCCATGTTTCAGATAGGACGCCGCGATGATGTCGCCGATCGTCCCCTGCGCCTGTTCCTGGTTCACATCGTGCAGCGTGATCTCTTTTGGAAGCGACTCTTTGAAGATCACCCGCCCGACCGTCGTGTCGACAATGGCGTCCTCGTACCACACCTTGATCCGCGCGTGCAGATCCACCTCGCCCAGGTCATACGCCACCAGCACCGATTCCGTGTCCGGGTACACCTTCCCCGGATTGAGAAGCGTGCCGTCCGGGCCGTTCCATTCCGCCTGCCACTCGCCGCGCGCCCCGTCCCGCGCTTTCGTAATATACGCAATGCCCAGAACGATGTCCTGGCTCGGGGTCGTGATCGGGCGGCCCGTCGACGGCGAGAAGATGTTCGTCGACGAGAGCATCAGCAGGCGCGCCTCGAGCTGCGCCACGGGCATCAACGGCACGTGCACCGCCATCTGGTCGCCGTCAAAGTCCGCGTTAAACGCCGCGCACACCAGCGGGTGAATCCGGATCGCCTTGCCCTCAATCAGCACAGGCTCGAACGCCTGGATCCCCAACCGGTGCAGCGTCGGGGCGCGGTTCAGCATCACCGGGTGATCCTTGATCACCTCGTCAAGAATGTCCCACACCTCTTCGCGGCCCATCGCGATTGTCCGCTTCGCCGCCTTGATGGTCGAAGCGATACCCCGCTCTTTCAGTTCCCGGATGATAAACGGCTCGAACAGCTCCAGCGCCATCTTCTTCGGAAGACCGCACTGATGCAGTTTCAGTTCCGGACCCACCACAATCACCGAGCGCCCCGAATAGTCCACGCGTTTCCCGAGCAGATTCTGGCGGAACCGCCCCTGCTTGCCCTTCAGCATGTCGCTCAACGATTTCAGCGGCCGGTTTCCGGCGCCCAGCACCGTCCGCCCATGGCGGCCGTTGTCAAACAGCGCGTCCACCGCTTCCTGAAGCATCCGCTTCTCGTTGCGCAGGATGACCTCGGGCGCGCGCAGCTCGATGAGGCGCTTCAACCGGTTGTTGCGGTTAATCACGCGGCGGTACAAATCGTTCAGATCGCTCGTCGCATAGCGGCCGCCTTCCAGCGGCACCAGCGGGCGCAGATCCGGCGGAATCACCGGCACCACGTCCAGCACCATCCACGCCGGATTGTTCCCCGACTTCCGCAGGGCTTCCACGACCTTCAGCCGTTTGATCGCCTTGGCCCGCGCCTGCATCGAATTGGTGGACGTGACCTGGCTGTGCAGTTCCGCGCTCAAGGCGTCAATGTCGATCTCTTCCAGGAGCATCTTGATCGCTTCCGCGCCCATCTTGGCCACGAACCGATCGCCCCACTCCTCGCGCGCGTCCTGATACTCGTCTTCCGTAAGGGTTTTCATCTTTTCCAGGCTCGTGTCGCCCGGATCAATGACGATGTAGTTCTCGAAATAGATGATCCGCTCCAGCACCCGGATCGACAGATCAAGCAGATTGCCGATCGAGCTGGGCGTCGTCTTGAAGAACCAGATATGCGTCACCGGAACCGCCAGCTTGATGCATCCCATCCGCTCCCGGCGCACCTTCGATTCCGTGATCTCCACGCCGCAGCGGTCGCACGTAATGCCGCGGTGCTTCACCTTCTTGTATTTGCCGCAGCCGCATTCCCAGTCCTTCACCGGGCCGAAAATGCGCTCGCAGAACAGGCCGTCCTTCTCCGGTTTAAACGTTCGGTAATTGATCGTCTCCGGCTTCTTCACCTCCCCGCGGGACCACTTCAGGATCTCCTCCGGGGACGCCAGGCGGATCTGCAGCGCATCAAACCGTTCACTCGTCGTGGGAACATACTTGGCCAAGGTTTAGCCCTCCAGCTCTTCTTCGTCTTCGTCCGCGTCGGTGCCATCCTCAACGCGTGCGAGCTTGATCACATCCAGACAGAGCGACTGCATCTCACGCACCAGCACGTTGAACGACTCAGGCGTCCCCGGATCCACTTCCCGGTCGCCTTTCACCACGGCCTCGTAGGCCTTGGTGCGGCCCTGAATATCGTCCGACTTGATCGTCAGTAATTCCTGAAGCGTGTACGCCGCACCGTAGGCCTGGAGCGCCCACACCTCCATTTCGCCGAACCGCTGGCCGCCGAACTGCGCCTTGCCGCCCAGCGGCTGCTNNGCTGCTGCGTCACCAGCGAATACGGCCCGATCGCGCGCGCATGAATCTTGTCGTCCACCAGATGGTTCAGCTTCATCATGTACAGATAGCCGACCGTCACCAGCTGATCGAACGGTTTCCCCGTCCGGCCGTCGCGCAACTCGATCTTCCCGTCCTCCGGCAGCCCGGCCTTCTTCATGAAATCGGCGATCAGACTTTCCGAGGCGCCGTTGAATACCGGCGTCGCCACCTTCATGCCCAGCACGCGCGCCGCCCACCCGAGCGTCGTCTCGAGCAACTGCCCCACGTTCATGCGCGAGGGC
>DDYW01000015.1:0-3390 GCA_002348185.1 Candidatus Hydrogenedentes bacterium UBA2224 | reverse complement strand
ACGCCCGGAGGCAGCTCGTCGCCCTTGCGCAGCATCTCGATCTGGCTGTCCCGGAAGGCGATCAGCTTCGCCTCTTCCATCGCCGCCATATTCACCAGACGCGTCACCTTCTGCTGCAGTTTCTTGTCCTCGACCCGCAGACGCGCCAGCACGCCATAATCCGCCTTTTCCAGGTGAGAAACCTTGAGCTTCTTGCCCTTCTCGAGCACCAGCTCGTCGGTCTTGTGATCAACCACATCCTCCAGAATCCGGAGGCCCAGCATCTCGTCCTTCAGGAGCTTCACGAACGTCTCGCGAATCTCGTTGATCCGCTCCTGGTACTCGCGCTTCACCTTCGCGACCTGCGCCGAAACCGCCCCGCGCGAACCCGTGTCGGTCTTTTCGCGGCGGCTGCATACGCGCACATCGACCACCACACCCTCGGCCCCCGGCGGGACCGTCAGCGACGCGTCCCGGACGTCTTCGGCCTTCTCCCCGAAGATGGCCCGCAACAGCTTCTCCTCCGGGGCCAGTTCCGTCTCGCCCTTCGGCGTGACCTTGCCCACCAGGATGTCGCCGTGCTTCACCTTCGCGCCCAGCCGGACAATGCCCGACTCGTCGAGGTTCCGCAGCGCGTCCTCGCTCACGTTCGGAATGTCGCGCGTGATCTCTTCCGGTCCCAGCTTCGTATCGCGCGCTTCCAGCTCAAACACCTGGATGTGGATCGACGTGAACGCGTCTTCCTTCACCAGTTCCTCGCTGATCAGGATCGCGTCCTCGAAGTTGTAACCCTCCCAGGGCAGAAACGCCACCAGCGCATTGCGGCCAAGCGCGAGCTCGCCGCCATCCGTCGCCGGCCCGTCCGCGACAATCTCGCCCGCATCAACCTTGTCGCCCTTGCTGACGATCGGCTTCTGGTTGATGCACGTGTTCTGGTTCGAACGCGTGTACTTCTTCAGGCGGTAGACATCCTCCTCGGAACGGAACGGATTCTCGTCCGGCCCCTGGCCGCGCTTCGTGTGGCGGATGCGGATCACATCGCTGTCCGCGTACTCCACCACGCCCGACCGGTCCGCCTTCACCACCGTGCCCGCGTTCTTCGCCGTGACCCGCTCCAGGCCCGTGCCCACCACCGGCGCTTCCGTCTTCAACAGCGGCACCGCCTGGCGCTGCATGTTNNTGTTCGAGCCCATCAGCGCCCGGTTCGCGTCGTCGTGTTCCAAAAACGGGATCAGCGCCGCCGCAACGCTCACGAGCTGCTTCGGCGAAATGTCCATATAATCCACTTCGCCCGGCTCGGCCTGCGGGAAATCCCCGCGGTGCCGCGACAGCACCGTCGGGTTCACGAACTTGCCCTTCTTGTCCAGCGGCGCATTCGCCTGCGCGATGATGTAATTGTCCTCGTCATAGGCCGACAGCATCTCAACCTGGTCGGTTACGCGCCCGTTTTCGACTTTCCGGTACGGCGTCTCGAGGAAGCNNAGGCCGATGTTCGGGCCTTCCGGCGTCTCGATCGGGCAGATGCGGCCATAATGCGTGGCGTGCACGTCGCGCACCTCGAAACCGGCGCGTTCCCGGCTCAGACCGCCCGGACCCAGCGCGCTCAGCCGCCGTTTGTGCGTCAGCTCCGCCAGCGGGTTGGTCTGGTCCATGAAATGCGAGAGCTGGCTCCGGCCGAAAAAGTCCTTGATCACCGCGCTGACCGGTTTCGGATTCACCAGGTTCTGCGGGCTCAACTGTTCGTCGTCCTGGAAATTCATCCGCTCGCGAACCGTCCGTTCCATCCGGACCAGCCCGATCCGCACCTGATTCGCCAGCAGCTCGCCTACCGCGCGCACCCGCCGGTTGCCCAGGTGATCGATGTCGTCCAGCACCCCCTCGCCGCTGCGCAGCTTCACCAGATACTGCAGCGTCGCCACCACGTCTTCCTGCGTGAGGGTTTTCGTCTCCTGCGGGGTTTCCAGCCCGAGCTTGCGGTTGATCTTGTACCGCCCCACCGGCGCGAAATCGTAGCGGCTCGCATCAAAAAACATCCGCTGAAAAAACGACCGCGTCGTCGCATCCGTCGCCGGATCCCCCGGCCGAATGCGCCCATACACCTCGCGGTACGCGTCCCCCTGCGTTTGACTCGGATCCAGCGTCAGCGTCTGCGCAATCGACGGGTCGTGCGACAGATCCTCCTCCACGATCACGTGAAACTCCTTCACGTGCGAAACCATCAGGCGGTCCACCGCCGTGTCCGTCAGTTCCTCCGCCGCGTCTACCAGAATCTCGCCCGTCTCGGGATCCACCACATCCTCAGCGAGCGTCCGCCCAACCAGATCCTCCGGCGCATGCGACTTGGTGCCAATCTTGACCCGCGTCCGGCCCAGCGTGACCGGCTCCGTCCGGTAGAACAGCTTCAATATCGCGTCGTTTTCCTCGATCCCGAACGCGCGGAGAAACGTCGTCGCCAGAATCTTCGACCGCCGGTCGATCGTCAGCCAGATGATGTCGTTGACGTCATACTCGAACTCCAGCCACGCGCCCCGGTACGGGATAATCCGCGCCGTCAGCAACACCTTCCCGTTCTGGTGCACCTTCGTCTCAAACGACACGCCCGGCGATTTGTGGAGCTGGCTGACAATAACGCGCTCCGCCCCGTTCACGATGAACGTGCCCGTCGGCGTCATCATCGGGAGTTCCCCGAGAAACACCTCCTGCTCCACCATCATCTGCTCGCGCAATTCGTTCGAAGTGCCTACCTCTTCGTACTTTACAAGACGAAGAAGCGCTTTCAGCGACGCCGCGTACGTCAGGCCGCGCTCCTGGCATTCCAGCACCGTGTACTTCGGGGGCGCAAACGAATAATGCACAAACTCCAGGCGCGTCAACCCGTCCGGCGAGGAAATCGGAAACACATCCATGAAGACTTCCTGCAAGCCCTTCAGTTCGCGCTCGTCCGGAGGAACATCCCATTGCAGAAAGTCCGAATAGGATTTCGTCTGGATTTCAATCAGATCCGGGAGTTCCACCGCGTCCGGAACACGGCCTAACGAGGGGCGATCAATCGATTGGTCGGGAGCAACAGCCATACGAATACCCTTCTTCAGGTCCCGAAAACCATTCCGCACCGGCGCGAACGAACGGTTTACGGGATCGTGACGTTATGGGATTCTTCTCGAAGACACACTTCGCCTCAGCGGCACAAACAAGAAACATACCAAATCACGGAACCCATGTCAAGAAAACGATATCGCCAGGAAAGAACCGCCCTTCGCCCCCACGTTCCAGGGGCCTCAATGCACACCTGCGCCTAACCGTCCTCAACACGCCAATCCCTTACAATATTTGAGAAAAACCCCGAATGTCAACTCAAGAAACCCCACATTTTCGCGCGACACGCCTTCTCTCGAGGCCTTGACCAAATCC
>DDYW01000098.1 GCA_002348185.1 Candidatus Hydrogenedentes bacterium UBA2224 | reverse complement strand
GGACGGCGCTTGGAACATGTCCCCGTTCTCTGTCCTCTCCTCCGAATCTCCTCTCGCGGGGTCATTCTGGTCTTTTCGGGGCGATCTGGATGCAGGCGAGACGTCTGCGATACAAGATGCCCCCCTTCGCAATAACTCAGGCAAAGGCGTCCATACAGTCCATACCGTCCACGGAGTCCACCCCGCCGCCTCTACTTCTCCCCGGGGCCCTCGCCATACGTGCACGTGAGGGGTTTGCCGAAGAAATGGTGATCGGCGAAGTCGAGTAGAACACGGTAATCTTCAGGGAGTTGATCGTGCTTGCCTTCGCGGAAATGCATGGCATTGTTTTCGGAAACCCCGAGAAACTCGAACACGGGCTGCGCCGCCCGGCACGCGGCGGCCGTCCCAATCGGATTGGCCCACAGGTCGCCAAGGGCATCGGTGGACAGGACGGGCCGGGGAGCGACGAGCGCCCGCAAAAAATGCTGGTCGAAGGGGAGTTCGGGTTCCTTGTCGGCGAAGCGGCGGAAATCCTTGTGAAACCAGCTCGCGAATCGCGACGGCCGCGTAATGAGTTCCAGGGTTTCACATTCGGGCCCGTAGCGCCGGTACGCCGCCGCGCCGCCGCAACCCGAACCGTTTGGAACCACCAGGGCAAACCGTTCGTCCAGCGCCCCCGCGAGCAGGGCCGTCTTTCCCGTGCGCGAATGTCCCGTGATGACGACGCGCTGGGGATCCACTTCCGGCAGGGTCAACAGGTAATCGAGCACGCGCGACGCGCCCCACGCCCAGGCCGCGAGGCTCCCCCAGTCGCAGTCGGGGAACATCGCCTGCGCGGGTCCGATCTTGTCGTTGCCGAGGGTGTCGAAGTCGAAATCCTGATTCTCGTAGCAGGCGAAAATATACCCGCGTTCGTTGATCTCCTGAACCACGGGGCACCCCAGCCCCACGCGCAGGATCGCCGGATACGGACCCGCGCCGCCCGCCGGCAGGTACATCTCCACCCGCACGGGGAAGGCGTTCTCAGCACCCACCGCCAGCCGCACGGTCCGGAACAGCGTGGCGCCGTTGTTCTGCGTCTCTTCCGCAAGGGTTTCGGCCAGTCTCACCGGCACGGGTGCTGACGGAATGGCGCCGTACTGGTTCCGCAGCATGAGATCGCGCATTTCCGCGCGGCGCGTCTGCCAGTCTTCCTGAGTCTCGACGGGCTCGCCATTTTCAAACACCAGCGGGTCCGGAAACGGCGCGGTCGACACGGCCGGGGGTTCCGATGCCGCCAGCACAACCACCGACGCAACACACAGGACTGAAAACAACATGGCGCCACTCCCCGTTATATTTGCATAAAATACTACCCGAACTCAGGAAGATGCCGCGCCTCGGCGTGCCGTGCACCGGTCGGACGCACGGGGCGGCCCGGGAAGGTCGCGGTACTGTTACTGCCTGCCGGTGCTGCCAAACCCGCCTTCGCCGCGGAGCGTATCCTCGAGTTCGTCCACCACGGTCCATTCGGCGCGGGTAACGGGCGCGACAATCATCTGCGCGATCCGGTCGCCGCGTTCAATGGTGTACGGCTCCTGCCCGAGATTGGCGATGATGATACGGATCTCGCCCCGGTAGTCCGCGTCGATGGTCCCCGGCGAGTTCAGCAGCGACAGCCCGTGCCGGACGGCCAGGCCGCTCCGGGGCCGAATCTGGGCCTCGTAGCCCGGCGGGAGGGCGATGCGCAGGCCCGTGGGCACCAGGACCCGTTCGCCGGGCCGCAAGGTCACCGGTTCCGACACGGCGGCCCGCAGATCCATGCCCGCGGCATGCGCCGTCTCATACTGGGGCAGGGCGATGTCCTCCGTGCCGGGTTCGCGGGTGATCTGTACACTCAGAGGGCCGTTCACAGAGGGATCTCCGGCAGATGCAGCGCGTTCTTCGGGCCGAGCACCGTCACCATGCACTTCTCGGGCTGCAGAATCCGGTTGGCAAGGTCATGAACCGCCTCCGGCGTGACCGCATCGATCTGGGCGATGACCTCATCCACCGGGACAACCCGGCCATAGTAGATGTACGACTTCGCCATGCGGCTCATGCGATGAAACGTCTCTTCAAGCGCCATGAGCAGGCCGCCCTTGAGCTGTTCGCGGTTCAGGTCGGTCTCCTGCGCGGAAATGCGCTTGTCGCGAATGCCGCGAAGCTCCTCGAACGTCATCGAAAGCGCGCGATCCAGGTTCTCGGGCGCCACCGCCGCGTAAATCCCAAGCAGTCCCGCCTGGTAGTACGCCGACTGAAACGCATAGATGGCGTACGACAGCCCTTCCTGCTCACGGATCCGCTCGAACAGGCGCGACGTGGAGCCGCCCCCGAGCGCATTGCTCAGCACATCGTACACAAAGCGGTCGGGACTCCCCGTGGCAGGACCCGGGAAACCGATGCAATAGTGGCTCTGCGCGATCTTCCGCCGGCATTCCCGGACGCCCGCGCCCAGCGTGGGCGTGTCGTAGGCCGGAACCGCCGGACCGGCCCCCGCGGGAAGCGGCGCAAATGCCTTCTCGATGAGGTCCAGTATCTCGTCTTCGTCAAAATTGCCCGCCGCCGAGACCACCACGTCCCGCGGATGGTACCAGGCGGCGTAGTAGGCGCGCACATCGTCCGGAGATATGTTCGAGACGGATTCCTCCGTGCCCGAGATGGGGGCGCCCAGGGAATGCCCCGGAAACAGGTCGCTCATGAACAGGTCATGGATGTATTCCTCGGGGACGTCTTCGTTGGAAGCGATCTCTTCCAGGATGACGTTGCGCTCCTTCTCGAAATCAAAGAACTGGGAGTCGCAGAGCACGTCGCCGAGAATTTCGGCGGCTGTGTCGAGATGCGTGTCCAGCGTTTTCGCGTAAACACACGTATAGTCGCGCGCGGTGTAGGCGTTCAGGTGGCCGCCACGTGATTCGATGGCCTCCATCAATTGCCGGGCGCTGCGCGTCGAGGTGCCCTTGAAGAACAAGTGCTCGAGAAAATGGGAGATGCCAGTGAGATGGGACGGTTCATTCGCTGAACCGGTCGTGATCCACGCCCCCAGCGAAACCGAGCGCACGTGGGGCACGCGTTCGGTCAGCAGGGTAATGCCGTTGGTGAGCTGCCGCACCTGGGGGCTGGTCTCTACCACAGGAGAAAATGCTCGTGCCATAGGTGTCCTGCAAAAACGATGACGCTTCCCCCGGGGGAAGCGCCATCGGTAGGTTGATTACCTGCGCGGACGGCCGCGGGAACCGCCGCGGTCCCGATCGCGCCCGCCCCGATCGCGCCCGCCCCGATCGCGATCACCGCGTCCGCGGTCCCGGTCGCCGCGTCCCCGGTCGTGTTCCTGGCCGCGCGACCGCTCCATCTCGGCCAGTTCCTCCTCGCTGAGATGGCCCAGCTCGGCATCGGCCTGCACTTTGGACAGGTTCAGGCGGCCCATATTGTCGATCTCGACCACCTTGACATTGACTTCATCGCCGATGTTGACGACGTCTTCGACGCGGTTGACGCGGCCCGGCGCCAGTTCCGAGATGTGCACCAGCCCTTCCTTGCCGCCCATGAAGCTCACGAACGCGCCGAAATTGAGGACCCGGCTCACGGTGCCCGGATAAATCACGCCCACCTCGGGTTCCGCGGTAATGCTGCGAATCATCGCAAGGGCTTCGTCCGCGCTGTCCTTGTCCACCGACGCGACATGAATGGTGCCGTCGTCCTCGATGTTGATTTCAGCGCCTGTGCGCATCTGGATGCCGCGCACGACTTTGCCGCCCGGTCCAATCACGTCGCGGATCTTGTCGACGTCAATCTTGATGGTGTAGATGCGCGGGGCATACGGGGAAACGTCCGGCCGCGGCTCGGCCAGGCACTCGAGCATCTTGTCGAGCACGTGGAGACGCGCCTCGCGGGCCTGGTCCAGCGCCTGGCTCATCAGCTCGCGGCTGATGCCCTTGATCTTCACGTCCATCTGGAACGCCGTGATGCCCTGGGACGTGCCGCAGACCTTGAAATCCATGTCGCCCAGGTGGTCCTCGACGCCGAGGATGTCGGTAAGCACGCGCGCGTCATCGCCTTCCTTGATGAGGCCCATGGCCACACCGGCCACCGGCGCGATGATGGGCACACCCGCATCCATCAGGCTCAGCGTGCCGCCGCAGACCGTCGCCATCGAACTCGAACCGTTGCTCTCCGTAATGTCCGACAGCACGCGGATCGTGTACGGAAAATCGTCTTCCGGCGACGCGTTCTCCGGATCTTCCTCTGCCATGAAGGGCAGGATCCCCGACAGAGCGCGTTCGGCCAGTTTGCCGTGGCCGATCTCGCGCCGTCCCGGGCCCATGATGCGACGCACTTCGCCCACGGACCACGGCGGGAAGTTGTAATGCAGCATGAACCTGCGGAATTCCTCGCCGGTCAGTTCGTCCAGACGCTGCTCATCGCTGCGCGTCCCGAGGGTCGTGGTAACCAGCGCCTGGGTTTCCCCGCGCGTAAACAGGCACGAACCGTGGGCCCGCGGAAGCACCCCCACCTCGATCGTAATGTCACGCACCGTGGTGAGATCGCGGCCGTCGACGCGCGTATTCGTCTCAACAACGGCCTGGCGCATAAGCGCCCGTTCCAGGTTGCCAAAAGCCTCGCGCACGTCGCCCGCGGCTTCCTCGAACTTCTCCTCGCCGTACTCGCCCAGGAGCTGTTCTTCGAGCCTGGCTTCGAGGGCATCCACCGCTTCCTGGCGTTCGTGTTTGCCCGTGACCGCGAGGGCGTCTTTCAGCGAAGCCTTCGCGATACGCTCGACATCGCTGACGACTTGCGGATCAAGCTGCGGCGGGTCGAACGGCATCTTCTCGACGCCGGCCCGCGTACGGAATTCCTCGATGGCCGCACAGATCGTCTTGATTTCCTGATGGCCGAGGTCGAGCGCTTCCAGAAGCGTTTCTTCCGACACTTCATCGGCGAGGCCTTCCACCATGAGGATGGCGTCGCTCGTGCCGGCGATCACGAGGTCGAGCGTGCTCAGCTCCATCTCGCTCGTCATGAGGGGATTCACCACGAGTTTGTCGTCGATCATGCCGATGCGGACAGCGCCGATGGGCCCGTCGAACGGCAGCTTCGAAATGTGCAGCGCGGCCGAAGCGGCGTTAATGGCCAGCACGTCCGGGTTGTGCTCGTTGTCGGTCGAATAGACCGTCGAACAAACCTGCACCTCGTTGGTGAAGCCCTTGGGAAAGAGCGGCCGGATGGGGCGGTCCGTCAGCCGGCACACGAGCACTTCACGCTCGCTCGGCCGGGCTTCGCGGCGGAAAAAGTTGCCGGGAATCTTGCCCGCGGCGGAACTCTTCTCGCGGTAGTCGACCGTCAGGGGAAAGAAATCCTGGCCGGGGCGGGCTTCCGGCGAGACGCACACGGCGCAGAGCACCATCGTGTCGCCCTGGGTGACCAGCACCGAACCATGCGCCTGTTTCGCGATTCGGCCGGTCTCAAAGGTAAGATCTTTGCCGCCGACAGTTACAGAGAGACGTTCAATCATTTTACTGAACTCCGTTGGGTCTAGGAACGTCTCTCACCCCGTTCCAAGAGATCCATCTATTGATTCGTTTGTCTTTGTTCGCTTTTGTGTGAATGCTGAGGCCGCGGCGCGGCGCCGCGCTTACTTGCGCAAACCAAGCGTCTTGACAATCGCCCGGTACCGCTCAATGTCCTTGTTGCGAAGGTAATTGAGCAGGTTGCGGCGCTGTCCGACGAGCTTCAGCAGGCCGCGGCGGCCGGCGAAGTCCTTCTTATGGGTCTGGAAATGCCCCGTCAGGTGGTTGATGCGTTCCGTGAGGAGCGCAATCTGCACCTCCGGGGAACCCGTGTCGCCCTCGTGCTTCGCGTGATCCGTGATAATCTGCGTTTTACGTTCTTTTGCAATCGCCATGGCCTGTCACCTTTCTGTTCCATTCGCCCGCTTCCAAGCCCGCCGCAGGTGCCGCGCGCGGCCGAGAACCGGGTACCTTGCCTTTACACGAGCGGGCCCTCTGGCCCGCCCCATGTCCTGCTACTTGTCGCTCAGCGCCGCCAGACCCGGCAGTTCCTTGCCTTCGAGCATCTCGAGCGAAGCGCCGCCGCCCGTCGACACGTGCGACATCTTGCCGGCCAGCCCGTACTGGGTCACCGCCGCGGCCGTGTCGCCGCCGCCGATGACGCTGGTGATCCCGGGGGAATTCGCGAGCAGCTCGGCTATCGCCCGGGTGCCTTTCGCGAACGGTTCCATCTCGAACACCCCGACGGGGCCGTTCCACACCACCATCTTCGACCGTTTGATGGCCGCCATAAACGCCTCAAGCGTCTTCGGGCCGATGTCCAGGCCCTGCCACCCGGGCTCGATCTGCCCCAGCCCGGCCACCTTCGTGTGCGCGTTCGCGTCAAACGCATCGGCCACCACGGTGTCCTCGGGAAGCAGGAGTTCGATGCCCCGTGCCTTCGCCTTTTCCATCGCTTTCCGCGCCACGTCGATCCCCCCCTCATCGAGGAGCGAATCGCCGATTTCGTAGCCCTGCGCCTTCATGAACGTGTACGCCATGCCGCCGCCGATAATCAGCGTGTCGACCAGGTTCAGAAGATTGTCGATCACCGTGATCTTGTCGGACACCTTCGCGCCGCCCAGCACCGCCGTGAGCGGCCGGTCGGGGTTCTGGAGCACTTTCGAGAAGTATTCCATCTCCTTCGCCACGAGATAGCCCGCCGCGCTCTTGCCGATGAAGCGGGTCACGCCCTCGGTTGAGGCGTGCGCCCGGTGTACGCTGCCGAACGCGTCGCTCACATACACGTCGCCCAGCGCGGCCAACTCTTTAGAGAGCGCCTCGTCGTTCTTCGTCTCGCCCGCGTGAAACCGGGTGTTCTCGAGGAGAATGATGTCCCCCGGCTTCATGGCGTCCACCGCCTGCTTCACCTCGGGACCTACGATGGCGTCGACCTTGGTCACGTTGCCCCCGACCAGTCCGCGGAGCGTGTCAGCGACGAAATCCATGCGCAGTTTCTGGTTGGCCTTGATGATCTTGGCCTTCTCTTCCTCCGATTCGGCCTTGTCGGGGTTCTTCGGACGTCCGAGATGCGACATGAGAATCAGCATCCCGCCGTTGTCGCGGACATACTGGATGCTCTTGAGCGCCGCGCGGATACGCGTGTCGTCACGCACCGTGCCGTCGTCGTTCTGGGGCACGTTGAAATCCACGCGCATGAGCACGCGCTTGCCTTTCACGTCGAGGTCTTCAATCATCAGTTTGGCCATGAGTCACACTCCACGAGGTTGGTGTGACGGGCCCGCGCGCCGCGCACGCGGGCCCGTGGTGCTGCTTCGTTCTTATGCCATCCGCTTCAACAGGTCGACGCAACGGCAGGAATACCCCCACTCGTTGTCGTACCAGGAAATGACCTTCGCGAAATTGTCGCCCATCACCGTCGTGCACAGCGAGTCAAAGATGCTGGAATGCGGATTGCCGATCACGTCGCACGACACGATCGGGTCCTCGCAGTACTGCAGGATGCCCTTGAGGTTGCCCTCGGCGGCCGCTTTCATCGCGGCGTTGATCTCTTCCGCGGTTGCTTTCTTCTCCAGCTCGACCGCCAGATCCACCACCGAGCCGTCCTTCACCGGAACGCGCATGGCCATGCCGTCCAGCTTGCCGTTCAACGCCGGGAGCACCTTGCCTACCGCACGGGCGGCGCCGGTCGTCGTCGGAATGATCGACTCGGCGGCGGCACGGGCGCGGCGCAGGTCGCTGTGCGGCATGTCGTGCACGCGCTGGTCGTTGGTGTACGCGTGGACCGTGGTCATGAGGCCGCGCTTGATGCCGAAGGTCTCGTGAAGCACCTTGGCCATCGGGGCGAGGCAGTTCGTCGTGCAGCTCGCGTTCGACACCACCACGTCACTGGCCTTCAGGCTGTCTTCGTTGACGCCCATCACGATAATCGCGTCGACCGCATCCTTCGGGGGCACGGTCAAAAGCACCTTTTTGGCGCCCGCTTCAACGTGCATCATGCACTGTTCTTTCTTGCGGAACACGCCCGTGGACTCCAGCACCAGCGAAACGCCGCTTTCTTTCCAGGGCAGTTCGGCCGGATTCTTGATCGCCGTGACTTTGATTTCCTGCCCGTCCACGATGATCGAGTTATCCGTGCTTTTGACGTCCCGCGAGTACACACCGTTGACGGAGTCGTATTTGAGCAAATGGGCAAGCGTCTTCGCATCGGTCAAGTCGTTGATCGACTCCACGTCGAAGTTCTTGTCCTCCATGAGCAGCTTGAACACGTTGCGGCCAATCCGCCCGAATCCGTTGATGCCTACCTTAATTGCCATGGTGCCTTCCTTTCATTCATTCGTTGCGAAACTCGCGATTGTTCGGTTTCTTGGGGCCGTCCCCAGGTATTCCCTCTTTCCAAACCGATACTGGTATCGGCCAATGGCGTCCGTGTATGCAGATGGGCGCGCCCGCTGGAAGGATGGTTCCGTGCGAAACTCCGTGCGCACCGCCCCCGGGGCTACAGCCCGACCCTGGGGCATGTCTTTCAGACATCTCACCTGATATTCAAGGCCGTACTATGCCACAGTTGCGAAATCTAAGTCAAACGACCGCACGGAAATGGGAAGATCGCGGCACGATCCGGCCCCGGGGCCGGCCGCCCCGCGCGCAGGCCTGACTCACCGGCCAAGAGACAGGCGCATCTGCCAGCCCCGTCACGTGGCGTGCGATACGCCCTCGACGCCTTTCCGGACCTGCAAGTCCTGTCCGCGGAGCCATTCGATGGCATCGTCCAGCACCACCACGACGTGCTCCTCGTCCAGGCCAATGTGGTCGCTGTCGTACCAGATGATCTCCTTGGGATCACGGGCGGCCTGGAAAAGGGCATCGCCGCTCGCGGCGGGAACGAGGGTATCGCGTGTGCCATTCTGGAACAACAACGCCCGCGGGGAGGCCCAGGCCACGTAGCGGATCGGGTCAGCCGGCGCAAGAAAAAACGCCGCCAGACACACCGCCGGTTGCGTCCAGGCGCCCAGCACCTCGCGCGTCTGCGGGCTGTCGAGCAAAAGACGCAGATTGCCCCCGCCGTACACCAGCACCCCCGCCTGCAGGCGGGGTTCGAACGCAAACGCGGTGGACCCGGTGATCGCGCCGAAACTTGCGCCGACCAGATAGAGCCGGTGCGCGGCGATGTCGTCGCGGGTCAAGAGATAATCCACCAGCCGACGGGTTTCGAGGACGGTCAGCGCGCCGCGGCGCCGCAAGGCCAGGGCCTCGGTCACCTTGTCCGCATCGTCAGGCAGACGCCGCTCTCCCCGCGTGTACTGATCAAACGTCACAATCGCGAATCCGCCCTGGATGAATTGCGGGGCAATCGCGTCGATGAATTCCTTTTTCTGGCCGATGCCGTGCAGGAAAATCACGCAGGGATACGGCCCCTCCCACGACCGGGGCGTTGCAAGCACCGCGGGCACCCGGTCCTCACCGGCGACCCCCGCGAACGAGAACTCCGTGCGCAGGTACTCCGGGGTCGCCGCCGGGGACTCTTCCTGCGCGTCAAGAGGAAGCGCGGGGTCATACCCCTTATAGTAATCGGCATCCCAACGGGCCTTCGCCACGAGCAACAGGGCCGCCACCGTCACCAGCCCGAAACCCACCCAGAACGCGAGATTCTTATTCACTGTGCACACCTCAAATACCCATCCGTCTCCGATTGCCCCCCGTAAAGGGGACTATACCACGCTCCGGACGGCGGATCGCAAAAAGCGCCCCGGCCCATACGCGAGCCGGGGCGCTGCACCCGTGTCGTGCTCTGCTTCAGGCGGGTTTCAGTTCCCGGCCCCGGTAAGCGCGCCCGCCAGCACGGCCGACGCCTCGTTTACCGGCTGCTCGCCCGGATACCGGACGAACTCGACATGGCCGTCCATATAGAGCACATTGCTGCCGCCGGGCACATGGTTGAAGTACTCGGTATTCGTCGAGAGCAGGTCCCACATCACGAACACCTCGCTTTGGGCATGCGCACTGCCCGCGGCATTGTTGATGTCGGTGATGAGAAACCGCTCAATGCCTTCCCGAAGCCGGTAGACCGCATTGCCTCCGCTGTTCCCGTGACCCGCCCCGCCGGCAGCGGTAAGATCCATATCACTATCCACATGGCCGGCCAGGCCCACGGGATCCAATCCGTACGGAGGCACATAGGCCGCAGCCCCCCCAATGAGCGCCGTCGCCCAGTACACAAACTGGGCCGGTCCTTTGTCGGCCGGATCAATCTGCTCATCCGGATCCAGAAGAGGATTTACAACGGTGGCCAGAGGCGCCAGTTCCACCAGCGGCCCGTCCCAGGCGTCGAACATCCAGCCGTAGTACGTGTAGCTCTCGTCGGCCGTGCGCATGCACGACCCGCCGTTCGTGTCATAGTCGCCGAAACAGAACACCGCATTGGGCGCCATGCCCGTGTTACCGCTCGAATTCACGTAGAGCCGATCCTCGAAATCCGTGCCGGGATCGGAGGGACACCGCAATACCCACGGGTCCGTCAGGTATTCCGGGTAGATCGACGGCACCATCGCACAGAAATCGAGCGCGACGCCCTGTTCTCCACTGAAATCGTTCTTGAAGAGCCCGACCTGCACCATGGGCCATTTTTCACCTTTGCTTTCGTTCGCGTACATCTTGAACACCAGCGCCATCTGTTTGAGGTTGTTGGCGCAGCTTGCCCGCCGGGCCGCTTCGCGGGCCCGGGCAAGTGCGGGGAGCAGGATGGCCGCCAGAATTCCAATAATTGCGATAACGACCAACAGCTCGATCAACGTGAATCCCTGTCTGTGTCTCATCGATACACCCTCCGTTTCCCACTGGACCACACCCCGATTCCTTCCCAATTAAAGAAATCGTTTACCACGTTCAGTTTGATACATAGTGAGCATTTTGTCAATATCTTGTGCTTTTGTCCTGCGGTAATTATGTAACTTTAGCCAATATAGATACTTATAGACACGGAAGAGGAGAAGAAAACGGCCGGTCATCGCCCTTCCGCTGTCGTGAGAACAGACACAGGGCCGCCTTGGAGCCGCGCGGACCTGTTACCAGTTTCCAGGGACGCAGCCGAAGATGGCAGCATGGATGTGAATTCCGGATCGGTACGGCGCGCGCGGACAGCCGCGACGAGACCCGTGCGGGCGCCTATTCGAGAGGGACAAACTGGGCGCTCACCTTTTTCCACAGGGCGTTGGCGAGTTCTTTCCGGTCCGTGCCGGCGATGGGCGCTTCTCCGAAGCTCATGACGGCTTCGCCGCCTCGAAGCCGCAAAATGCCCAGGATGTGCTCTTTAAACGGGACATCGGGACCCCAGTGTACAGCCTCGGATGGCGGAGGATCGCCGGGCCGGGTGTGGTATCCGAGAACAGCGTAGTGCACGGGTATTTCAGCGCGCACCGCCGGTTCAAGCAAGGCGGGTTTGAAGGCCTGGACCGTCTTGCCGTCGCCGATCCGGCTTTCGGCGAAGACATGGACGGCGAACCCCTCGCGCAGGGCGCCGGCGATCCGTTCGTTGATGCCGCCGACATCCGTGCGGCGCGTGCGGTTGACAAAGATGATGTCCATATGCCGCGTCAGAAAACCGATATAGGGCCACTGCGCTATGTCATGCCGGGCCACAAAGACGCCCCCGGTGACCGCCGCGATCAGCACGCTGTCGATGGAGCTCAGGTGATTGCTGACGGTGTAACAGCCGTACCGCGGCGGCGTGCCAACGATACGGACACGGAACCCGCCCAGGCGCATCGCCGTACGGGCCCACCCGCGCACGAACGCGCTCCGTACGCGCAGCTCGGCGTCGCGGGAGCCCAGCCGTACGAGGTAGCGGCAGAGCATGCACACCACGAACATGGCGCTCGTCCACGCCAGGACGATCACAACGCGCCATGCGGCGCGGGAATTGGCCCAGAACCTGTGCACGTTTCACCTGCCCCCGATCCGGATTCAACACGGAGCAGCATCATGGCACACGGCCGCCCGCACGGCAACCTGGGCCAGCGACGCGGTCCATTCCAGCCGTTTCCGGTGGACGCGCTTTCCCGCCGTGTGCTATATTTTGCCGCTCCTTCGCGAGTGGTCTGCCTGTACCGGCCGGCGCGCGGGCGCAGAACTCTGGAGCGATCCGGCTGGAATGAGGGTGTTCGTCTGTGCCAAATCCGTGTCTTTCCTGTGGGGCGTGCTGTGCCTGGTTTCGGGTTTCGTTTTACTGGGGCGAATGCGATGACCAGTGCCCGGCGGGCGTGCCGGTCGGCCTGACCGAGGACCTCGGCCCGTTCCGCCGGGTCATGAAGGGCACGGGGCGCATTCCGCCGCGCTGCATCGCCCTCGAAGGCGACGTGGGGAAATCCGTCTATTGTTCGATCTATGCGCGGCGTCCCGGCATCTGTCGCGAAGTCGAGGCCTCGTACGCAACGGGCCGGCCAGGCGAACAGTGCGATAAGGCCCGGCGCGCCTTCGGGATGCTGCCGCTGACGCCCGACGCCTGGCGCTCGCCCGACGACGAACCCGCGCCCACCCAACCGGAGACGCCCCCCACCAGCACGCCCCGCGCCGCATGAGATGAGCGCCAGGTTGCGCCGGGAAGCAGTGCCCTCGCCGCCGCGGTTTTTCGCACGACGCCGATTCTGGTGTACACTGTGTCCACCTATGAACAGGCGGGTACTTCTTTGCACGGTTGCGCTCCTGCTTGCCGGGGCCGCCCTGGGGCAGACGCCAGACCAGTTGTGGACCGAGGCCACGGTCTACCGCGACAACTGGGGCGTGCCCCATGTCTACGCCGAACACCCCTACGCCCTGGCGTTCGCGTTTGGCTATGCCCAGGCGGAGGATCGCCTTGAAGCGATCATGCGGGCCTATCGCATCGCCACGGGACGGGCCGCGGCCGTCTTCGGGCCGGATTACGCCGAGTCGGATGCCTTTGCGCTCAAGATGGGGCACGGCGACCTGGCCGTGCAGGCCCTCGAAACGGCGTCGCCGCTCACGCTTGACCTCTGCGAGGGATTTGCCCTGGGAATCAACGCCTGGATCGCGGACCATCCGGCGCAGGTGCCCGAGTGGGCGGACGGCGCCCGGCCGGCCGACGTCCTGGCGCTGATGCACTGCTACCTGATGAGCTTCGCCCCCTTCGACCTTCCGGAACTGTTTCACCGTCCCGCGCCGGCCTACTCCGGCAACGCCTGGGCGCTCACGCCCGCGCGAACGCAGTCGGGCGCCGCGGTGCTCGTGTTGAACCCGCACGGGTACTATGACGGCCCGTTCCAGTGGTATGAAGCGCACCTCGTGGGCCCGCAGTCCAACGTGGCCGGCGCGACCCTCTGCGGGCTGCCCGTGATTCTGCAGGGCCACAATGAGGTGCTTGGATGGGCGCTCACGCCCAATGACCCCGATTTCNNTTTCGCCGACATCTACACCCTGCCCGAGGACGACATCCGGCTTCCGCCCGGCGACCCGAACCAAATGCAACTCCAGGCCCGGCTCGAACGCCTGCTCATCGGACGGCAACTGGTGGAAAACCGGGCCTATTTCGTCAGCACGCCGGGCGGAGTGCGCCAGCGCAGCGTGCCGTTCCGTTTGACGCCCCGGGGACCCGTTGTGGGCGAGATCGGCACGGAGCCGTGTGCGTTCATGGCCGGAGGCTATGCCGATTTCGAGACACTGGACCAGATGATGGCCATGGCCGGCGCACGCAATCTCGGCGAATTCCGAAATGCCCTGGCCATGCGGCAATTGCCCTGCTTTCATGTCACGTATGCCGACAGGGACGGCAACCTCTTCTATCTCTACAACGCGAAGGTCGGTGACAAGACCCTTTCCCCCGCCCTGGCGCGCGCACCGGAACCGGCGCCCGAAAACGGAGACGAGCCGCCCGCTGCGCAAGCGGCCGGGTACGTCTGGGACGCCCCGGTTCCCGCCAATAACCCGCAATACGCGTGGGGGGAACTCGTGCCACTGGGCGCGCTGCCCACCATTGTGAATCCTCCCGCGGGATTCATTCAGGCGTGCGGCACACCTCCGTGGGGCGCCACCCTCAATTCCGGCATCGCCCCCGCCTCGGTACCGCTCTGGCTCGCCAACGACCGCGACTCCTTCCGCGCGCAACGCGTCCGCCACCTCCTCAGTATGGGACCCCGGACCTTTCAGGAAGTCCAGGCGATGGTGTACGACGTCCTGGCGCCGTTCGCCACCGTCGCCGTGCCGCAACTGGTGCAATGGGCCGATGGCCGCGAGCAGTTTCTCCAGACCGCCCACCCCGACACGGCCCATGGGCTCGAGATCCTCCGTTCCTGGAATTTCGTCGCGGAAACCGGCAGCGCCGGAATGACGCTGTTCAACGCCTGGTGGACGGCGTACCGGCAGCTCGCCGGGCCCCAGATGGCGGATGTCGCGCTGTACCAGGAGTTCGTCAACAAACCGCCGCGTGTGGAGAATCTTGCGCTCGAGGCCCTGTCGAACGCGGCCCGCGAAATGCGCAACGTCCACGATGCCCTGGATGTGCCCTGGGGCGATGTGCACCGGGTGCGCCGGGGCCAGCACGAGGAACCCGTCGCCGGCGGCGAGGCGGGCGAACCGCTCCTCGTCATGGGCGAATACGGCGCCGCGCGCAGAAAACTCCTGCCGGGCTACGGATACGCCTATGCCATGGCCGTCCAGTTCGGCGACACGCCGGAATCCGTGAGCATCCTGCCCGGCGGCATCTCCGATGATCCCGCCTCGCGGCATTTCGCCGACCAGCTCACGCTGTTCTCCGAGCGCCGGTTCAAGGTGAACTATTTCCTCGACAAGGATGTGCAGCGGTATGCGGAACGGGCCTTCGGGCGGCGGCCGACCCTCCGTCCCGTCGGGATGCAGGGCGTGTTCGGCATCGACGCCCGCGACCCCGTGTCCGTGCACCTCGAAACCAGCGCGGACGCCCCCGCCCCCCTGCCCGACGGCATGGCCCCGTTCACGGTGTTCGTCACACCCGTCCTGGACAACGCGAATTCCCCGGTCACCATTGACGCCGCCATCTACGTCCCGCCGTCCGTGGTGGAAACGGCCGGACTCCACCAGCTCGGTGTGTGTATCCTGGACCCGGCGCACGGGTGGTTTCCGGCGCCCGAGCAGCAGGTCAATCCGGAAACGCGTATTTTTCGGGCGCGTTTTGAGGGAACCCCCACCTGCGCCGTGTTGGGGCCCGTCTCGCTCCGTACGCGGCTGGAGGTCCCCTCCGCGCTGACCGCCGCAGAAAGCGCCCCGCCGGCGCCCATGCAGGAAACGGCCACGGAACCCGCCGCCATCCCCACACCCGCCGAGTCCCAGCCCCCGGCAGAGACGGCGCCCGAAACCGTCAGTGAAGCGGCTGCGCCGCCGCCAGAAACTCCCGCTGGCGGGGCGGCGCCGGGCGTCCCCGAAGACGCCACGCGCTCGGCTCTCGCGTGGGGCAAGACGCTCGAGCTCGCCATCCCAGGCGGGGCGGGCACCCTGCGCCTGCAGGCGGCGGACTCTCTCGGCGTGTTTGCGAGCGCCTCCGCCGTGCCGCCTGCGCCGTTGCCGGAGGGCCTGTCTCCGGTGACGCCGTTCATCGGCGTGCATTGCTCCGACCCCGCGGTGCCCGTAACCCTGCAACTCGAACTCGCCGCCCCGGAAATCACCGCGGCAAACGCGAGCAGCGCCGAACTGCAGGTTTACCGGCCGGATTCCGGGTGGCAGGCGCTTTCCGACCAGCATTTCAACGCGGAAGCCGGCGCCATGAACGGGTCGGACACGCAGCCGGGCGTGTATGTTGTCCTGAGGCGGGGCGGCGTTCCGGCTACGCCGGCTGCGGCTCCGGAAAGGCCGGAAACGCCCGCCGCGGCGGTCGTGGAAGCGCCGCAGGCCCCTCCGGCAGCGGCCCCGCCCGCGGAGACGGCGCCGGTCGCGAACGCCATTCCCGCCCCCTCCGTCGCGCGGCCGCCGTCAGACGCCCGAAAACCCACGTTGGCCTGGGGAAAAACCCTCGAACTCACGGCGGAAAACCAACGCGCCGAATTCAGGATCGACGCGGACGCGTCGGTCGGCGCGTTCACCAAAGTCCTGTCCGAACCGCCCGCCGCGCTTCCCGAAGGCCTCCAGGCCTGCAGCGCCGCGGTGGCCCTCTCCCTCTCAAAACGCGACGTCCCCGTACGGATCACCGTCGTCATGCACCCGGAAGGCGAAATCCCCCAGGGGGTAGATCCCGCTTCGCTCGCGCTCTACGCCTATCACGCCGACTCCGGGTGGACGCGCGTCGAACCGCAGCAGGTTGACCCCGCCGCACGCGCCTACACCGCCCCGGACACCCAGCCCCGCACCTACATCCTGCTCGGATCCAAAGCACCCTGACGTCCCGCGCTCCCAGCGACGCGCCCGCGTTCTTCGTTCTCTGCTCCGGAGGAGATTCTCGGGTGTGGGACCCCGCGGGCCGCGGGGCACAGCAAGCCGTGGTCTACGATCCGACCCGCTTCGGAAGCGTTCCCGCAGGCACGCCCATATGGTCCATGAAGTCCATACAGTCCACATGGTCCACCACGCCACCGCCGACTGCCAGCCAAATGAATATCCGGCGGCGAATGGGTTCAGGTTCAACGCGGCGGCGCGGCGGCGGATCACGGTTACCCTCGGGCGCCTAGCCCGCGAAATGGGTCTTAAGGGCGTTGACGTAGGCCTCAGCGAACCAGTGCCGCCACTCGGGATCTTCCAGGCGGGTGCAGTCGACGGCATTGGCCAGATTTGCGGTTTCAATGAGGATCTTGGTTGGCGCCATGGTGTTGCGCAACACGGCCGGTACGAAGGTGGTGCCGTCGCGACGGATTTGCGCGCGGATGGGGGCGCTTCGGTCGTGGCGTTTGATGCGCTTCTTGCCGAGTTCCTCCATGAGCACGACCGCAAAATTGCGCGAGAGGGCCTCGTCGCGGCGCCGCTCCGCGGCGGTGGAACTGGCATAATTCTGTTCCCCGACTTCCTTGTATTTGCCATAGCTGGCGAGCGTGAGCGCGGGGGCCTCCTTGTCGCGGCGGCCCGCGGCGCCGGGCACATAGATCATAGCGCCGCGCAGACTGGAATGCAGCTTGTCGCAGTGGATACTGGAGAACACGATTTTCTTGGGATCGCTCCCGCGCGCCACCTCGCTCCGGTAAATGGAATTGGCCAGGTACCAGCGCAAATTCAGCGACATCTTGTCGCCGTCCAGTTCGCGGTGCCGCGGCGTGGTCAGCAATTCCTCATCGGTATCGTGCACAAAGCTCGTGCGGTCTGTCGTGGCATACCCCTGGGAGCGGTCCGTGACGGTCAGGTAGACCGTGGCCTCCGTGGTCGATTCGAGGATCTGCTTGATGCGGCAGGCGATGTCGTAGTTGATCTCGTCCTCGTACAGGCTGAACCGGGCATCGGTGGTCCAGGCGCCGTGATCGCGGCCCCCGTGGCCCGGATCGAGGATGACCACGACGCCTGCCAGGTCTTTGCTTCGCACGGCGCCGCGCAAACGCTGCGCCTCGAGCACCATCGCCTGGTACTCCGTGCGCTCGGACGAGCCTTCCGGCATGTACTGAGCCGTGAGCATGTCCATCGGAATCTTGATGGACGTGCCGACGGGGATTGAACGTTCGTCCCGGATGCCGCTGCGCTCCATGACCACCCGACAGGCCGCGAGGATGCTTGCCGCGGCCGATTCCAGCACGTCCACGTCGGTGAACCGCGCGACCACGTCGGTGTAGAGGGCCTCGCCCTGCTTCAGCCGGTACAGGGCAAACGCGCCGCGCGCGTCGTTGCCGTACTCGAGCTCTCCGTTCCCCGGCGCCGGCCCCGCCGCGAGCGAGTGGAGGGGCGTGTCCGCCGGTTCCTCCGCCGGCATCAGCGGAGGCGCAGCAAGCGAGTCGGGCAGCGCGGGTCGTTCGCCCGTGGGCTGCTTCATCACATCGCGAAGCAGGTTCTCCGGAAAAAACAGGCTCTGGCCGCGCGAAAGCTTGTCCGTTTCCAGCGTGTTGATCGCCATGATTTCTTTGTATGTGCCGCCCTTGCCCGTCAGCCACGTACACAAGGTCCACAGGGTCTCCTGGCTGGAATCCCCTTCATGAAGCACATAGTGTGTCCAGCCGCGCACCGTAACCACGTCATAGGGGAATACTGCCAGCAGAACCTCGCGCTGGGTGGCCGGATTCAGTTCGTCAAACGGCACGGCAACCGACGAGGTCAGGCCCCGATACATCCTCCAGTCGTCGGCATCGGCCAGATATTTCGTGGCAAACGCCGTAAGCTCCGGTCCCGCCGCGCGGTTGTATTCCAGCAGCAGCGTCCGGCCGTTTCGCGCCGAGGCAAACACGCCAGGCTCCAGCAGGACGCGCACGACGTCGGCGTGTACGGGAACCGAAATTGCCGCCAGGAGCGTCAAGAGTATAGGTAATCTCTTGACGCGACCGGGCCGGACAGGGCGCTGTGTCAATGGACGTGCCATGGGTAGGTCACACCGGTGAGACGAGCCTGAAGGCGCTCGTTCCTGTGAAGAGAGCGGGGGCGCTAGTGTCCCGGATACAATTCGCGAAGACGTTGCCAGACATAGTCCCTGATAGCCTGAGTGGTAGCTGCATCCATTTTCCAAAAACGCACGCCGACGATGGAACGGCCGCTGTCGTGCGGCGGCTTGAGGCGATCGACATGCGTGACATGCCCGTGAATGGTTCGGCTCCTGTCGAGCGGGATGGAGATCGTCATTTCGACACTGCTGTTGAGATCCAGGGGCGCGTCGGTTTCCAGCAACGCGCCGCCCCCGCTGAGGTTGAGCAGCGCGGCGTCATATTTTCGGATGAGGTCCTCTTCCTTAACCTGTACCGTCAGATCCGTGGAAACCCGGCAGTTTTGGCGGTGAAGCACCCGCTCCATGGCGGACGGACGCTCAACCACAACACGGCCGGCGTGTTGCTGCGGTCCCGCCACGACGTGCGACACGTACGAGTTGAAGCCCTCATCATCGTGGAACTGAAGTTCAAGCCGCATACCCGGCGCGGGATAATCGGTACCGGGAAAGGTCACGGTAAGGCGGTCATCGGAAACCTCGAGGATGCGGCTGAGAAAGTGTTGTCCCATCAGGCGGATAAGACACTCTCTTCCCGCGCTGAGGTCCGGCATGTCCTCATTCCGAATTGCCACGTCCGTCATTCGGCGCACTCCCTTCCAAACCGGGCGCCATTCTAACACAAGCATCCGAAGGCGTCAAAACCTGTGAATACTGAACCTGGTGTCAAGGCATTTTGCCGCCGACGCCTCCCCGCCCGGGCAGGGTCGTCCCCGGTTTCATCGTCTACGGGTGAGCCGAACGCACACGCTTCGCTGCCCCCTCGATTGCCAAGCCCCGTCAGCGTCAACCTCATATCCATCGTGCATAGCCGGCGATTCGGCGAACCATGAACGCTTTATGGCAAAATGATACTATAGGCGTCTGATGAGCCCGCGCCCGAATCCGCCGGGCGTGCGTTTCCGCTGATGAGGCCGCATGCGTACCGAATTTGCCAAACTGCTGAAAACCATCCGGAAATACAATCCGGAAGCCGACACGGAGCTGGTCCGGCGCGCCTACCGTCTTGCTGACCAGGCGCACAAGGGGCAGATGCGTCTCTCGGGCGATCCCTACATCACGCACTGTCTGGCGGTGGCGGCCAATTTGACCCAACTCCGCCTGGACACGACCACCATCGTGGCCGGTCTGCTGCATGATGTTCTTGAAGACACACGGGTTACGCATGAGGAGCTGGCGGCGCAGTTCGGCGAGGAGATCTCGGCCCTCGTCGAAGGCGTAAGCCACATCCGCGCGCTCAATCTTCCCGCGTCCCTGCCGGCGGAACTGTCCCATCAGCAGAAACAGGCCGAGAACCTCCGCAAGATGCTGGTCGCTACGGCCCGGGACGTCCGGGTCATCCTGATCAAACTGGCGGATCGTCTGCATAACATGCGCACCATCGAATTCCTGCCGGAAGACCGGATCCGGCGCATTTGCCAGGAAACCCTGGACATCTATGCGCCGCTGGCGAACCGGCTGGGCATGGCGCACTGGAAATGGGAGCTGGAAGACCACGCATTCCACCATCTGAACCCGGTCATGTACCGCGAGATGGCGGCGCGCGTGGCGATGAAGCGCCGGGAACGCGAAGCGTGGCTGAACAGCACTGTGGAGTTTCTCGAACAGCGGCTCGCGGAAGCCGAGGTGGTGGCCCGGGTCATCGGCCGTCCCAAGCACCTCTACAGTATCTACCAGAAGATCATCCAGCAGGGCAAGGATTTCGACCAGGTGATGGACATCCTGGCGGTGCGCATCATCACGCAAACCGTCGCGGGCTGCTACAACGCGCTGGGGGTCGTGCATCAGCTCTGGCCGCCCGTGCCAGGACGCTTCAAAGACTACATCGCCGTGCCGAAAATCAACATGTACCAGTCCATTCACACAACGATCATGCGGGAAAACGGCCAGCCCCTGGAGATTCAGATCCGGACCGAAGAGATGGACCGCACCGCCCGGGAAGGCATCGCGTCGCACTGGCGGTACAAGGAAGGGATCGAGAAAATCGACCCCAAGCTGGACAGCCGCTTGCGCTGGCTGCGGCAGATGTACGAATGGCTCAACGAGGCGCATGTGCCCGAGGAACTCCTCGACAGCGTCCGGCGCGACGTTGGGGCGACGGAAGTGTATGTGTTCACCCCGAAAGGCGAGGTGAAGGAATTGCCGGGGGGCGCCACGCCGCTCGATTTTGCCTACATGATCCACTCCGACGTGGGCCACCACTGCATCGGGGCGCGCGTCAACAGCGGAATGGTGCCGTTGCGCTACCATCTGCAAACGGGCGACGTCGTCGAGATCCTCACCTCGAAAAACCAAACGCCGCACCTCGACTGGCTGGACATCGTCGTGACGGGCAAAGCGCGGACGCGCATCCGGCAGCGCCTGCGCGAGATCGGCGAACTCGAACCCCTGGAAGACCAGGAACCCGTGGTCAAACCGCCGCCCCGCCCAGTCCGCAAACCTGCGAGCACGGTCCGCCCGGTGGACGACGAGACCCGGCAAAAGCTGGTGCGTGTGCAAGGCAACAAGGGCATCGTGGTGCAGTTTGCCAAGTGCTGCAACCCCATGCCGGGCCACCCGATCATCGGCTACATCACCAAAAGCCCCGGCATCACCGTACACCGCGCCGAATGCTCCCACTTCGGCGTCACCAAACGTGATCCCGACCGCATCGTGGAGGCGCATTGGGACGGCGTACTGGGCGGCGTCACCCGCGAAGTCGGCATGCGCGTCACCATCGGCCCCCGCCCCAACGTGCTCGCCGACATCACCAACGCCATCCGCCCCATGAACATCAGCATCACCCGGGCCGAGTACCGGCCGGGCGAAAATGGCGACACCTTCTTTGATTTCGTGTTCGAGACGACCGAAGATGACGGGGCCCGACGGGTCGCCGCGACCCTGCGCACCGTGGCGGGGGTGGTCAGCATCAAGCAGGTGCCTCCCGCGAAACTGTTCGGCGCCAGAACGTAACCCATGGACCGATTCAAGCTCGTCACCGGCTTCCAACCCCAGGGCGATCAGCCCGCCGCCATACGGGAACTCGCGCGCAACCTCCGCGAGAGCCTGCCGCACCAGGTCTTGCTTGGCGTCACCGGTTCCGGCAAGACCT
>DDYW01000072.1 GCA_002348185.1 Candidatus Hydrogenedentes bacterium UBA2224 | reverse complement strand
GGGATGGATGACCCGGCCCGTAACGATTCCGCAAGACTCGAGACCGCGGGCGCAGCCGTTGAACCCGCAGCGTCCGCGTTTTTCGAACGACACCGCGGGTGTCGAATTTGCGTAGCCGCGGGTGAAACCCGTGGATCGGCAGTATCCCCCTATCCCAACCTCCGAACGGGGGTTAAACAGATTTGGCGCTGTTGTTCAACCCCTATCGGGGTTGGGGCTTATATGGTGGGGTGATCCATGGGCTGCGCCCATGGCTACTCAAATTGGACCCCGTTCCGGGGTCCCGGGAACCTGACTTTCATCGGCTGCGGGGCTACCCACACGATGCCTCTTGTAGGGGCAGGCCCCTGTGCCCGCCCATCCGGTTCGCACGGCGACCCGCAGTCGCATCGGCCCGGCATTGTTGTCTTGTAGCGCAGGCGTCTCGCCTGCATTCGTGTCTTCTGGTGGACGTAGTGGACACGGTGGACACGGTGGACGGGGTGGACGGGGTGGACGGGGTGGACGGGGTGGACGGGGTGGACGGGATGGATGGGATGGATGGGATGGATGGGATGGATGGGATGGATGGGATGGATGGGATGGATGACCCGGCCCGTAACGATTTCGCAAGACTCGAAACCTCGGGCGCAGCCGTTGAACCCGCATCGTCCGCGTTTTTCGAACGACACCGCAGGTGTCGAATTTGCGTAGCCGCGGGCGCAGCCCGTGGATCGCGCGCATCCCCTATCCTATCCCAACCCCCGAACGGGGGTTGAACTATCCCGTCGCCGCGGTCCCGGTACCGCGGTGTGAATACCGCAGCCTGCCGGTTGTAGTATGCTGAACCAACAGGGAGTGAAGCGAGAGACGGTGGGGCATGCTGACCAGTCCACGGTTTCCGCCTTCCAAAGGAGCGGGTCATGGGTAAGGCAGCGGGATGGATCGTTGCGTCGATACTGCTGGTGGCGGGGGCGGGGATTTTGATCTGGGGCCTGGGGCAGCGGATGGTAGCCGAAGATCTGCGTGCACGCCTTGAGCGGGCCGATGGCACCATCAGTGCGCTGAAAGAGAACCTCGAAGACATGGGCGGGCGGGTGGATGCCGCCGCGCAGGAAATCCGGGACCTTGAGGCGAGGGTGGCGAAGCTCCAGTCGCCGGAGGCCGGGGATACGGCCGTGCCGGCGGCTCCCGGCGCCGCGCCGGACGCCGACGCGTTGACGTCGATGATGCAGGCGCTGCAGAAGCCGCCGGACGGGCAGAAAACGGGGGAAAACCCGTTTTCTGCGATGTTCTCGGGCGAAAAGGGCAAGAATATGGCCCGCATGTCGGCCCAGATGAGCGTTCCGACGATGTACGGGGAACTGTTCAAGGAACTGAATCTCCCGGCGGAGGACGAGGCGAAAGTGCGTGAGATCCTGACAGACGCCATCGCCGAACAGGTCAGCCAGGGGTTTGACGCCATGAACAAAAAGAGCGATCCCGAAGAAATGCGCAAGAACATGGAGGCGCAGGGCCAGAAGCTCCGCGAACAACTGGCCACGGTGCTCACGGCGAACGAACTGGCGGTGTTCGACGAGTACGAAGCCGGCAAAGAACGCCGCATGCTCGAATCGGGGATCGACATGCAGTTGACCATGTTTGCGAATGGCCTGACCGAGGAAAACCGCACGATGTTCCGCGACGTGATTGTTGAGGAACTGAGCGCACAGGGGGAATGGGCCAACAATCCCGAGGTTTACGCCAACCCCGGTTCGGCCATAGACCGCCAGATCGCGGCGTTTCGTGCGGCGCGCGACCGCGTGGTCCCCGTGATTGCGGAAGACCAGGTGGCCCAAGTCGATGCCTTTGTCGACCAGATGGAAACCATGATGAACGCCCAGCGCGAACTCCTGGAAAACCTCATGAGCGGGAGCAAACCGCAGGAACCCCCCGAGGCGCCCCCCGCGGCGCCTCCCGTAGCTCCAGAATCCGCCCAGCGGTAAGGCCGCACGCGCAGGCAACACGGCGCTTTCTCGGGGTCCGGGACGCTTGGGACATCCGGGCAGCGCGGGCGGGGCAATTCCGGGCGAAAAAGAAGAAATTGCCTCTCCACCTATGGTATTCTACGAAGGAAGGCGGCTTGGAGAACGCGTGTCTCCTTGACTGGGCCTTCGATACTCACTGATTTTCTGAACGCCGGGCCGTGGGTGAGGTCCGGCGCGCCACTCTCCCGGGCCGGTGCGGCGTTTCTTCCGGTCTGGGAGCCAACGACCTTGACACCAGTAGAGGGGTAGCTATGCCGCGCCGAGATGACATCCGCAAAGTGCTGATTATCGGGTCGGGACCCATCGTGATCGGGCAGGCCTGTGAGTTCGACTATTCGGGGACCCAGGCGTGCAAGGCGTTGCGCAAGCTGGGCTACGAGATTGTGCTGGTGAATTCCAACCCGGCCACGATCATGACCGACCCGGACATGGCGGATGTGACCTACATCGAGCCGATTACCTGGCGCGTGCTGGAAAACATTATCGAAAAAGAGCGGCCTGACGCGGTGCTGCCCACCATGGGCGGGCAGACGGCGCTGAACTGNNAACCCGGCCACGATCATGACCGATCCCGGCATGGCCGATCGGACGTACATCGAACCGCTCAATTTCGATACGTTGAGGGAGATCATCGCGAAGGAGCGTCCTGACGCGCTGCTGCCCAATCTGGGCGGGCAGTCGGGGCTGAACCTCTCCTCGGAACTGGCTCGCGGCGGGGTGCTGGACGAATTCGGGGTGAAGGTGATCGGCGTGCAGGTCGATGCGATCGAGCGCGGGGAAGACCGCAGCGCGTTCAAACAGACCATGAACCAGCTCGGGATCGAGATGCCCCAAAGCGAACTCGCGTACAGCGTCGAGGAAGCGGAGCGTATCGCCGAGACGCTGGGCTATCCGGTGGTGCTGCGTCCGGCCTATACGATGGGCGGAACGGGCGGCGGCTTGGTCTATAACGTCGAGGAATTGCGCACGATCGCGGCGCGGGGGCTTTCCGCGAGCCTGGTGGGCCAGGTGCTGGTGGAAGAATCGGTGCTGGGCTGGGAAGAGCTGGAACTGGAAGTGGTGCGCGACGCGAAGAACCGGATGATCACGGTTTGTTTTATCGAGAATGTCGACGCCATGGGGGTTCACACCGGCGACTCGTATTGCACGGCGCCGATGCTGACGATCGCTCCGGAGCTGCAGGCGCGCCTGCAGAAATACAGCTACGACATTGTCGAGGCGATTGAGGTGATTGGCGGCACGAACATCCAGTTCGCGCACGACCCGGCGACGGGGCGGGTGGTGGTCATCGAGATCAATCCGCGCACGTCGCGGTCTTCGGCGCTGGCCTCCAAAGCGACGGGGTTCCCGATCGCGATGGTGTCGTCGATGCTCGCGGCGGGCGTCACGCTGGACGAGATCCCGTACTGGCGCGACGGCAGTCTCGATAAATACACGCCTTCGGGCGACTATGTGGTGGTGAAATTCGCCCGCTGGGGGTTTGAGAAGTTCCGCGGCATTGAAGACAAGCTGGGCACCCAGATGCGCGCCGTCGGCGAGGTGATGAGCATCGGGAAGAACTACAAGGAGGCTTTCCAGAAGGCCATCCGTTCGCTTGAAACCGGCCGGTATGGCCTGGGGTTTGCCAGGGATTTCAATCGGAAGCCGCTCGACGAGCTGATGGTGCTCCTGAAACATCCGACGAGCGAACGGCAGTTCGTGATGTACGAAGCCTTGCGCAAGGGCGCGGACATCCAGGAACTGCACCGCCTCACCCACATCAAACCGTGGTTCATTGAGCAGATGAAGGAACTGGTCGCGCTGGAAGAGGAAATCCTCGCGCACAAGGGCAAGGCCCTTCCCGATGAGCTCCTGACCCGCGCCAAGAAAGACGGGTTTGCGGACAAGTACCTCGCCCGGTTGCTGGGCGTGCCCGAAGAACAGCTGCGCAAACAGCGGAGCCGCGCCGGCGCCGTCGAGGCCTGGGACGCGGTCCCCGTCAGCGGAGTCGAGGACGCCGCGTACTACTACTCGACGTACAACGCGCCCGACAAGGTGAACGTGAGCCCGAACAAGAAGGTGATGGTGCTCGGGGGCGGGCCCAACCGCATCGGCCAGGGCATGGAGTTCGACTACTGCTGCGTGCATGCGGCGCTGGCCATG
>DDYW01000175.1 GCA_002348185.1 Candidatus Hydrogenedentes bacterium UBA2224 | reverse complement strand
GCGCTGCTGCTGCGCTCCGCCGCGCTGGAAGGCAAAGCGCCCGTTGCGATTTTCCTGGGGGAAAACGACAAACAGGAGGTGCGGGGCGATGCGCGTGCGCAGAAACTGCTGGACGAGGGCTGGTGCGTGCTTGCGCTCGACACGCGGGGCATGGGCGAAACCATGGGGAAATACCCACAAAACCAGATTGTAAGCAACGGAGTCCATCTGGGACGGCCCTTGTTCGCGCAGCGGGTGTGGGACGTGCTCCAGGCGGCGCGGTATCTCGCAACACGCTCCGATGTCGAGGCGGGCCGGACTCGCTGTGTGGGGCTGGGCCCGTCCGCTGTGCTGGCGCTGTATGCGGCGGCGCTGGACGATGTGTTTGAAGAGGTCGAGGCGGTGCGGCCCCTGGCAAGTTACCGGTTTTTCATTGAGAACGAGCAGCCGCAACCGCTGTGGCTGTGCGTGCCGAACATCCTGAAGGCGGCGGATGTGGCGCAGGCCGCCGCGCTGGCCGCGCCGGCTTCGGTGACGATTGCCGAGGCGGTCGGGTACGGGAACGCGCCGCTCGACACGAGCGCCGCGCGGGAGGAATTCGCTTTCGCGGAGAACGTATACAAAACCGTTGGAGCAGCGGCGCGGTTTACGGTGCGCTAGCACCGACACAACAAACGCGGCACGCAGGAAGATTGGCGCATGATCGAGTTCTCGAGCCTCGACACCCTGGTTATTGTCGGCTATTTCGTGGCACTGGTGGTGCTGGGATTCGCCGTCGGAAGAACAAAAGAACGGTCTTCGGAGGACTATTTTCTGGCCGGGCGCAGTCTGCCGTGGTATGTGGTGGGGGCCTCGTTCATCGGCTCGAACATTTCGACCGAGCATTTCATCGGGATGATCGCGGCGGCCTACACGTACGGCATCTGCGTGGCGCAATGGGAATGGGGCAACATTTTTGCATTTTCGGTACTGGTGTGGTTTTTCATCCCTTTTCTGTTGAGCAGCCGGGTGTTTACAGCGCCGGAGTTTCTCGAGCGGCGGTACAACAGCGCGTGCCGCCTTATGTTCGCCGTTCTGACTGTCGTGGCGAACATTACGGCGTTCCTGGCGGCCGTGCTGTACGCGTCGGCGATAGGGTTGAAAGCCGTATTTGCATGGCCCGACACGGTCTCCCTTGCGGGGATGAACGTGTCGACGCTCGCGCTGGCCGTCGTGGGCATGGGCGTAGTGGCGGGGAGCTACGCCATTTACGGCGGCCTGCGGTCCGTCGCATGGACCGACGTATTCCAGGTGATTGTCATGGTCATCGGCGGCATCCTGGTGACGTTCCTGGGACTCCGGCACCTGGGCCATGGCGAGGGTCTTCTGGCGGGGTGGAACACGATGATCGCGCGCAACCTGGGCGAAGGGGCCGCCTGGAAAGCCGCCATTGACGGGGCGGCGCGGGAGATCGTCGGGCAGGACCACTACAACCGTCTGCAGGTTTTTCAACCGTTGTCACACAAGCTGGTGCCGTGGCAGGGCGTTCTGCTGAGCTGGCTGTCGGTGAGCATCTGGTACAACTGCATCAACCAGTTCATGATTCAGCGCGTATTCGCGGCAAAGGACGACTGGCACGCGCGGATGGGCATCCTCTTCGCGGGTTTCATGAAGATCTTCATGCCGTTGATCGTGGTGATTCCGGGCTTGATCTATTTCGCCATGGAGCCCGGGCTCACCGATGCGCAGCAGGTGGACCAGACCTATGCCGTTCTGGTAACGAAACTGTTGCATTCCGGAATGCGGGGTTTGCTGCTGGCGGCGCTTTTCGGGGCGATTCAATCGACCATCGATTCGGTACTCAACTCGACATCGACCATCATCACGCTGGACATCCATCACAAGTTTATCAACCCCGCGGCCTCGGAGGAGTCGCTGGTGCGAATGGGCAAGTGGATCAGCGCGGCGGTGCTGCTGCTTGCGATGGCGATCGCACCGTTCATCGGATGGCTTGGGCAAGGGGTGTTTTACTACATTCAGAACCTGTACGCCTACTTCGCGCCGCCGTTCGCGGCCGTGTTTTTGATCGGCATCCTCTGGAAACGGGCGACATCAGCTGCAGCGACAATTACCATCCCCGCGGGAATCGCGTTCGGGTTGTTTCTGGAATTCGTGGTGTTCAGGTACTGGCTTGAAAGCGGAACCGCGTTTACGTTGCGCTCGGTATACAACTGGGTGTTCTGCGTGGTGGTGTTGGTGCTTCTAAGCCTGGTCACGCCGCCTCCGCCGCCGGAGAAGATCACGGACGAGGTGACCATCAACTGGCGCACCCTGACAGCGTTCAAGAACCTGGGCTCGCCCTGGTACCGCAATGTGGGGCTGTGGTGGGCGCTGTTCGTGGTGGGGATTCTCGGCTGCTATGCGGCCTTCAGCGGACTTCTTCTGGCTCCGCGGGGCTGAGCCCCCCCGCTTTCCGTCGCTCCTGTGCCGCCCGACAGGTCCGGATATGACAAGCGCGCGGGGCTCGCGGCCGCCGCGCGCTTGCGGCAGGAATGGACTGATTTTGGCGCTTATCCGTTGCTGGCCATGAAGTCGTTCATGAAATCGCGCAGCGCCGTCACGCCGTCGACGGTCATGGCGTTGTAGATGGAGGCTCTGCAGCCGCCGACCGACCGGTGGCCCTTCAATGCGGCGAGACCGTTGGCCGCGGCTTCCTTAATGAACTTGCCCTCGAGTTCCTCGCTGGGCAGGCGGAACGTGACGTTCATGATGGACCGGCACTCAGGACTCGCGTGGCCCCGGTAGAATCCGCCGCTCGCGTCGATGGCGTCGTAGAGCATTTTGGCTTTCTGCTGGTTAAGCGCATACATTTTGTCGAGACCGCCGATGTCCTCGATGAGCCACTTGGTCACGAGCATGATCATGTAGATGGTGAACGTCGGCGGGGTATTGTAGAGCGAGTTGTTCTCGGCCATGTTCTTGTAATCGAGCATGGCGGGAAGGTTCTCGGGCACGCGGGCCAGCACCTCATCGCTGATGATGACGACGGCCGTGCCGGACGGGCCGATGTTTTTCTGGGCGCCGGCGTACAGGATCCCATACTGGGAGATGTCGAGCGGGCGGGAGAGAATGTCGGACGACGCGTCGCAAATCAACGGCACGCCGCCGGTATCCGGTTCCTCGAAGAACTCCACGCCCTCGATGGTCTCATTTGACGTGAAATGGACATAGGCGGCGTCAGGATTCAGGTCGAGCTCATTCTGTGCGGGGGTACGCACGTACTTCTCGGGCTTGCCGTCCCAGGCCACGCGGACGTCCCCCACCCGTTTGGCCTCTTTGATGGCCTTGTTGCCCCACGAGCCGGAGAGGATGTAATCGGCAGCCTTGCCGGAATGCTGAAGCAGGTTCATGGGGGCCATGATGAACTGCATGGACGCGCCGCCCTGAAGAAAGAGCACACGGTAGTTGTCGGGGATCTTGAGCAGGGAGCGGAAATTCGCCTGCGCCTGCTCGATGATGGCGGTAAATTCCTTGGAGCGATGGCTGATCTCCATCACCGAAGCCCCGGCTCCCGGCAAGACCAGAAAATGCTCGCGGGCCTCTTCGAGGGCAGGCAACGGCAATGCGGCGGGACCAGCGGCGAAATTGAAGACTCGTTCTGCCATGTAAGTGCTCCTTCGTGAGGTGCTGTGCACCAAATCCTGAAAACCAGCCGGAACGTCCTGCACCCCCGGCGCCGGTAGGAAGGGTAAACCACCCTCGAGCAAGGGGAGTTGCGGCATCATGGTAGCGATCCGGCGGGAGCGGTTCAAGCCGCCTTTCGGATACTGTCAAGCCACATTAGAAATGTC
>DDYW01000049.1:21406-23319 GCA_002348185.1 Candidatus Hydrogenedentes bacterium UBA2224 | reverse complement strand
CGCCCGCCTCGCCGATGAGCACCGGGTTGTTCTTGGTGCGCCGCGAGAGCACCTGGATGACGCGCCGGATCTCGCGGTCGCGGCCGATCACCGGGTCGAGCTTGCCCGCGCGCGCCAGTTGCGTAAGGTCGCGGCTGAACTTCGCCAGCGCCTCGTAGGTGGCCTCGGCATTGGGATCGGTCACCCGCTGGGTGCCGCGGACCTGTTGCATGGCCGCGAGCAGGTTCTCGCGGGTCGCGCCTCCGGCGCGCAAGAGGCCGCCGGCCGGATCGTCGCGCAACGAAACCATCCCCAGGAGAATGTGCTCCGTGCTGAGGTACTGGTCCTTCAGCGACTGCGCCTCGTTCCAGGCGGCCTCGAGCAGCCGGTTCGCGGCCCCGCTGAAACCCGCCTGGGAGACCGCCCCCGAGATTCGGGGCAGCGATTGCAGCTTCTCTTCCGTGGCGGCGAGCACCGTCTCCGGCCGCAGGCCCAGACGCTGCAGAATCGACGGCACGGCCCCGCCTTCCTGCGCCACCAGGGCGTGAAGGAGATGCAGGGGACCGATCTCGGGATGCCGATGCTGGGCCGCGGCATCCATGGCCGCCGACAACGCTTCCTGCGCCTTTATCGTCAGTTTATCCAATCGCATGGGAAACTCCTCTCCTTACGATGCGGTACGGTCGTCACCGCCAACTGCAAACGCAACGTTTGTGCCAATGCGACCTGTTGGTACGTAAGGATTTGGGGCGCTATCCGGCCGCGCTGTGCTCCAATCCGGCACGGGACCGTTTCATTTTGCTACAAAACGAACGACGCCCGGCGAGGGTCGCCGGGCGTCTGCCGGGAAATCTGGGTGAGCGGTTTAGCGCCGGTTGGCCAGGAGCAACATACGCAGGAGCTGAAGGACCGCCATCGCGGTCGAGGCCACATACGTCATGGCCGCCGCGGTAAGCACCTTGCGCGCGCCGGCGAGTTCATCGTCGGCCAGGTATCCGCCGTTGGCCAGGGCTTTCACGGCGCGCCGGCTGGCGTTGAACTCGACGGGCAGCGTCAGCACGGTAAACCCGACAGCCGCGGCAAACAGCAGGATCGCGATCTGCATGACGGTCTGCCCGGTGCCCGGTCCCAGGAACATCCCGATCACAAAGATCGGGAACGCCAGGGTCGACCCGAGCGCGCACACGGGGTAAATGAAGTTGCGGGCCTGCAGCGGGGCATAGCCGCTGGCGTGCTGAACCGCATGGCCAACTTCATGGGCCGCAATGCCCAGCGCTGCAACGCTGCGCCCGTAAAAAATGTCCTGGGAAAGCCGCAAGGTGTGTGACCGGGGGTCATAGTGGTCCGTCAAGTGACCCGCCACCGGTTCGAGCGTCACTCCCGCGCCAAGTCCACCGCGTTCGCCTGCCATGGCGACGCCCGCATCGCGCAGAATGTGCTGCGCCACCTCCGCGCCGGTGATTCCCCTGCGGTTGCCTACCTGGGAATATTTCGTGTAGGTCGATTTGACCTTCCATTGCGCCCACAGCGACAGGAGCAGCGCCGGAATCACCAGCAGAAATGTCGGATCCGCAAACATCGGGAACATCATAATACAGCCTCCTCAGCCTCGTATCGAGTATACGTGCCATCGGCTCACGATGGCAACCTGCAAAAAGAGCCGCAAATTCCATGCCCTGCAAAGAAACGCGCCGAGGTATTTCTAAGGCATTGTGTATAAACGGTTTGCGATGCCCGGCGAACCGCGGCGGCCTCTTCCGCTGTCCGGGACCGCCTCAAAACGAGACGCTCCGATGCAAATCAGGCGCGCTCCACCCCTTCCAGACGCCTCATCCCCCCCTGGCGCGGAGCCGCACGGTGGACAGGTACCCGGTGTGGTCACTGAGTCCCACCGTCCCCCCGTTCGCCTGAAAAGAACGGGGATCTTGTAGCGC
>DDYW01000049.1:0-21345 GCA_002348185.1 Candidatus Hydrogenedentes bacterium UBA2224 | reverse complement strand
GACTACGTGTCCCCGTTCGGACGAGGAGATCCTCGAGGGAGCGATCGCCGGTGGCATGGCGCACCACGCGGATCCTATGGACGTTATGGACCCCATGGACGTGCCTGCCTGAACGACTGTGAAGGGCTTGAACAAGCCCTGTATGCCTCGCCAACGCAAGGCGAGGGCTCTAAATTCGCGCGTCCCCGCCTTGTGTCCCCCGCTGGCGGGGCTGGCCGTGCGCAAAAACGCGGGGCTGGACTCTTTGGCCCAGAGGTCCCCGTCCATTCCGTCCACCGCTCCGCGCTCGACCGCTTCTCCGTCGATTTGGCACGGCTCCACGGTTTGACGCCATCGCGGAAAACCGCGTACACTCCCATGAATGGTCTGTGGGCATGGGGTGGCTGAAGGGAGCGTGGGGCTCGCGCTCGAGCCAGGTGGAGATTCCGTTCGTATGACAACGAGCGCACAGTCTGCTCCGTTTCCGTCGGTATCGGTCGTGGTGCCGACGTACCGGGAGGCGGACAATATTCCCCTGCTGGTCGACCGCATCGCCCGCATGCGGGATGAGCGCCACCTGGACCTCGAACTCCTGATCATGGACGACGACAGCAATGACGGAATCGAGGACGTGGTGCGCGGGCTCCAAAGACCCTGGGTCCGTCTTACCGTGCGCAAGGAAAACCGGGGCCTGGGGCCGGCAGTCGTCGACGGCATGCGCCTCGCCCGGAACGACGTGCTCGTCTGCATGGACGCCGATCTGAGCCACCCGCCGGAAGCCATTCCCGAACTGCTCGAGGCGCTGTCGCAGGACTACGATTTTGTCATCGGCTCGCGGTACGTCCAGGGCGGCACGACCGACGAGCGCTGGAGTCTGTTCCGCCGTCTCAACAGCCGCGTGGCGACCCTGCTGGCGCGGCCGTTCACGTGCGCCAACGACCCCATGAGCGGCTTTTTCGCGCTCCGGCGCGAGACCTTCGCCGCTGCTCAGGACCTCAATCCCATTGGCTACAAGATCGGGCTCGAACTGCTCGTGAAATCGCGGTGCGAGTTCATCAAGGAAGTGCCCATTCATTTCACGGACCGGAGGCTGGGGGAGAGCAAGCTCACCCTGGCCGAACAGTTGCGCTACCTTCAGCATCTGCGCCGCCTCTTCATCTACCGCTACGGCGGCTGGGCGCATTTTTCGCAGTTCGCGGTGGTGGGCGGATTGGGCACGCTTGTCAATCTGGCGGTCCTGACCGTGCTCGACCTGCTGAACGTCCCCCTGGCGATTGCCGTGGCGGTAGCGATTTTCGGAGCCATGGTGTTCAACTTCGCTCTGAACCGCCGGTTCACGTTTTCGTATGCGCGGCAGGCGTCGCTTCCCCGGCAGTTCCTGGGATTTGCGGGCGCGAGCAGCGTGGGCGCCCTGGCCAATTACGCGGTAACGCTCGCGTTGATACGCCAGTCGGCCTTCCTGGCACGACTGCCGCAGGCGGCCGCGCTGTTTGGCATTGCCGCGGGCATGCTCATCAACTTCGGCATCAGCCGTTACCTGGTGTTCCGCAAGCCCCGCCGCCCGAAGCCGGTATGATGGCGCGCGGCACAGACACCCGAACAACAGACAGGAGGATCTCTCAAATGGCCCTGAAAGTCAGTCGCAGACAGTTTGTCCAATCGGGAACCCTGGCGGCGGCGGGCGCCGTCTCCGCGCTGGTCTCGTCGCGCGCGGCCGGCGCCAACGAGCGCATCCGCCTGGGGTTCATCGGGGTGGCGAACCGGGGCGGGCAGTTGCTCGGATGCACCACACCGTTTGAAGACGCCGAAGTGGTGGCCTTGTGCGATGTCTACCGCCCCACCATCGAAAAGTGGGCCGCCAGCGTTCCCAACACAGTCGCACTCTACGGCGACTACCGCCAGATGCTCGAAAGGGAACAGCTCGACGCGGTCGTCATCGCCACGCCCGATCACTGGCACGCCCTGCAGACCATCGACGCCTGCGAGGCGGGGCTCGATGTCTACGTCGAGAAACCCCTGTCGATCACCGTCCTCGAAGGCCGCCGCATGATCGAAGCCGTGCGCCGGACCAACCGCGTGGTCCAGGTCGGTATTCAGCGGCGCTCGTGCGACACCCTGGCCAAGGTCCGCGATTTCGTGCAAGCGGACAAGATCGGCCCGGTCGTGGTGGGGCGATGCTGCCGCGTGAGCAATATGTGGCCGGACGGCATCGGCAATCCCCCCGACAGCGATCCCCCTGCCGGACTCGACTGGGATATGTGGCTCGGGCCGCGACCGTACCGCCCGTTCAATGCCGCCATCGCGCCTTACAATTTCCGGTGGCACAAAGAGTTCTCGTCGCAACTCGCGAACTGGGGCGTGCACTACTTCGACGCCTTCCGCATGGTGCTGAACGAGGACGTGCCGACCTCGATCTGCGCCATGGGCGGACGCCTCCTGCTTGACGATGCGCGCAGCATCCCCGACACCATGGAAGTGGTGTACGCGTTCCCCTCCCGGCGCATGGTGCATTTCAGCCAGTACGAAACCAGCAGCAATCCCCTCCTGCGCTCGGGCATGGTCGAATTCCGAGGCACCCTCGGCACCCTCTATTATCAGGGAGCGCGCTTCGAAGTCGTGCCCGAATTCGGCGGCCAGTTCCACGACCGCGAAAAACGCATGGAACCCGTCGAGATCAAAGGTGAGGTGAACGACCCCACCGCCCAGCACATCCGCAATTTCCTGGACTGCGTCAAGTCGCGCGAGACCCCCCACTGCAGCATCGAGGAAGGCCACAAATCGACGACCATCGCGTTGCTCGGCAACATCTCGCTCGAGGTCGGCGAACGCCTCGAATGGGACCCCGTCGCGGAGCGCATCACCAACCACGAAAAGGCGAACGAACTGCTCCATTACGAATACCGCGAACCGTGGAAACTAACCTGAGGCGTTGGGCCTCCCAGCCGCCGCCCGCCACGAACGCGAAACCGGACGCCCAATACCGCAGCCGGTGATTTTCAGGTTTTCCGGGTTCAGCGGCCGGTGTTTGCGGATTTCTGCTTTTTCCGGGAGACACACGGGCCATTTCCCGAGGTATAATATTAAAAAGGAGCCCTGTGCTTCCGAGCCAACACGCCGGCAGGGTTCCCGGGGTACGTCTGCTCGCAACGCGACATAAACATCATTCATGGGGCGGTTGCCTAAGCCAGCCGAACCAGGCAAGGGGTTTTTATGAAAATGACAGGTGTTGTGAAGGGGGAAAACCGCACGGCCAGGATCGTTGCAGGCGCGATGATGGGCCTTTTCTGTCTGACGGCGGCAGGGCAGAACCTCTTGATGAACCCGAGCGCCGAAACCGGCGACCTGAGCGGCTGGGTCATCCTCGAAGCGCCGGGCGGCGGCTGGAGCGCTGGCCCCGGACCCTATGGTCTGGACAGAGACTTGGACGACGAACGTGACGGATGCGCCATGTTTTTCACCGACGGCTCTGTCGGCCCTGTGACCACTCCTCCCGATCCTCTTATTAATTGGTGCCGCCGCAGTCAGACCGTCGACCTGCTGGCCCTGGGCTACACGGCGGGGGAATTGGACGCCGCGCCCGACATCACCGTATCCGAGTGGTTCCGCGGCTTCTCCACGCGGTACATACCCATCTATACCGATACGGCGTACCTGAAAGTGGAGTTACGGGGGGCGGATGGAACAACCGTGATAGGCACCCCGTATGATTCCGGCGAATTCACGACGAGCAGAACGTGGCAGCAGAAGACCCACACCTTCAGCGGCTATGGACCGGGCGTGCGCTTCATCCACTGGGAGGACGGTGGAAAGGCCGCGGAGCAATATGGTTCCACGGATGGCCCCGTGCTTGACGAGGCGTTCCTCACCCTCAGTATTCCGTCGTCAACGGCTCCGGAGATCGCCGTAAACACGAGCCTCCTCGATTTCGGAACGTTCCCGCGCACGGGCTCGTGGTCCGACCCGCAGATCATCACCATCGAGAACACCGGCAATGTCGAGATGGAGGTCAATTTCTGCATCTGCAAAGGCTTCATCGATGACTTCGCCTTCCAGAACGTGCCCGCAAACGACCCGATTCCCCCGGGCGGCAGTATCGACCTCGAGGTGATTTTCAGACCGGTCACCATCGGGCCGCGTGAGGCGACGGTGCGCATCTACTCCAACGACCCCGACGAGCCGACGACGGAGGTTACCGTCCTGGGCTTTGGCGCTCCGGTCTGCAGCGGGATCACGCGCGCCGACGCATCGCCCACAGCGGCCACCTCGGTCCGTTTTCATGTGAAGTTCACCGAGGATGTCTCTGGCGTGGATGCCGCCGACTTCGTGCTCGTGGAGTCCGGAGTCTCGGGTTCATCCATCACCAGCGTCGTTGATGTTGAATTCCTTGCTGACGGTGAACTGGATGACGATGCCACTCCCAATGGCGACGGTGCGGACTGGCTGGTCACCGTCGCTATCGGCACGGGCCAGGGAACCGTCGGCCTCAACTTGATTGACGACGACAGCATCCTGTCACATTCGGGCAGCTACCCCCTGGGCGGGGAAGGCGCGGGCAACGGCGACTTCGCGGGCGGCGAGGTCTACCAGTATCTTGGAACGGCCCAGGTGTTCTATGTCGACGACAGCGCCGTGGGCGGCGGCGACGGCTCGTCGGCGAAACCCTTTACAACGATCGCCGAGGCCATCAATAAGACCGTGTCCGGCCGGGGCGACTTCGTCATTGTGCGCTCGGGCACCTACGACGAACGGGTCACGCTGAAACGGGGCGTGACGCTCGAAAGCGCCAGCGGCGCCTATCGTACGCACATCGCCGGCGGCGGCGCGGGACTGCGCGTGGTGACCGCGGCGGACGATACGGCCATCCGCGGATTCACCATCCGCGATGCCGGGGCGGCCGCGGCGCTGTACGTGCCGTCCTCGAGCGAATGCCGCGTGAGCAACTGCGTCCTGGCCAACAGCTACCGGGGGCTGCTCGCCGGGGCGGCGGCCTCGGTGTTCTTCGAGAACAACACCGTCTACCAGAACTCCATCCAGGGCTTGCGCGGGGAGGCCGGCGCGGTGTTTCCGGTGGTCTACAACAACATCTTCAGCAATAACAACACGGGGTTCGCGGCGGATTCGGGCAGCGTGGCGGACTCGGGCTACAACTGTTTCCATGCCAACACGGCCAATTTCAGTGGCGTGGCGGCCGCTGCCACGGACTTCATCGCGAATCCAGCGTTTGTGGACGCCGCCACCCGAAACTTCCATCTGAAGGCCGCTTCCCCATGCAGGAACGCGGGGTCGCCGCTGGCGAGTTACAACGACAAAGACGGCACCCGCAATGATGTGGGGGCGGACGGAGGTCCCGGCGGCGTGCGCGATACGGTCAAGCCCGTCGCGGTCCTGGGCGCCACGCCGGTATCCGGCGACGCCCCGCTCACGGTCAGCTTCAACGGCGGCGCCTCCAGCGACGAGTGGGGGATAGCGCTGTATCAGTGGAATTTCGGCGAAGGCAGCGGCATCCAGACCGGAGCCACGCCTGAGTACACCTACGCCAGCCCGGGCGCGTACACGGTGACGTTCACGGTGCGGGACAACAGCGGTCTCTCGAATCAGACCACCCGGCAGATCAACGTCAACGATCCGGCGAACGAGCCGCCCACGGCTTCCGCGGGCGCGTCGCCCCGGGCCGGCGCGGCACCGTTCCAGGTACAGTTTACGGGCACGGGCAACGACCCGGACGGCGTCGTCGTGAAGTACTTCTGGGAATTCGGTACGGGCTACACCGACACCGCGCAGAGTCCGGCGTACACCTATCCGGCGGACAGCCGCGGCAGTTACGAAGCTCTCCTCACCGTGACCGATAACGAAGGCGTCTCCACGCAGGACTCGATCTACGTGACGGTTACGCAGGAGGCGCCGGGCGCGTCCGGCGAGGTTAATCCCGCGGCCGTGACGGTCATCACGGTCAACAATGTCGGCAGTGCGATCAACGGGGCGCGGTTGACCCTCCCCGCGGGCGCGGTTGCCGAGCCGGTGGTCGCGACCCTCGGGCGGGTGCCCGCAAGCAGCAGCCCCAAGGCGCCCGCGGGCGCGGTGAGCGAAGTCATCGAGGCCGGACCGCAGGGCACGGTATTCGCTCTGCCGGTCACGCTTCGGATCCCGCTCAACGCGACGGTCTCCAACCCCGGCCAACTGATGGTGGCCGGGTACGATGAGGACGCCGGCTACTGGAGCACGGAAGGGCTATCCAATGTGCAGTTCGTGGACGGCGACCCGGTGGACTATGCCACCGTGGAAGCCGGTCATTTCACGTTTTTCGCGGCGCTGTTACCGCCCTCGGGGGAAGACATCAACCGGGATGGCGTGGTCAATGCCGTGGATGTCCAACTGGTCATTAACGGCGCGCTGGGACTCACGTTACCGCCGGGCGCCAATACCGACGTCAATTCCGACGGAACGACCAATGCCGTTGATATTCAACGGGTGATTAACGCCGCGCTGGGGCTGTGACCCTCCCCGCCGGGCCGTTCTTCGTAACGCCGCCGCAGTGCCGTCATTGCCGCGGCGTTCTTCATTGGGCGGCCGATTTTCAGCAGGGCGCAGCCGTGCGGGGGGACGGCCATCGCGACGCCATCGCTGCGTCGGCCCAGATTCTTCCTGCGCCAGAGGTCACGCACCGGCTGCGGCTTCTCCGGCAGGCCCAGCTCAGACCACGTCACGCCGATTTCCAGAGGAGCGCGGCCGCGGGACAGATTAAACAGGGCCACGGCCCGGCTGCCGTCCCACAAGCGCCGCGACCAGACCTGGACGGGGGCGTCCAGCGGGCCTACGACACACCGTGCGGGGTTGCCCAGGGGGTCCTGATGTACCGCGATGACTTCGGGGTTCGTCAGCAGCGCGAGCGTGAACCCATCCATCCGGGTCAAGTCGCATCCCAGAACCATGGGGGAGGGGAGCAGGGTCCATAGCGTCACATGCGTATGCTGTTCGCGGGGATTGAGGCGCGTTTCGCGCGGCGCTTTCCCCCAGCCCAGCGTGCCGAGCACCAGCATGTCGGCATCGTTCCAGTGGCCAGGACCCGCGAATCCGGCGACGGCGGCCGTCGCCAGGGCATTGTGGACCACGCTTGGCCAGGTATCCGCGATGTCTTCCGTCGTGCGCCACTGATTGCCGCGCACGGCGGGCGAAGCGGCCCAGTCCCAGACCTCGCCCATGCCGTACTGACAGAGCGCATAGACCACGTCGCGCCCACAGGCATCCAGCGCCTGGCGCATGGTTCGATAGGGGCGCACGAACATCTCGCGGCCTTCTCCCTGCGCGAGCCCGCTGTAGGAGCACCAGTCGTATTTCAGTAAATCGATGCCCCATGCGGCGAAGGTCCGGGCGTCATCGCGTTCGTGCTCGTAACTGCCTTCGTAATCCGCACAGGTCGTGCGGCCCGGCGAGGAGTAGATGCCCGCCTTAAGGCCCATTCCATGGAGTTGCTGCACCAGTCCGGGCATATCGGGAAAGCGGTCGTTTGGGAGGATGTTTCCCTGCGAATCCCGTCCTCCGGCCCAGCCGTCGTCGATGCAGACGTACTGAAACCCATAATCGGCCAGGCGCGTGGCAATGAGCGCGTCCGCCGCGGCCCGGACGTTCTCTTCGTCCACGGTGTCGCCCCAGACGTTCCAGGAGTTCCATCCCATCGGCGGGGTCAGGGCCAGGCAGTCCGGAGCGGCCACGAGCAGCAGGGTGTAACGGCCGTGGCCGTGTCTGTTGGCCGCACGAAGGTGAATCTCGTGAACGCCTTCCTCTTCAAGCGTTCCGCGGAGGAGCCCGGTGGCGGCGTCCAGCGTCACGCCCGAAGGGAGACTGTCCGCCTCGAATTGGATCGGCCGCTCGCCCGCACAGGGGATGCGAAACAGAAACGGCCTGCCCGGCGAGGACCCCACAACGCGCGGCGCGTTGATCTCCGGCCTGCGCGGCTGGGCATCGGCAAGCGCGGGCGGTTCGATGGGCGGCGGCGCCACAATACGGGGATGCGGCCCGGCATCTTTCGTGAGGTACAGTCTCGCCTCCGCCCAGTTGGCATGGTCAAGACGGATGCCGTCGCCGGTCGGATCCACCACCAGCAGCAGGTGGCGCGCTCCGGTGAGCTTCACGTCGACGGGCACAGCCGCATCGCCCCCGCGCAGGACCGGGCTTGTCCAGCGGCGCTCGCCATCCACCCACACCTCGAAAACCGCCGAACCGTTCCGGCCGACTTCGTCGTCGATACCGGCCAGAGCGGTAAATCGTTCGCAGCCCCCGGACAATTCGACATGGCACTCGCTGAACGCATGGGTTCCCAGCCCGTGCGTGTACCGCGTTCCCCCCATCGTGATTTCGTTGCGGCCGGCCGAGCGCCCTGCACCCGGCTCGCCCCAATCCTGCTGGACCCGGGCGATCTCGAGAGCGTCGAGCCATACGGCCGACGGCCCTGCGTCCGGGCACGCCGCGCTTGCGACGCAGGCGGCGCCGAACAGGACCATCGCGAACCGGGCCGCCGTTTGGGCCCGCGTATAAAGTGGGGCGTGTTCACGCATGCGGGTCAATGTAAAAGGCCGGGCGGACGAAAGTCCAGCCCGGCCCGGGAAAGGCGATTCCGCGCGGCACTCAGAATGTCAGAATGAACCACAGGAACACGTAGTCGGCGTCGTCGTCGTCGGTGCCGCCCATGAACGTGGTGCCATTCGAATACAGGTAGTTTCCGTCGAGACCGTGATCCGAATCGGTAAAGAAGTGGGAATAGAACAGCATGATCGTGAGATTATCGCTGTAGGCATAGTTGATCACGTTCATCCATTCCCATCCGATATCGTCCCCGGACTCCATGGTCCAGAAACTCAGGGCGGGCGCGATTGGGACGCGGTACCGGCCGATGGTGAAGTATGCCGGCCAGTCAAAGGTCTCGTTGGCCCAGTACCGTCCGATCTGGGTCTTGACGGACACCTTCTCCAACGGTTTGAAATCGACGCCGAGCGCGAGTTCGCTGAAGTTGGTCATGCACCCGTTGTCGTTGCAGGCCGGGGCATAGTTCGGGTCGGCGAACAGGCGGTTGAAGGAGGCGCTGGCCTGGGGTTTGTCGAAGGGGTTCAGCCAGTCCCAGAAGCTGAGGTCGCGGTTGTCTTCGCCGCCGAAATAAACGCCCAGCGCATAGACCCGGGGTTTCCAGGCGATGTCGAAGGTGTAGCCGACTTCCAGTTCGCCGGCCCAGGTGTCCCATTCCGCCTCATCATCACCGTAGATGTACGGCTTGAACCGGATACCGAGGGCGTCCGCGTCGCCAAACTGATAGGCGAGTTTGAGGTCGTAATCCAGCGCGCCCCAGTTGCCCCACGCGCGGCCGCCGACTGTGTGCAGGTTGGTGGGATCGTAGTCGTCCACGCCAAACCAGTTCTCAAACCACTCGCCAAGCCAGGTCAGGTTGGTGTCGGACAGCGAACGGGCGTCGCGCACCCAGTACCACCATGCCGAGAAATCGACATTCTCGAGGGCCGTGTACGCGGCGCGGATGCCGTAAAAGTCGACATCGCCGTCCTGCTCGAACGGGCTGGTCTCGGCGAGTTTGGTTGCGAACGCATCCACTTCGAACTGGTCGGTGGCATACGTGAGCAGAACGCCGTCCCACGCGATTCGCAGGGTAGGGGTGGCCCGATCGCTCAGCAGCCAGCCCTCGTCGTAGCGCAGGCGCTGGCGGCCGATGCGCGCGCGCAAGGGCAGACCGCCGATCTCGTTCATCTCGATATACGACTGGAGCAATTCCACGTCGTCCGAGGTGTTGGCGCGGCCATCCGCGCCGGTAATGTAATCGCTGCGGAAATCTTCGCCCCACCAGGCAAAGTCGTAGAACTCGATGACGCCGTTCACGTTGTTGGTAAAATCGGCCTTGACGCCCAGCGTGGTCACCAGCTCGGTGAACGTCCAGTCCGACCGCGCGTCGTCATAATCGAAGACGCCCGCGACGCCGGCGGCCTGACCGGTTGCCCGGCCGGGCAGGAATATCGCCGGGATGCGGGTTTCGAGGGCTGGACCGCCGCCCAGAACCGCCGCGTTGTTGAAAGAGCTCTTGTAATACCGTGCGCGAATGTCGATGCGTCCGTAGACCTGAACATTCTGCAATTCGGCATACGCACTGCCCAGCAGGGCGCACGCCACCAGCGTGCAAATCAAGATCCTCATGATTTCCCCCTCATTCTTGAGTTCCACCTTCCGCCTGGTACCCTGATGGGGCGACACTACCGGTCGCCCCTCAGGCATCCCCCAATTCGCCTTTTTTATACACGACTTTATCGAAAATGTCACGCTTTTCTGAGATCAATGACCCGCTTGGCCTTGCCGGGCGTCCGCTGAAGGGTCTGCGGGCTGACCAATTCGACGCGCGCACGGATGCCCGTAACCGACACAATCTCTCTAACCAGTTTCTCTTTAAGGATTTGCATCTCGCGCATCGAGTCGGAGAAGATCTCGGGACGCACCTCCACCCGAACCGTGACCTCGTCGAGCGCGGCGGGCCGTTCGATCACGATTTCGTAGTGGGGGGCCGTGCCTTCCACCCGGAGCAGGGCTTCTTCGATCTGGGACGGGAACACGTTGACGCCGCGGATGATCAGCATGTCGTCGGTGCGGCCCACGATCCGGCTCATCCGGATGGACGTCCGCCCGCAGTCGCAGGGGCAGCCCTCCAGGGCCGCGATGTCCCGTGTCCGGTACCGTAACAGCGGGAAGGCCTCCTTGGTGAGCGCAGTGATCACCAGTTCCCCGTAGCTGCCGTCGGTGATGGGTTCGAGGGTCTCCGGGTCCACGCATTCCACAACGAAATGGTCTTCCTGGATGTGCATCCCGTCGCGAAGATGGCACTCCCCGCTGACGCCGGGTCCAATGACTTCGCTCAACCCGTAATTGTTGTACGCCTCGATTCCGAGCTGGGCCTCGATTTCGAGCCGCATGTCTTCGGTCCACGGTTCACCGCCGAAATGGGCGTATTTGAGCGGAAGATCGGACGGTGTAAGACCCTGTTCCCGGGCCACTTCCGCGATTTGCAGCGCGTAGCTCGGCGTGGAAATAAGCACCTCGGCGTCCAGATCCCGGATGAGCAGAATCTGGCGCGGCGTGTTACCGGAAGACGCCGGGACGATCGCCGCCCCCACACGCTCAATGCCATAGTGCAGCCCGAAGCCGCCCGTAAACAGCCCGTAGCCGAACGCAACGTGCACGGTGTGGTGAGGTTTCAGGCCGCCCGCGACCAGGAAACGCGAGCACAGGTCTGCCCACATTTGCAGGTCTCTCGCGGTGTAAGCCACGAACGTGGGTTTTCCGGTCGTGCCGGAGGACCCGTGGTAGCGCGCCACCGCGCTCCGCGGCACCGCAAGAAACCCCAGGGGATACTGCTGGCGCAGGTCCTCTTTCGTCGTGAACGGCAGCCGCCGGATGTCGTCGAGCGATTTGATGCTGTCCGGGCCGACGCCAAGACGCGCGAATGCCACTTTGTAAAAGGGGACGTTCGCGACCCGCGCGACGGTGTCCTGAAGGCGCGCCAGCTGCAGCGCCTTGAGGTCGCCACGGGGCATGGTTTCGGCACTGGGATCCCAAATTCGTTCTGGAATAACGTGTGACATAAGCCAATCCACGAGAGGGTGCGCAAGAGAGGTGGTCTTGCCTTCCCCCGGGTCCTGTGTTGGTCCCGGCGGCACCCGGAATGGTGTGCCGCGGGCATGTACATTCGGTAGAGCGGGGCTGTACAACACCATATTCCGGCCCCCGATGTCAAGAAACCGCAGACATCCGAATCACCGGATAAGCGGCGCAACCCATCCCCCCCGCCATTACACCACTGTAGAATTCCGCGGCATTGTCCCCCGCTGGCGGGGACACAAGCCCCGGACACCGATTGTAGAATTCCGCAGCATTGTCCCCCGCTGGCTGGGGTGGCTGCGAAGCGGACGGGGGTGGACTCCATGGCCCAGGTGGCCCCGTCCATACCGTCCATACCGTCCACCACGCGCCAGGTGAGGAGCTGCCGCTAGCCCTGCTTTTTCTCTCCCCACCATCAACGGCGCCTGACCGCGCGCGTCGAGCCGCTCCCGGTCCGCCTTCGCCTGCGGTATACTGCGTGGGCGCGGGCAACCTGACGTTACGACAAGCACGCCGGGCCGTCCTCCGAAGTCGCGCCCGCGGGAAAGGGCAACATGCGTTCTGACGGATTCATCATTGGGCTGCTGGTGGCGGCTATCGGGATGGGGTTTGGCGCCGCGGCCCACGCGGAAGCGGCGGTTTCCGCGGTTCCCCTGCAGGGTATGGCCGTGACGGCGAACACGGGGGAGAAACCCCAGTCCAAACTCTGGTTCCACGACGGCCGCTGGTGGGCCGTGTTGCCCGAGACCACCGGCACAACGTTGTGGCGTCTGGACGATACACGCTGGACCCCGGCGTTGCATCTGTCGGATGCCACCGCGACCCATGCGGACGCCCGGCGGGCCGATGGGCTGACTCATGTGCTGTTGTTTGAGACCGGGCGGTGTGAGCTGGTCTCGCTGGCCTACGATGACGCCGCGAAGACCTACCGGTTCTGGCCGGAACGCCCGTCCGGCGCGGCCATTTCCCTCGACCCCCGCGCGGAAACGGCGACCATTGACGTGGACTCCTCGGGCCGCCTGTGGCTGGCCTCCGACGGCGAAACGGAGATCACCGTGCGGTGGAGCGAGCAGCCGTATTCGGCATGGAGCGCGCCGCTCGTCCTGGCCACCGGCGTGGCCGGAGACGACATTTGCGTCGTGACGGCCTTCCCGAACGGCGGAACGGGTGTGCTCTGGTCCAACCAGCAGACCCGGCGATTCGGTTTCCGCTTTCACCCCGGAGACGCCGCCCCCACGGACTGGCTCCCCGATGAACTCCCCGGCGCCGCGTCCGCCCTGCCGGTCGGCGACGGCATGGCCGATGACCACATGAACTGCGCCGTTGCCCCGGACGGGACACTCTACGCGGCCGTAAAAACCAGCTACGACACGGAAGGGTATCCCCTCATCGGGCTCCTGGTTCGAAGGCCTTCGGGAACCTGGGACGGCCTGTACCGCGTCGACGATGACGGTACGCGGCCCATCGCGCTTCTCAATGAGAAAAAGGACGCCCTTCTCGTGGCCTACCGGCTTGGCGACGCGATCGTCTACCGGGAATCGCCCCGGAAAGCCATTGCATTCGGTTCCCGTCATGCCCTGATGGAAAAAGACGGCGAACGGCTCAACAATGTCACCAGCACCAAGGACCGGTTCAGCGGCGAGATTGTGTTCCTGGCCTCGACGGACAGCGCCGCCGAGGGGGTGCGGCTTACCCTGCCCTGACGTTCCTGGAGGAACAAAAAACGCCCCCGCGGGCACTACCTTGCGGGCGTTTGAAAACGAGGGTGCCGGTCTGAATGCACCTCGACGGCATCTGTAGTCAGGAATCCTGGCTGTCCCGCTTCCCCGTGGGCTTCCCTGGCTCGGGGCACTCGCTGTACACGACGATCTGAATTACTTTTCTGTCGGAGCCGATCCAGTACAGGATTCCCTCGGTGTTCTGCATTATTTTGATATTGCAGCCACGCAAGATTACGGACCAGCCGGGTGCTGACTTGATAGAGATGTCTCGGTCGTTTATGAACTTGATGACCTTGTCGGCACCAGATTCGCGCGCCATCTCTCTGAGAGAATCTCCGAGGGCAACTCCGTGAGTAGTCGGGCCCGGATATCCCGGGTTGAACCGCATCTCAGTGACTTTGCCTTTGCGTATGAGGAAGTCGAGTCCAAGGGATTTGCGATAAACTAGCCAATCGTCGGTGGACTTCTCGGGTTCCGGTTCTCCTAACTGCTTGATTACCGCTTCTCGGGTGTCGCCCACGCCGACTTCCGACAGCCCTCGGCCAGGGATTATCGTGCCTGGCTCGTAGCTTTGGGTACTCGCTGAGGCCGTGGACGTCGCTCCTGTCGCTGGCCCAGCAAGCGACAGGAGCATAAGCATCGCAATCCCAAGTGCGACTGCAAATGCTGCATTTCGCAGTAACCGCTTGAGACCCGCGCTCATGGCTACTTCCCCTTGGAATACAGCGACACGCCCTCGACGACGCCGACGCCGGCGGCCTGGAGTTTGGTGACGGCCTCGTCGGGGTCCTCGAAACGGAAGACCAGGATGGCCCGGTCGCCGCGGCCGAACGTGAACGCATACATGTATTCGATGTTGATGCCGGCCTTCTCGATGATGTCGAGGAGATCGGCGAGGCCGCCCGGCCGGTCTTCGACCTCGACGGCGACCACTTCGGTGGTGTTGACGACGCACCCGGCGTTTTCAAGCACTTCCTTGGCCTTTTGCCAGTCGCGGACGATCAGACGGAGGATGCCAAACTGTTCCGTGTCGGCGAGCGAGAGGGTCATGATGCTGATGCCGGCGTCGGCCAGGGCCCGGCAGGGCACCTTGAGGTGGGCCGGCTTGTTTTCGAGGAACAAGGACAGTTGCGTGAGCTTCATAGCGACGGTCTCCTCATGCGCCGGAGGCGCTCCGGCATTCGGTTTCAGCCTTCCCGTTTGTCAATAACCCGTTTGGCTTTGCCCTGGCTGCGCTCGATGGAATGCGGTTCGACCAGGGTGATTTTCGCGCGGACGCCGATGGTGCTCTCGATGGCGTGGCACAGGGTGCGCTGGAGGTTCTCCACCGACCCCACGGTATCGCCGAACATCTCAGGCGTGACCTCGAACTGCACTTCCATCTGATCCAGGTCTTTCGCCCGCGTGAGGACGATTTGGTAGTGCGGCGACGTGCCTTCCACCTTGAGAATGGCCGCTTCGATTTGAGAGGGGTACACGTTGACGCCGCGAATGATGAACATGTCGTCACTGCGGCGGCCGATGCGGGCTATGCGGCAGATGGTGCGACCGCATCCGCACGCCTCGGGAATCATGCGCGTCATGTCGCGCGTGCGGTAGCGCAACAGAGGCATCGCCACCTTGCTGAGCGTCGTCAGCACCAGTTCGCCTTCTTCGCCCGGCGCGACGGTCTTGCCGGTCTCCGGGTCGATAATCTCGGGATAGAAGTGGTCCTCGAAGATGTGGAGGCCTTCCTGCATCGCGCATTCGATGGCGACGCCGGGCCCGATAATTTCGGACAGGCCGTAGATATCGTACGCTTTGATGCCGCCGATCTCCTCGGCGCGTTGGCGGAGTCCGTCACTCCAGGGCTCGGCGCCGAAAACGCCGATTCTCAGCGGCAGGTCGCGCAGGTCGGTTCCCAACTCGAGCGCCCTTTCCGACAGATGGACGAAGTAGCTGGGCGTGCACGTAATCACGTTGGCCCCGAAGTCCTTCATGATCATGATCTGCCGGTCGGTGTTCCCGCCCGACATGGGGATGACGGTGGCGCCCAGGGCCTCGGCGCCGTAATGCGCTCCAAGACCACCCGTGAAAAGCCCGTATCCATAAGCGTTCTGGATGATGTCGCCCCGGTGGCACCCGCACGAAATCAGGCTGCGGACCATTACGTTGGTCCACACGTTGATGTCTTCCTGGGTATAGGCAACGACGGTCGGTTTGCCGGTGGTGCCGCTCGATGCGTGCACCCGGACGATTTCCTCCATGGGACTTGCGAACAGGCCGAACGGATAGGCCTCCCGCAGGTCGTCCTTCATGGTGAAATGCAATTTGGCGACGTCCTCCAGCGACTGAATGTCGCCGGGCGTGACGCCCGCTTCTTCCATCCGTTGCCGGTGGAACGGGACGTTCTCGTAGGCGCGCTTGACGATGAACTTCAGCCGGGCCAACTGCAGTTCGCGCAGTTGGGTCTGAGGCAGGTAGTCAGGTGCGCTTGTGGGGTTGAATCCCCCCCCGGATGCATGCGTTTTGCTCTTCATACGCCCCCCTTGCTTCACGCTCTACACGTCCGTCAATAACGCGCGCCGGAGCATCCGGTCGCTACTGGTCTACCAGTTCCCGGCCCAGTTGGAACACCTTCCCGTTGAATTCCCAGGCCCGTTTTGGAAGATTGGCGCACAGGGCTTCCCGCCAGCACGTGTCCGGGATGTCCAGAAAGGCGCTCAGGCCGCCCAGCAGGGCCACATTCATGCACCGCAGCCGCAACCGGGTTTCCTCGTCTTCGTCTGCGTCGGCGTCTTCATCAATATAGCCCGGCAGGCTCTCGGGGGTGAGCAGGGTGCCGCCTGCCTTCAACTGGCTCTCGACGGCCTCCGCCTCGTCTTCGGTCATCACCAGGATGAAATCGGCCTCTCCCGGCGGCACCATCGGGCTGAGGACCTGCTCGCCAAACCGGATATCGCTCGCGACGGACCCGCCGCGCTGGCTCATCCCGTGGATCTCGCTCTTCTTGACGTCGAAGCCCGCCCGGAACACCGCTTCGGTGAGAATGTCGGAGGCTTTGACGACCCCCTGGCCGCCCACTCCGGCAATGATGACGTTGGTTACAGGTTTCATGGTGTGCATGATTGTGAGGCTGCCGCGCGCTCCGTGGCCGTCTGTTTCCGTTCCGCAAGCAGGCAGGGCCGACGCGCAATGACCACTGCCAATTCGCCGCTGTCCAGGCACGCTTTCACCAGATCCGAGAATGCCCGCATGTCCTCCGTCGGGTCGATGACGTGGACCCGGGTGATGCCGATGGACTTCACCAAGTCTTCAAACGATAGTTTCGACGCAGGGGAATGGTCAAGTACCTTCCCCGTGCCCGGATGTTCCTGAAATCCCGTCATGGCCGTGGTGCCATTGTCGACAATGAGCACCAGGTGCCCGGTCGGGGGCGGATTGTACGCCATTTCGACCAAACCGGTAATGCCGCTGTGAACGAACGTGCTGTCGCCGATCACGCTGACCACCCGCCGCGCCTCCTCCGGGGGCAGCACGTGGCGCAGGCCCAGGCCGACTCCGATGCTCGCGCCCATGCAGACGCACGAGTCCATCGCCTCAAAGGGCGGCAGGACGCCCAGGGTATAGCAGCCAATGTCGCCCGTAACAATGCAGTTCTGCCGGGCCAGGGTCGCGAACACCGTCCGGTGGGGACAGCCCGCGCACAATTGGGGCGGCCTGCCTCTGGGCGTCGCGGGTTCGGGCGCCGGCGCATGCGCGAGAATTCCCCGCACGAGGCCGACATTCAACTCGCCGAAGCGGTACCCCTCGTCTTTGCCCTCGACGGGGATGCCGTGGGCCCGCAGATTCTCGACGAGATACGGGTCGCCTTCCTCGATGACGATGCACCGCTCCACGCCGGCGGCGAATTTGCGCGCCAACGCGACCGGAAGCGGATGGGTGGTCGTGAGTTTCAGGAAGGAAGCCTCCGGCGCCGCTTCCCGGGCATGCACATACGATATGCCTGAGGCGATGATACCCAGCGCCCGGTCGCCTTCCACCACGTAATTCAGTTCGGAACCGGTGAACTCCTGTTCGATGGCGGCCAGTTTCGCGCGGAGCCGCCGGTGCGCGGGCCGCGCGTACCCGGGAATCATCACCCGGCTCTTGATATCGCGCTGGTACGCGCCCGGTTCCGTGATACGGATCGGCGCGGCGCGCCGCAACACCGTTTGCGAATGGCAAGTGCGGGTGGTCATGCGCAACAGCACGGGAATCTGGTGTTTGTGCGATAGACGAAACGCTTCCCGGGTCAGGTCGTAGGCCTCCTGGGAATCCGACGGTTCGAACATGGGGACGCCCGCGGCCTTCGCGAAGTTCCGGTTGTCCTGCTCATTCTGGCTGCTGTGCATGCCGGGGTCGTCGGCCGAGACGATCACCAGGGCGCCCGGCACCCCCGTGTACGCTACCGTAAACAGGGGGTCCGCCGCGACGTTCAGCCCCACGTGCTTCATCGTGACCAGGGCGGCCGCGCCGCCGAACGCCGCGCCGATTCCGACCTCGAGGGCCACCTTTTCGTTCGGCGCCCATTCGGCGTTGCCGCCGAGTTTTGAAAAATCTTCCAGGATTTCCGTGGACGGGGTCCCCGGATATCCCACCCCCAGATGCACCCCGCAATCCAGGGCGGCCCGGGCCACGGCGGCGTCCCCGCTCAGGAGCAACCGCTCCGTAGGATCCAACATCGAAGAATCTCCGTAACGTTGCCTGCGAACAAGTGCATGGAAAGCGCGCAGCGGGAAGGGATAACGGCGGACACAAGAGTATGAGCTCACGAGAATTGCAAAAGACTTCGCACCGCAGACGCTTTTCCGCTGCGCTGAAAGCGTACCAAAAGGAGGGGGGCGAATCAACCTGAAACGCGGCGGCGGAAATCAAAAACGAAAGCTAACGCCCCTTGCGGTGACGTTAGCTTTCGCTGATGCGTAATGTACAAACGCCCGGTTAGCAGGCGGACTTGTTGAAATGCAGTCCGATGGTCCCCAGCGGGTCAGCGAAGAAGCCCCGGATGCTGTCAGCGACATCAGGATGTTCTTCCTTGTTGAAGAAATCGAAAATCTGGGCGCGCGCCGGGATCTCTTTCGATACATGCTTCACGTGCTTCATACTCTTTTCCTTTCAGCCGCGTTACTTGCCTTCCGCGTATGGTCCTGCTACTTCCCTCCGACACGCCCGAGTATACCATAGTCGGGTATGGATAATACAAGCATTTTTCTGTACATCCCCGAGTCGACGTTGGGGGTACGGCAGTTGACAATCCCGTCCCTCGGCACTAAAGTCGTGCCAGGGTCAAGACACCGGGGGAAAATCATGCGTGTTCCACTGCTCTTCGTGATCAGTTCGCCGCGGTCCGGCAGTACCATGCTCGAACGGATGCTTGAATCACACTCCAGGATTCTCGGGGGACCCGAGCCCCACCTGCTTACCCCTCTCGCCCACCTCGGCGTGTGGGAGAAAGTCGACAAGGCCCCCTACGACCACGTCCTCGCGGCGGAAGCCCAGAGGCTCTTTGTGCAGAGCCTGCCCAACGGCGAACAGGACTACTGGGACGCCTGCCGGGCCTATTGCGATACGCTGTACGGCCGTTTGCTTGCCCCGAGCGGCAAAGAGATCCTGCTCGACAAGACGCCGGCGTATGCCCTCATTCTCCCCTTCATGATGAAGGTGTTTCCCGACGCGAAATACGTGGTTCTCACACGGCACCCGCTGGCCACCTTCTCGTCGTACGCCAATTCGTTTTTCGACGGGGACTATGCCGCGGCCCACAGTTACAACCCCATCCTGAACCGGTACGTGCCCGCAATCGCCGCGTTTCTCCGGCAGGATGCGGTCAGTCACTGCCATGTACGTTACGAAGACCTCGTGAAAGAGCCCGAGACCTGGATGGGCCGGATATATGAGTACATCGGGGTCCCCTTCGAGCGGGAGACCATCGACTACGGCAAGAACGAAAGCGGCGGCCGGCGCGAAGGCCTGGGCGATCCCATCGGGGTGACGCAACACGCCCGGCCTCAGACCGGTTCCGTCAAGAAATGGGTGGCCGAGCTGGCCCATGATGCCGGAAAGTGCGCGCTGATGCGCGAGGTGATTGCCTCTCTTGACGCCGGCGACCTCGCAACATGCGGGTATCCCCTCGATACGCTCTGGAAACCGCTCGAGGAGGCCGGGGACGGCGTGCGCCCGCCCGGAAAGCCCCGGCTCACGCGGTACCGGCTTCAGCGCAAGCTGATCGTGGGTCTGCGGGCGCGGGCACGCAAGGGCGGAGTGTTTCGCCGGCTTCTCGAGAAGATGCGCCTCGTCTGCGACGTCCTGTTGCGGGAGTAGGGCCGTCGGCGCCCGTGCCGCCCCATTGTAGTCCGTCAGTCTTTGTCGCGCAGAAACCCGGTCAGGGGCGAACTGGCTTCGGCAACGCTGCGTTCGGGGCCCAGGCCCGCCAGGTACGCTGCGCGGCCGGCCTCGGTGGCCAGCGCGAAGGCGCGGGCCATGGCGGCGTGATCCCGGGCGTCGGCCAGCGCCGTATTGACCAGCACGGCGTCCGCGCCCATCTCCATCGACGCAGCTGCGTGTGACGGCGCGCCCAGACCCGCATCTACCACCACCGGCACGGACGCCTGCTCGATGATGATGCGGAGCATGTCGTAGGTGCGTAATCCCCGGTTGCTGCCGATGGGCGCGCCCAGAGGCATCACGGTTGCCGCGCCCGCCTCCTCCAGTTTTTTGGCCAGGATGGGGTCAGCCTGAATATAGGGGAGCACCGTAAACCCTTCCTTCACGAGCATCTCGGTGGCTTTCAGCGTCTCGATGGGGTCGGGCAGCAGGTACCGGGGTTCCGGCGTGAGTTCCAGCTTCACCCAGGGCTCGAGACCCGCGGCCCGTGCCAGTTTCGCGAGCCGCACCGCCTCGTCGGCGTTGCGCGCTCCCGACGTGTTCGGCAACAGCAAATGGCGATCGCGGTTCAGTACGGAAAGGATCGAGTCGTCATCCGGCTTACTCAAATCCGCCCGGCGCAGGGCCACCGTGACGATCTCGGCGTCGCAGGCGTCCAGGCAGGCTTTCAGCGCCGCGCTCGAGGGGAACTTCCCCGTGCCCACAAACAGGCGGGACCGGATGCTCCGGCCCGCAATCACCAGTCTGTCTTCAGTCATGAGATACTCCATAACATTGCACAGCGGCAGGACGGATTCCGGGGAAGCCGGGTGGTCCGCCAGCGCAGGGATTCACCATCGACACTTAACACGGCGCCGCTCCCGTCGGCCGCGGGCTTCCACAGTCCGGCCAGGAAGCGAATCGCGGCCAGGGCTTCCAGACTGCCCAGCACGCCCGGAACCGCGCCCAGCACGCCCAGTTCGCCCGTGGTGGGGACGCCCAGCGGTTCCACGGGCACCGCGCACCGCAGGCACGGGGTCTTCCCCGGCACGACAAACATCATCTGCCCCGCCAGGGCCAGAATGCCCGCCGTCGCGAACGGGGTGCGGCACTCCAGACAGGCGTCATTGATCAAAAACTTCGCCGCGAAATTGTCCGTGGCCTCAACCACAAAATCGTAGGCCGAAAAGAGGTCCCCGGCGTTTTCCGCGGTCACGCGGATCTGTGCCGTCTGCAGGGTCAACCCGGGATTCAGCGCGCGCAGGGTCATTTCCGCCGAGCGGGCCTTGCTCATCCCGAGCCGGTCCGTGGTGTGCACCACCTGCCGCTGCAGGTTCGACAATTCCAGAGTGTCCGAGTCGATGAGTCCCAGACGGCCCACTCCCGCGGCGGCCAGATACAGGGCGGCGGAGCTTCCGAGGCCCCCGAGCCCGACGATGCACACGCTCCCGTCCAACAGACGCTCCTGGCCCGATTCGCCAAAGCCGGGGATCAGGATGTTCCGCTGGTAGCGTTCGCGTTGTTCCTGGCTGAGCATTCCGCACCTTAGACTTGGACACAGAGACGCAACAGGTAATGGTATCAAACCGGGGCAAGCCTCTCAACACGCCGCGCCCCGTAT
>DDYW01000216.1 GCA_002348185.1 Candidatus Hydrogenedentes bacterium UBA2224 | reverse complement strand
GCCAACCGATCAACCTCGGCACGCAACCCACGCTTCTTTCACCCCCGTCGAAACCTGGTCGCCCCCACGAAGGGCACGCGCTATCGACGCGATGAACCACAGCGTGCAACAACACACTATACCACACAACAGCCGTCTGCGTCACTTGTGTGGGGGGGCGTTCCGAATCGCCGGGTAAGGTTGGAAACCTCCGCAAGGCCAATGCCGGTGGGGACGGTAGCGGACGCAGGTCTGCGGTTGCACAGGTCTCCGGCGCGCCAACGGCGCTTCGGAGGAAATACCTTCGGTATCGGGATCGGGTTCGGGATCAGGATCATGCCTCACCGGGTGGAACAATCGACGGCCGAATTCTCCAAGCCGCGAAAGAGTTTTGGACAGGATTGACAGGATTGACATGATGAGCCGTTTGAAGGCGGTCACCGGCGCCGTGTCTGTATCCGGCGCGCCAACGGCGCGGAACATACCAGCCCAGCCTGGAGGGCTGGGTAGACGGATGCCCCAAGTAAGGGAAGGGCTGAAAGCCCGCGATATGTACAGCTGGAGGTCCGTATGTGCCGGTCCTTCAGACCGGAAGATGTGTGTGAACGCCGCTACGCACGCTTTGGTGTTACGTGAACCCCGGAGGCCTTCGGGTGTAGCGCAGGCGTCTCGCCTTCATCCGAATCGCGGGCGGGAAATGCGATGCGGGGGGACCAGCGCCTCACGCAAAGGCGCCAAGACGCCAAGACGGGCGTTTCCATCCCGTCCATCCTGTACATCCTGTCCACCGGAAGGCAAGGATGCAGGTGAGACGCCTGCGCTACAAGAACAAGCATGCCGGGCCGGCGCGGCTGCGTGTCGCCGTGCGAACCGGAGGGCAGCCACGGGGGGCTGCCCCTACAATACAATGGGGATCGGGTGAGCCTCCCCGCAGGCGCGACTACGCGTCCCGGTCTTGTGTCGCCCGCGGGGGGGGCGGGGGGGGATGGGAGGATTCTGCCGTCCCTACGGNNTTATCTGTCGTCCCTGCGGGACTTGCAGCCCTCCGAGCTGGGCTGGTATGTTATCGCGCCTTCAGCGCTCCGGACGCGCGAATCTGCGTCTTTCCCCTCCCACATCGGCCCTGCGGGCTGGGCTGGTATGTTATCGCGCCTTCAGCGCTCCGGACGCGCGAATCTGCGTCTTTCCCCTCCCACATCGGCCCTGCGGGCTGGGTTGGTATGTTTTCGCGCCTTCGGCACTCCGGAAGGCAGAATGTTCTTTGGTTTCACACCGTGGGTGAGTCGACAAAAGCTCCAGCGCCCGACGGCGCAAGCGTCTGAGTCATCTGCCTTCGCGTTAGCCGGGGGTTGGGGGTGTCGGACATGCCGCCCGAACCGGCCGGAGTGGCGAGCGGCGATGGATCGACATGAAACCATTGCTGTCCATTTGGTATGGTAATGATGCAACACGTGTAAAATGGACGTGGGAGGGGGCCTGCCATGAGACGATTCACGCTGGTACTATTCGCCGTCTCGACTTCTCTTTCATTCGCCGCATTCGCCTCCTTCCCCGTGCCGGAGACACCCCCGCTTCCTGTGGGTTGGGAGTTGAACATCATCCCCGGATTCGAGCCGTGCATCGAGCTGGCGCTGGAGAGCGCGTACAGCCCGTGTTCCCGGGGCAGGAGCACCGAAGAGATGAAAAAGAATATGGAGAAATGGGGTGAGTCCGCGGTGGGCGAACTTATTCGACTGTACGAAGATCCCCGGTGGGACGAGTATCGCAGCACGATAGCGGGACACCTTGGGGTTATGCCCAACGCGGAGGGCCGAGCTTGGGCCAATCGCTACATTTGCGTGTTGCTCGACAAGCCAGAATGGACTAAGGAGGAATGCAACGCCTTCGGGAGCCTGGTGAGCGCATTTGGTCAGCACTTCGATGACGCGACATTCGAGCTGGCGTTGAAACGCCTCCCGGTGTTTGCGGCCTCCGTTTCGGTAGACAAACATGACCCAACGCCATTTGATGAAATCTGCCGCCTGTTCGAGTACACGCGCCGGGAGGGACTTGCGGATGTGCTGGAGGCACACGCAATGCAGGGCGACGATGATGCCCGGGAAACGTGCATCAAGCGGCTGGCGTACCATCGACCCGCCAGTGCCATTCTTGCGGCATTGCGGTTAGGCGACGAGACCTACAATGACAGGAGGCGACGCCGGCTCATCTCATTTCTGAAGTATGAAGGCGGCAGCATCAGAGCTCGAGAGCAAATGACTCATGTACTTGAAGCGGAGGCTCGATAGAACGTGTTGGCTCAAAGTTCATGGCTGGTTCCACTGATGGCCACCTCGTTCCTTCTCGGCTTCGGGGCCGAAAACGCCCAAAGAGAGACCAGAGAACCGGTGGATGTGGACGTCGTCCTTGCTGTCGTCAGTGAATCCGAGGGCATGCTGAAACCACAGATCGAGATTATCTCGGAAGACTACGGGTTAGACGTTAAGCATAGTCAGACCGGGCACTGCGCCGTGCGGGGAACTCACGGTTGGTACGCGCGGAACGAACGCGATCGCACATTCCTTATCGAAATCAAAAAGAGTGGCTACAAGCCGCGAATTCTAGAATTCGGCAGAGATTTCCAGGCAAAGGAAGAGCTCTTGCGTGTTGTATTGCAGGAAGGCCCTTTCGAGCGGACCGAGTCCGTCTTTTCATCTGTCACAGGCCGTCCTCCGACAGACGAGGAGGTGGCCAAGATGCCCCACGCACGCAGGGTAAGACTCCGGGAGCCCGAGTATCGCCGCCTGGCAGCCGAGGGGCACGTGCCTTCCGAAGAACTGCCTCCCAAGCCGAAAGAACACGGCATAAACCTGCAAAGCCGGGGCTATCCCCCAGCCCCCGAATGCGGCTCTTTAATACCGGTCCTGGCCCGTTCGCTAGAAGGCGGTGCAGGACTCCCGCTAGTTGCTGCCGTTGACCGAACAGGTTCGCGCATTGACCGAATCTTCGTCCAGTGGGCAATGCACATGGGTCCGGACGGAGTGACTGGCGTACCTCGCGGTGTCCTGTTGGAGGATGCGCCCGTACGAACGCTCTCAAGCCCGGACGGCACTTTCACGGTGCCAAACAACTGCATTATATGGTCTGAAGGTACGGAACAGGTGTTTGTACCCGCGCCCTATTCGGACGCACCCGGTCTGCGCGAGGTAATACTGCCACTCTCCAGGGAGTCGAAGGGGGGGTGGGCAGGGCGTCGCAAACCCGGCAAAGGAGAGGACCGTCCGAAGGCCACGCGCGCTGAGATACGGGAGATTATTGAGGCACTCGAGGATTCACCCGGTCTGAATGGAGCTGCCAGGAAGGAGCGCTTTCACAAGGCGCTCGAACAGACCCGCATGTATCGTGTCACCCAAGCCGCGCGAACGATTCGAACTCTTCTTCTCAACTGGGAGTTCAAGCACGATTCCGATTTTTGGTACACGGATGCGCTGGTGGCGACGCTGGTCGAAATACAGGGCGATGGGGCAATCCGATTTCTCGAGCAGACAGCATCGGATACCTCAGTGAATCCGCTGACACGTCGAAGCGCGGTCGTCGGCCTGGGAAAGATCGGGTCGGAAGGCAGTGTCGCCGCATTTAAACGCTTGCGGAATGCTGCCCGGTCTCTTCCCGACGCGCCGCAGGAAAAACAGTCTTACACGCATGCGGAGCGCATCGCCGAGGGAGTGGAGATGGCGTGCATCTGGATTCCAGGAGTCGACCCCACGTCGCGAGTTGCTTTTCAGCCGATGATGCGCGCGGCATCCGTGGATGCAGACTACAGGACTGGTCAGGTCTACTGCGGGTCGCCTTTTGAGTTAACGGAGGTGGAGTTGAAGCGCGTCGGCGACGAGTGGCTCGTGGTCGAAATCGGCGGAACGCTGTGCTTCTGACTCTCGCCCGCGTCCAGCCACGATAACCGGAAGCTCATTTCTTCCGCTTGAGATCCTTGAGGGCGCGGTCGACATCGCGGTCTTGTTCGCGTTTGCGGAGGGTCTGGCGTTTGTCGATGGTTTGTTTGCCGCGGCAGAGTCCGAGTTCGACTTTGGCGCGTCCGTCTTTGAAATAGACGCGGAGGGGCACGAGGGTGAAGCCTTTTTCGGCGATGGTGTGGCCGATGCGTACGATCTCGCGTTTGTGCATGAGGAGTTTTCGGCGGCGTTCGGGGTCGTGGTTGTAGATGTTGCCCTGTTCGTAGGGGGCGATGTGGACGCCGATGAGGAAGAGTTCGCCGCCATCGACCTCGGCGTAGCTGTCTTTGAGGGTGATCTGTCCGGCGCGGATGGATTTGACCTCGGTGCCCTGGAGGGCGATGCCGGTCTCGAAGTGTTCGAGGATGTGGTAGTCGTGCCGCGCGCGGCGGTTCTGTACGATGGTTTTTTCGCCCATGATGGTTCCAGTGTGGCGCAAACGGGCCGGGTTTTCAACGCGCCTGGGGCGCCGAGGGGTCCGTTGGGTGCGGCTCGTTTCAGCCGGTTCGTTTTCTGCGCGTGGTTATTGCCTGCGGGGTCCCCAGGAGGGTCCCTGAAGGGAGAGTTCGGCGCTGACGGGGATGCGCTGTTCTTCGCCGGTCTCGACGTTGACGGCGCCGAGTTCCCAGCGGCCGCTGCGGGTCGAGGCGAACATGACGTGGCGCGAGTCAGGCGACCAGGTGGGCGATTCGTTGTTTCCGGCAGAGTTGGTCATGCGTTTTGCGCCGGAGCCGTCGGCGGCCATGACATAGATTTCGAATCCGTCGCCGGATTTGTCGACGACGTAGGCGATTTTAGAGCCGTCGGGGGACCAGACGGGGTCGTAGGCGCGCCCGCCCTGGTAGGAGATGCGTTTGACGCCGGAGCCGTCGGCGCCCATGACATAGATTTGTGCGGCGCCGCCGCGCTCGCTGACGAAGGCGATGCGTGTGCCCGAAGGGTCAAAGGTGGGCGAGGTGTCGAGGGCGCTGTCGTTGGTGAGGCGCCGCGGATTCGAGCCGTCCACGTTGACCAGGTAGATTTCGCTGTCGCCGTCTTTGCTCTGCACGATGGCGAGTTGGCGGCTGTCGGGCGACCAGGCCGGGGCGACGTTGAGCCCGACCTGTTTGGACAAGGGCCGGGATTCGCCGGTGTCCAGGTCGAGCACGTAGAGGAAGGGGTAGCGGTCTTTGTAGGACAGGTAGGCGATTTTGCGGCCGTCGGGGGAGAATTTGGGGAGGATCGAGATGGAGCCGTGCTGGGTGACCTGCTTCATGTTGGCGCCGTCGTAGTCGGCGATGTAGATCTCCTTCTTGCCCGTGCTGCCGCCGCTGAAACAGATGCGCGACGAGGCGCAACCGGCGACGCCGGTGAGGTGCCGCACGATCTCGTCGGCGAACTGATGGGCGACGAGGCGGTGCCATTCCTGTCCGCGCGTGGCGAGGCGTTTTCCGCTGACCATCTCGCCTGAGAGCACGTCGAAGAGACGGCACTCGGCGGTGAGGGCTTGTGCGTCGGAGGTGACGTAGGCATGGACCAGGAACTCGGCGGGGGTGCTTCGCCAGGCCTCGAAATCAATGGTTTGCGGATCGCGGGTGAACCCGGTGAAGGTGCGGGGGTAGGCGTTGAGGGGCACGATTCCGAATACGCCTGAGAAATAGAGGTCGTAGGCCAGGACTTGCGCCATGGCTTTGCCGATGGCCTCCTGGCCGGGGGCGGTGCAGCAATCCGGCACGGCGATCGGGATGCGGCCTTCGGCCTGTCCGGTGGTACCGATTTCGACCTGCCCGAAGGCGAGGGGGGCGCATAGTGCGACGATTGCGGTGAGACACCAAGTTTTCACGATCCGTCTCCTATCGTACCAGGGTGAACGTGTAAATGACCTGCACTTCGGGTTCCATGTAGGTATCCGGCAACTGGGGGAAGGGCGTGGCCAACTGCACCGCCCGCAATCCGGACTCCGCCAGCGCGGGATCGTTGGCATGCTGCACCACCTCCGGTTTGCCAATCAGATTGCCCTGCCGGTCGATCCAGAAGGCAATCTTCGCCTGATTGTTGTTCGGGTCGATGCGTATCCCGCCCGGAACCTCCCAGTACTTCGTCACCTTGCGTTGGACCATCCGCGCCCAATAGGCCAGCTCGGAGGGAAGCGGGTTGTCCATGGTCACGCCCGTTTCCTGCGGTTTCACGGGCACGGGAATCTGCTCTTTCGGCGGTTCGAGAGGCTCGTCCGGCGGTTCGAGGGCCGGCTCGGGCTTCGGCTCGGGCTTCGGCTCCGGTTTGGGCTCGGGTTTGGGCTCGGGTTTGGGCTCGGGTTTGGGCTCGGGTTTGGGCTCGGGTTCCGGCGCCTGGATTTCAGCCTCCGGCTCGGGTTCCGGCTGAGGCTCGGGTTCCGGCTCCGGCTCCTGCACTTCAGGTTCCGGCGGCGGGGGTGGGGGTGGCGGCGGCGGCGGCTCCTCGACCGCGTCCTCGACAGGTTCGGCTTCGACATCCCGGTCGACGGGGATGAGTTGCACCTGATACGCTTCGATGGGGTCCGGAGGCTCATGGTACATCAGGACAAAAAACAGCGCCCCCAGAATGGCAATATGGAGGAATATCGACGCATACACCGCCCGGCGCAGCCGTCTTCCGGAGGAAGTACTCTGCCAGAGCAGATTGTAATACCACGAAGTATCACGCCCGATGTTCATTTTTCTGCCGTAATCAATCTAGCGCCCATAGTACCGTACATATACTGGCAAGTCAAAGATCTTACCACAATCCCTTGTGGTTTGTCGCGTGGCGCATGGGCGATAGATCCCCGGCGGTGGTGCCTGGGTTCCACCTTTCCGCAGTCGAGTGGACTGTGCGGCCGGTCTTCATTACAATACGGCGCATGCGACCGGGGTTCCTTCGAAATGACTCTCCATCATTGGCCGCGCGTGGCCTTGTGGGCACGTACACGCGATGGCTGCTGTGGTATCTTCTGGCCGTGGCCGTGGTCTGGGCCCTGGGTTTCGAAGGCGTGTACTATCACCCGACGCCATTCTACGGCATAGTGCGGCCCCGTTTCGACTTGACACGCTGGCCGTGGCACGGTCTCGCCCTGGGGGTCTTTCTGGCCGGTTTCATCCTGTGGTACCGGCGTGTGCGGCAGGCGGACTGGTTCGAGGGGGAATGGCCGGCGAAAGCGGTTCGCCTCTTTGTGGCGGGGCTGGTCGTGTTTGCTGTTGTGTTTCCGGCGGCGCTGGCGACTGTTCGCGAAGGGCCCTCCGGGATCCCGGCGCCCTTTGAGCGGCACGACAAAGAATACATTGGCGACATCGGGAAAGGGCTTTCGATACGGGGGCTTTTTCAGGACTACCTCAAGATGCATCCACATCTCTCGATGCACTCGAAGGTACATCCGCCAGGTCCGGTGGCGCTGCTTTGGGTGTTTTCGCTGGTGACGTTCAGCCAGGGCGCGTGGCCGCTGTCGATTGCGACGATTCTGTTCGGGGCGACGGCGGTGATTCCGCTCTACCTCTGGGTGAAGGACCTGGCTGGAGCGCGCGTGGCCTTGACGGCGTGCAGCCTCTACGTGGTGACGCCGACGATCGTGCTGTTCACCGCGACGTCGGCCGACATTCTGTTCATGCCGTTTACGGTCACCACGCTGTTTTTGTTCTGGCGGGCGCTTCACCGGAAATCGGCGGCGTATGCCGTTGCGGCGGGGGTTACGTACGCGCTGACGTCGCTGCTGTCGTTTTCCCTGCTTGGCATTGGGGCATTCTTCGGCTTCGTGGGCCTGTGGCGTCTTGGCGAGAAGGGGTGCCGGCGGGCGGTCTTCCAGACCGCGGCGCTGATGCTGGCGGCCTTCGTAGCGACCCATCTTGCCGTACGGTGGTGGTCGGGCTTTGACGTGGTGGCCTGCTTCCAGGCCAGCAAGGCGCAGTTCGATACAGACCAGGCGAACCTCGATCTGATCACGCCGCGGTTTCCCGGGTGGTCCTGGAAGTTTCTCAACCCGCTGTGCTGGCTCTATTTTGCGGGAATCCCGGTATCGGTGCTGTTTCTGCGCCGTCTGGTGAAGCCCGAAGCCGCTACGCGCACGCTGTTTGTGATATTCGCGCTGACGCTGGTGGTGCTGGACCTGCTGTATCTGGCCCGCGGCGAGGGCGAGCGGTCCGCCATGTACATCATCCCGTTTCTGGTGGTGCCGGCGGCGCACATGATTGATCGCATTGGACACGAAACCCGCAGCATCGTTCCACTGGCCGCCACGGTGTGTTTCCTGGCCGCCCAGTGCTGGTTTACCGAGATGATGCTGTACACCTATTGGTAAGCTGGCAATGTGGAACGGCAAGCAGGTCTCAGTCATCTTCCCCACGTACAACGAGAAGGACTCGATTCGCGCGGCCATCGAGGATTTTTTCGCGTCGGGGTATGTGGACGAGGTTGTGGTGGTCAACAACAACGCGGCCGAAGGCACGGACGCCGAAGTGGCGCGGACGAAGGCGCGGCTGGTCTACGAAACGCGGCAGGGCTACGGCAACGCCATCCAGAAAGGCCTGGCCGAAGCCGCGGGCGAGCTGTTGATCATCTCGGAACCGGACGGGACGTTTTCGGGCCATGACGTGATCAAGCTGCTTGCGTACAGCGACGACGTGCCGGTGGTATTCGGCACGCGCACGCAGCGGGAACTCGTCTGGGAAGGCGCGAACATGGGCTTCTTCCTGAAGTGGGGGAACTGGGCGGTCGGCAAGCTGATGGAGTTTCTCTTCAATACGACCTTGTTGACGGACGTTGGCTGTACGATGCGCCTGTTTCATCGGGAAGCGTACGAGACGATCGCCCCGCAGTTCGCCATAGGGGGGGCGGCGTTCGGGCCGCATTTGATGCTCCTGACCATCCTGAACGACCTTCCCTTTATCGAGATTCCCGTGAACTACCGCCGGCGTGTGGGCGAATCGTCGGTGACCGGAAGCAAGCTCCGGGCATTCTTCCTCGGGCTCGAGATGATCCTGATGATCTTGCGGTACCGCGTGAAATCCTGGTTTGGATGGCGGCCGCCGCGGATCAGCGCGCCGTGAAACGCGGGCCGGGAGAACGCGTGGCGACGTCGCGACTGCCCGGAATGACGGAAACGCCGGGTTCCGGCGGCGCAGAGCCGAAGGGCCCCGCGCCGTTCCTGAAATGGGTGGGGGGCAAGCGCCAACTGCTGCCGGAACTCCTGCGGCGGATCGAGCGCCTCGAGACCTTTGGCGCGTACCATGAGCCGTTTGTGGGGGGCGGGGCGTTGTTTTTCGAATTGTGGAGCCGCGGCCGGCTTTCAGGTCCGGTGCGCCTGTCGGACAATAATCCCAACCTGATTGTGGCCTACGAAGGGGTGAAGCACGAGGTCGAACCGGTGATCGAGCTGCTGCGCGAACACGCGCGGCGTCATGACAAAGAGCACTATTACGCGACGCGCGCGGCACAGCCGGATTCGCTGGCGGCGCAGGCGGCGCGGATCATCTATCTCAACAGGACGTGTTTCAACGGACTCTTCCGCGAAAACAGCCGGGGCGAATTCAACGTGCCGATGGGCCGCTACGTGAACCCCAGGATTTGCGACGAGGCCAACCTGCGGGCCGTGGCCAAAGCGCTCCGGGAAGTTCGGATTGAGATTGCCCCCTTTGACTCCGTCCTTGACGCGGCCGCGCCCGGCGATCTGGTCTATTTCGACCCGCCGTACCATCCGGTGTCGGCCACGGCGAATTTCACGGCGTACCAGAAGGGCGGATTTGGGGAAGAGGACCAGCGCATGCTGGCCGGGGTGTTTCGGACGCTGGACGCAAGCGGCGTGTACGTGCTGCTGTCGAATTCCTGGACGGAATTTGTCCGCGGGCTGTATGCGGATTTCGCACTCGAGAAGGTCTCGGCCTCGCGGTGCGTCAACAGCCGCGCGGACCGGCGGGGGGCGGTCTGGGAAGTTCTGGTGCGGAACTTCTGAGTCGCGGGGCGCGTCCCGCGGCCGGAGACGGCGTGGGTCATCCGGTGATTTCGATTTCGCCTGCCTGGATCATCTCGATAAACAGTCTGACGATGCGGGGGTCGAACTGGGTGCCGGAGCAACGTCTCAGTTCCTCGATGATCCGGTCGCAGGGCATGCCGCGACGGTAGGCGCGGCTGCTCGACATGGCGTCGAACGCGTCGGCGACCGTGAGGATGCGCACGATCTCGGGGACCTGGTCGCCTTTGAGTCCGTCGGGGTAGCCGTTGCCATCGACGCGTTCGTGATGGTAACGGACGAGGTCGAGGTGGCCTTTTGTCAGGAAGTGCACGGGTTCGAGGACGTCGTATCCGATCTGGGGATGCAGGCGGATCATGTCCCATTCCGTATCCGAGAGCGGTTCGGATTTGTTGAGGATGCCGTCGTTGACGCCGATTTTTCCGATGTCGTGCAGTCCTGCGCCGAGATTCAGCACTTCGATTTCGGGTTTGGGGAGGCCCATGCGCTGTGCGGCGAGGATCGAAAGGTCGTGGACGCGCTGGCTGTGCCCGTGGGTGTACGGGTCTTTGGCTTCGATGAGGAGCGCCATCGAGGTCAGGGTAGACAGATGGGACTGTTCGATATCGTTGATCAGGCGGACGTTTTCGATGGCGATGGAGGCGTGGTTGGCCAGCACGTTGAGGGTTTTGAGGTCGCCCTCGTTGAACTGGCGGCCATCGCGTTTGTTGCTGACGTTCAAGACCGCCAGGACGCGCGGGCCGTTCCCCGTGGGGGAGGGATAGCGCCAGCCGTCCACGGGGGCTTTACGCTCGAGGGGCACCGAGATGAACGAGTCGTGCTCGAGGTGGCGGCTTCGTTCCGCGAGTTCGGGGGTTTTGCCGATGTCCTCGACCAGCAGGGGCGCGCCCCTCTGGGCCACCAGTCCGGAGATGCCGTTGCCGATGGTTACGGAGACATGGGCGGCCTCTTCGGGCAAGCCGACGCTTGCGGCGACCTCGAGGGCGCGGCCGTCGCGGCTGGTGAGCATGATCGAGCCCCGTTTTGCCCCCACCCGTTCGAGGGCGGCCTTCAGCACGAAATCGAGGAGGGCGTGTTCGTCGCGGAACCGCACCACCTGTTCGCTGAACGTGAACAACTCAGTGACTTCACGCAGCCGGGCGTTCTCGTGGGCCAGACGGTAGCGTTCCAGGGCATTGGAGACGGCCAGCTTGATTTCGCTGAGGCTAAAGGGTTTCAGGACATAGTCATAGGCGCCTTCCTTGACGGCGGCGCGGGCGGTTTCGAGGGTGGCGAAGCCGGTCATGACGATGGGGATCAGCGAGGGTTTGAGCGAGCGGGCTTCGCGAATGAGCTGGATGCCGTCCATCTCCGGCATCACGATGTCGGTGAAGAGGAGCACGATATCGTCGAACTGCTTCAATAAGTCCAGCGCCGCGCGGCCATTTGCGGCGGACTCCACAGGATAGCCTTCTTCCGTGAGGATATCGCCCATGAGTTCGCGGATGACCGCCTCGTCATCCACAACAAGGATCCGGGATTGTTCAACCATAGGAGATCCCCAGTTTAAGGACTGCGCATTTGATTTTAACACAATTCGTTGCGCGGTGTTTACCCGGTTCTCGGAAGTTACTTGCCGGTTTTGTCAATGAATCGTCTCGCCTTGCGCAGGGCGGTCCGCACGCGCGCGGGGGCCGTGCCTCCGGCCTGGTTTCGTTTGCTTACAATCCCATGCAACGTAAGCTGTTTCAGCACATCGCGTTGAAACAAGGGAGAGAAGCGGCCGAATTCCCCGGGCGTAAGGTCGGGCAGGCGTTTTCCCTGCTCGATGCAGTACCGGACCATTTTCCCGACGATCTCGTGGGCCTCACGGAACGGGAGTCCCCTGGCAGCGAGGTAGTCGGCGATATCGGTGGCTTCCATGAACCCTTCGCGGGCGGCCTCCTGCATCCGGCCCGCGTGGACGGCAATTTCGGGCGTCATGCGGGTGAGTACGGCGAGGCAGAGCTGGAGCGTGTCGCTGGCGTCGAACAGGGGCTCTTTGTCCTCCTGGAGATCGCGGTTGTAGGTGAGAGGGAGCCCCTTCATGATCGTCAGGAGGGTCAGGAGGCTGCCGTAGACGCGGCCGGTCTTGCCCCGGACCAGTTCGGCGACGTCGGGGTTCTTTTTCTGGGGCATGATGCTGGACCCGGTGGTGAATGCGTCGCCGATCTCGATAAAGCCGTATTCCGGGGTCGACCACAGGATGAGCTCTTCGCACCAGCGCGAGAGATGCATCATGCACAACGCGGCGCCGGCGCAGAACTCGATGAGGTGGTCGCGGTCGGCCACAGCGTCCATGCTGTTCCGGGACACGCGCGGGAATCCCAGTTCCCGGGCCACCATTTCCCGATCGATGGGATACGGCGTGCCCGCGAGCGCGGCGGAGCCGAGGGGGAGCACGTTGACCCGCGCCTGCACCTGGCTGAAGCGCTCGTAGTCGCGCTCGAGCATTTCGACATAGGCCAGGAGATGATGGGCCAGCAGGACGGGCTGGGCATGCTGAAGATGCGTGCAGCCCGGCAGGATGACCCCGATATGGGCCTCGGCCATGTCCAGGAGCGCCCGTTGCAGGGCGCGCAACTGCGCCAGGACCGCGTCAATTTGATCGCGCAGCCAGAGCCGGACGTCCAGCGCGATCTGGTCGTTGCGGCTGCGGCCGGTGTGAAGGCGTTTTCCGGCGTCGCCGATGCGTTTGACGAGGGCCGACTCGATATTGGTGTGCACGTCTTCCAGCGCGGGCTCGAACACGAACGCGCCGTCGGCGATGTCTTTCGCGATCTGGTTGAGGCCGGCGATGATTTTTTGCGCATCGCGGCGGGGAATGATGCCGCACGTGCCCAGCATCCGCGCATGGGCGATGCTGCCGCGGATGTCCCACGGCGCCAGCCGGGCGTCCAACGACACGGACTGGCCGAGCGCTTCCACCAGCGCATCCGCCTGCCCTTCAAAACGGCCACCCCAGAGTTTCGCCATGCGACAGTCCTCGCGCGTCTGCCGTTACAGGAGTCCGGCCTTGTTGCGCACGCGCAGGCGGAGGGCGTTCAAGCGAATGAACGCGCCCGCATCGGCCTGCTGATACGCTCCCTGATCCTCCTCAAACGTGGAAATCTTCTCGTCGTACAGGGATTTCGGCGCTTTCCGTCCGACCACGGTGCAGTTGCCCTTGTAGAGCTTGAGGCGCGCCGTGCCGGTGACGTCCTGTTGGGACGCGTCGACAAAGGCCATGAGGGCCTTCATCTCCGGTGAATACCAGAACCCGTTGTAGATCAACTGGGCGATTTTCGGCGACAAGAGGTCCCGCTGGAGCATGACCTCGCGGTCCATCGTGATGGATTCGACCGCGCGATGCGCCGCGTAGAGCACGGTGCCGCCGGGGGTTTCGTACACGCCCCGCGATTTCATGCCCACGAACCGGTTTTCGACCATATCGACGCGGCCGACGCCGTTGGCGCCCGCGACGGCGTTGAGCCGGGCCAGCAATGCGGCCGGAGAAAGCCGTTGGCCGTCCACCGCGACCGGCATGCCTTCCTCAAACTCGACCTCGATGTAGGTGGGCGCATCGGGCGCCTCGGCGGGATCGACGGTCAGTTGGAACATGTCCGCCGGGGGTTCGGCCCAGGGATCCTCGAGGATGCCTCCTTCAAACGACAGATGGAGGAGGTTGCGATCGTTCGAATAGGGTTTTTTGATGGTCACGGGCACATCGATGCCGTGTTTCTGCGCGTATTCGATCATTTTGGTGCGGCTGGTCAGGTCCCACCGGGGGTCGCGCCACGGCGCGATAATGGTGACCGCCGGTTCCAGGGCGAGATAGGTGAGTTCGAACCGGACCTGATCATTGCCCTTGCCCGTGGCGCCGTGGGCCACGGCCTGGGCCCCTTCGGCCAGGGCGATCTCGACCATCTTCTTGGCGATGAGCGGCCTGGCGATGGAGGTGCCGAGCAGGTACCCGCCCTCATAGACCGCGTTGGCGCGGAACATGGGGAAAACATATTCGGAAACGAACTCTTCCTGCAGGTCCACGACATAGGCCTTAGTAGCGCCGGTGGAGAGCGCCTTGTCCTCCAGGCCGTCCAGCTCTTCGCCCTGACCCAGGTCGGCGGTCATGGTGATGACTTCGCATTCGTAGGTTTTCTTGATCCACTTCAGGATGGCCGAGGTGTCGAGGCCGCCGGAATATGCCAATACGACTTTTTCTATCTTGCTCATGAGAATGCTCCGTTATGCAAAGCGGCCGGGCCGCATTAACTGTAAATCCATTCCAGAATGGCCTTCTGCATGTGCAGACGGTTTTCGGCTTGATCAAAAACGATCGACCGCGGCCCTTCAAACACCGCCTCGCTGATCTCCTCGCCGCGATGGGCGGGCAGGCAATGCAGAACCTTGGCGGCCGGATCGGCCAGGGACAGCAGCTCTTCGTCCACGCAGTAGCCGGCGAAGGCCTTCTCGCGCCGCTTCTGCTCCGCTTCCTGTCCCATGGAGGCCCACACGTCGGTGTTGACGAAATGGGAACCGGCGATAGCGGCCTTCGGGTCATCGGTGACAAAGACCTTGGCACCCATCTTCAGGGCCCGTTCCAGCACGGCGGTGTTCGGGGTGTACCCCTCGGG
>DDYW01000059.1:57641-85204 GCA_002348185.1 Candidatus Hydrogenedentes bacterium UBA2224 | reverse complement strand
ATAGGACCCATAGGACCCATAGGACTTACCGGACCTGTGAGCGGTCGGCTATGTCCCCGCCGGGATGGACAAGCCCCATCCCGTATGGCGCTGCGTGGCTTTCCTGCCTCCTCAGATCACCTCGAGTTCGTCTTTGCCGGGGAGGCTGGGGAACGGTGCGTGGGGCTCGGCCTGGTACCAGAACGCGACCGACGCGATGTCGTCCTGCAGGGGCAGATAGCGTCCGCCGCTGCGCCACCCGAGGGCCTGGATGGTCACCCGCAGGTCCTGTTCGAAGCGGATGGGGTCCATGATGTGCCAGCGGTAGAGGCCGAAGCGTTGCTGGGACCGGTAGGCGCCGTCGGGGCGGATGACCTGGTGCAGCCCGGAGTAGGCCGTGCTGAATTCGGTGTATTGGCCGTTGCGGTCGAAGTTGTAGGAGCCGCAGAAGTAGTCTTCGGTGCCCGTGCCGCAGATGGTGGGGAACGTCGTGTCGCCGTCGAGGTAGAACTTGATCTCGCCTTCGCCCCACCAGCCAGTGGTGTTGACCTGCCACGCCAGGCAGGTGCCCACGTAGTGGCCCTGGCCCTGGATGCCGTTGGCGATGGTGTAGACCTCTTTACAGGGGAGGGGATTGGTGCGGCGGAACTGGGCGTGGAGATACGCGGCGCCGTCGGGCACGGTGGTGAGGGTGTAGTTGATCTGATAGTAGAGAGTCATGGGCTCGTCGCCGATGTTCTCGAAGGTCATGCGGCAGTGTTTGCGGAAGGGCATCTCCCAGTAGCAGTTGAACGCGCTGCCGGGGTTCACGCAGACGGGCAGGGAATTCACGTGGGCGTATTCGCCCCAGCCCATGCAGAAAAAGTCGCCGACGGGCGTTTCGATGCTGGGGGTGTCCTCGCCGTCCCAATAGACCCGGAGGATGCTGAACCGCCATGTGCCGGTCGGCGTCATCCAGATCTGCTGGATGGCCCCCGGACCGTCGATGCTGGCAAGTTCAACGGTCTGGCCGGGCTCGATCTTGACCGAGGGCGAGATCTTCCAGCCCTGGCCGAGGTCGCGTGCGCAGTGGGCGCCCGTGCCGTCGGTGGCCATGCCGCCGCGGCCCTTCGCGCCGTCGAAGTTTTCCGGCGAAAGCGAACGCGTCTTTGCGTTCGACAGCCGCGACAGGTTTCCCAGATGCATTCCAAGACCGTTGAACATGGCGCGTCCTCCCTGCCCGACGTGTGATCCGCAGTGCTGCCACTACCGCCGCGCATGATAGCACGAACGGAGCTGCAGGAATCAGGGTCCCGGGGGGCAGGGTTCAGTCTATGTGCAGTAAATCCGGACTTCCTGGCCAAGGAGGCCGAAAGGTCCTTGGATTTTAGTGCAGCCATCGGCGGTCCCGGGGCGCAGCGGTGCGGGACGGCTCAGGACCGTTCTCCCGCGTGGTTTCGAGGACGGCGCGGAGGTTCAGCACCGCCCGTTCGAGGGTGTCGAGGGCGGCGAGGGTGAGCCGTCGCCCTGTGTTGAGCCAGGGGACGATGCGGAAGGGGTCGCGGAGGGGTTCAGCCGGATGGACGCGCATGGGGTACCGCCTTTCGCGGGCCGTGGCCCGGGTCTTGAGTGTTCGAAAGTAGTTTGTAGCATAAAGTAATTTTATTTGCAAGAGCTTTCTGCGGAGGGGGCCTGCCCGGGTCTGTGGACCCGGTGGACCCGGTGGACCNNCGCGGACGGCGCTTGGAACATGTCCCCGTTCTTGATCCTGGGTCTCAGGGTTGGTAGGGCACCGTCTCCGTGTCGTCCACCGCGTAGCCGAACCGTTCGATGTAGACGCGTCCAGGGAGGAACTCGTCGTTGCGCTGTGCGAGCCGGGCGGTCAACTGGGCATCCAGTCTCGCCTGTACGTCCGCCATCGCGGGGTCGTTGCACCGGTTCTGGAGCTGATAGGGGTCGTTCGCGTTGTCGTAGAGCAGCCAGGGCCCGTCGAGAGCGCGGACGTACGTGTACTGGCCGTCGACGATGCCGCGGTATTCGCGGCCGCCGTGTTTGCGCGCGACCTGTCCGAAGGGCTGCGGACAGAGGATTACGGCGGTTCCATCGCCGGGGTTAGGTCCGCCGTTGATGTGCCCGGAGAAGTCGAGCCCTTCGACGGAGTCAGGCACTGGCACGCCACAGAGCCCGAGCAGGGTGGGCATGATGTCGGGGGCGTCGAGGGGGGCGTCGAGGACGCGGCCCTGGCGGCCAAGCGCGGCGGGATACCGCAGCAGAAACGGCACGCGGATGGACTCCTCAAAGGGCCACTGCTTCTTCCAGCGGCCCTGGCAGCCGAGCATATCGCCGTGGTCGGAGGTGAACACGAAGATGGTGTCCCCGGCGATGCCGGTGTCGGCGAGGGTCTGGTCGAGCGCGGCGAGGCAACCGTCCAGCGCGGCCATGTGGGCGTAGTATCCGGCGAGATCGGTGCGGGCTTTTTCCTGGACCTCGGGCGGGACGTTTGGCCGCAGCACGATGTTTTCGGGGTGGACCTGCTGGCGGTACGGTTCCGGGGCGGTCTGATAGGGCTCGTGGGGCGGTCCCCAGGAGAGAAAGAGCACGAACGGTTTCTCCGCGCGCGCGTGATCGCGGATGTACTGCTGGGCGTCCCGGGTCTGGGCGATGGCGTCGTAGCCATCCCAGTGCAGTTTCTCGTCCGCATCGGCATAGTAGGCCGAATTGTTGTAGTCGTGGGTGCATTCGAGCACCTTCCAGTAGTCCCACCCCTGGCGGCGTTCGCGGGGGATGTAGCTCGAACGGCCGTGTCCGTCGAGGTGCCACTTGCCGATGTAGGCCGTGTCGTATCCGGCGTTTTTGAACACCTTCGCGATGGTGACGGCATGGCCGGGCAACGGCACGTCATTCATGAACACGCCGTTGGTCAGGGGCGACTGGCCGGTCATCAGACTGGCGCGGTAGGGCGTGCACACGGGACATCCCGAGACGGCGTTGGTGAAGTTCACGCTTTCGGCGGCCAGCCGGGCGAGGTACGGGGTCTGCACATTCGGGTCGTTTTTGAACGGGGTGGCCTGGGCGCGCCACTGGTCGGCGAATACGAAGACGACGTTGGGTCGCACGGCGGGTGTTGCTCCGGCAGGCTGTGCGGCGCGTGCCAGCGCAATGCCGGCGGCCGTGCTTGCCAGGAAACGGCGCCGGCTCACCGCGTCGCACGGGTTCAGCTGAGACGGGTTCATATGAATCGCACCTCCCCGGCCATGGTAGGGGAGCGGCGCGCCGGAGTGCAAGGCCGGGCCGCCGGCCTGTCCCGGGTCACGCCTCACGCGTCCGCGGGCCATTCCCCGAGTTGGCGGGCCTCGTCGGCAAACACTTCCCGTTGGACGCGTTTGAAGGTGGCATCGTAATCCCATTCGGAGGAGAGGGGCCTCCATCCAAGACTGTCGGCCATCTTGCTGGTAAACGATGCGACCATTCCCCAGGGGTCTTCGATGCGGAGGGCGTCCAGGGATACGCCGCTGAGGACGATGCCGTAGCCGCCGTCCGCCAGGGCCCACAAGCCCCATACGATTCTGCCGACGGTGCTGCCCGGCCGGAGCACCAGGTCCCCTTCGGTTACGGCCTGGAGGACCATGCGCATGAGGTAGTTGATGATGCGCTGCTCGAGTTCCTCAAAGCGCCTTCCCCGTTCGGCGGAGACCTTCTCGCGGAAGGAACGGGTGATGGTCTTCATGATTAGCATGTCTCCGGGATACAGGCGCGCGTAATACTCGCCTGCCAGGGAAAATGCCATCAGGCGTTCGCGGCTGCCTCCCCGGAAGGCCATGGCGCGCTGGAGCATGGCATACCGGCGTTCGTGAGCGCGCTCGGCGAGCGCGACGATAATGTCTTCCTTGCATGGAAAGTGGAGATAGACCGTGCCCTTGGCGCAGTTGATGCGCTTGGCGATCTTGCCCATGGTGAGATTGTAGTAGCCTTCCTCGAAAAACATCTGGCGGGCGATCTCGAGAATATGCTCCTCGCGTTCCCGGATCTCGCGCTGTTTCGGCGAAAGCTCGTGGGCTGTGTGAATCACTGGACGTCCTCCGCGCGCCGGGCACGAAACGCGCTCCCTCCCCCTCCCCGACCCCGCAACGCATCGCGCGGGCTGGGGCGCGGCCCGGCTGGTCCCGTATCCGGCCGCAAAATGCCCGTCAGCATAATAGTATAATCCTCGCGACCCTGTCACGCGCAAGTTCGCTCACCAGCAACCGTGTCCGGGTCACGGGCATTCACGCAGGAACGTTACCCGAGATGGACGAGTTCGACGGTCACGTCTCTCGGGCTCGGCCCGGGGTTTATTCGGGGCGTATGGTGGAGGCCATCCCGGCGGAGAGCGGCTACAGGGCAAACGGGGCAATCGTGAAGATTCGCACGGTTTCTCCTCCTCTCGGCGAGAGGGACGTCCCCGGCGAGACCGAAAAAGATCCAAAAAACGGCCAAAAACCCGAGGCGGCAGGGACTTTTGAGGGGTTCAGCCTGCCGCATCCGGGCAAACCTGCACATGAGGGCCTAAATCACTGATTTTTAATGAGATAACGGACGGAACGTAATCGTGACAGATCATCACGATTTTTCTTGACACGGGGTCATTCTGGGTGGTATAGTCTTTGTGAAACGAATCACAGCGTGAATATCTTCACAGTCTTCCGTATACCACGAGGTGATGCCGTGATTTCCGATAAAACGGTGGCGAGGCTCAGTGTGTACCGGCGGGTTCTGCTGGACATGCAGGACGCGGGCCAGGCGCATGTGTTCTCGCACGAGCTGGCCGCGCGTTCGGGCTGCACGGCGGCGCAGGTGCGTCGGGACGTGATGGCCACGGGGTATACGGGGAGTCCGGTCCGCGGGTACGACGTGACGGCATTGGCTGGGAGCATCAGTGAGTTTTTGTTTCATTCGGAGGCGCAGAAGGTCGCGCTGGTGGGTATTGGCAACCTGGGCCGGGCGCTGATGGCGTTTTCGCCGCGGCGCAACCCGCGGATTCCCCTGGTGGCGGCCTTCGACAACGACCCGGCGAAGGTGAACCGGGTGATCCACGGGTGCCGGTGCTATCCGGTGCAGCAGTTGGAAGAGGTCGTGGAGTCGGAAGGGATCCGGGTGGGCATTCTTGCCGTGCCGTCGGCCGCGGCCCAAGACACGGCGCGGCGCCTTTGCCGGGCGGGCGTGGTGGGCCTGTTGAATTTTGCGCCCACGCATGTCTGGGTTCCGCCGCATGTGTACATCGAGAATCTGGATTTGAGCATGGCGCTGGAGAAGGTCGCGTTTTTCGCGGGGCTTCGGGCGCCGCAGAAGGAAATCAGTTTATGAGCACCATTACGGGACAGCCGGCCGTGCAGCCGGACATACAGGCGATTCTGGACCGGTACACGGACGCGGGGCGGGATGCGCTTATTCCACTGCTGCAGGAGGTCCAGGAGACGCACGGGTATCTCTCGCGGGAAGCGATTGCGCGGATCGGCGAGCACCTTCATCTTCCGGCGAGCAAGATCTACGGAGTGGCGACCTTTTACAACCAGTTTCGTTTTCTGCCGCTCGGGCGGTACCACATTCAGGTGTGCCGCGGCACCGCGTGCCACGTGAAGGGTTCGCTGGGCGTGCTGGATGCGGTCCGGCAGGACCTGGGTCTTGAACCCGGGAAGACGACGCGCGACGGGCTGTTCAGTCTCGAGGTGGTGGCCTGCATCGGCGCGTGCGGCCTGGCCCCAGTGATCTGTATCAACGGCGAGTTTCACGCGAACCTGACCCCGCAGAAGGTCCGCAGGATTCTGGATGAACTCCGGGAAGAGGTCGAAAATGAAGAGTAACGAAATGCCAATGGAAAAACCGTCGGCTGCCCTGAAAGGCCTGTTTGACTATGCGTGCGGCCTGACGACGGATGTGGACGAGACCGCGCGGGCGGGTTATGAAGCGCAGCTGCGGCTGCTGCGGCGCGAAGGGGCGGAGCGGCCGGTCGTGTTTGTCGGGGCGGGCACCTGCGGTCTGGGCGCGGGCGCGGGCAAGACGCTGGGCGCGATTCGGACGTTTTTCCGGCTGCGCAACATTGACGCCGAGATTGTCGAGGTGGGGTGCATCGGGTTGTGCGCCGTGGAGCCGCTGGTGGACATCCAGCTTCCGGGCAAGGCGCGCGTCTCGTTCAAGCAGGTCACGGAAGACAAGGTCAAGCCGTTGCTGGAGAGTGTGCTGGCGGGGAAGATCCCCACGGACATGGTGCTGGGCCAGTTCAGAGCGCCGGGCGTGGCGCCGTGGCACAACGTCGACAAGCTCTCGGACCATCCTTTTTTTGCGCCGCAGACGCGGTGGGTGCTGAAGAACTGCGGGGTAATCAACCCGTCGCGCCTGGAGGAGTATGTAGCGAGCGGGGGGTACCGGGCGCTGACGAAAGTCATTCATTCGATGACGCCCGCTGAAGTGTGCGACATGATGGAACGCAGCGGGCTGCGCGGCCGGGGTGGCGGCGGGTTCCCGACGGGCAAGAAATGGAAATTCGCCCTGGGCACGGCCAGCGACCGGAAGTACCTGGTGTGCAACGCGGACGAAGGGGATCCGGGCGCTTTCATGGACCGGGCGGTCATCGAAGGGGATCCGCACCGCTTGCTGGAGGGCATGGCCATTGCGGCGTACGGCATCGGGGCAAGTAAGGCCTATATCTACATCCGCGCCGAATACCCCCTGGCCATCAAACGGCTCAAGCACGCGATAGCCGAGGCAAAGGCCTACGGCGTCCTGGGCGAGAACATTCAGGACAGCGGGTTCAGCCTGGAGATCGTGATTAAGATGGGCGCGGGAGCGTTTGTGTGCGGCGAAGAGACCGCCCTGATCAACAGCATTGAAGGGAAACGGGGCATGCCGCGTCCGCGTCCGCCGTTCCCGGCGGTGCGGGGCCTGTTCGACAAGCCGACGATCATCAACAACGTGGAGACCCTGGCGAATGTTCCGGGGATTGCGGCGGCCGGCGCGGAGGCGTTCGCGGCGATCGGCACGGAAACGAGCAAGGGCACCAAGGTGTTCGCGCTCTCGGGCAAGATCACGCTGACGGGCCTGGTCGAGGTCGCGATGGGCACGAAACTGCGCCAGGTCTTGTTCGATATTGGCGGGGGGATCCCGAACGGCAAGAAGTTCAAGGCGGTGCAGATCGGGGGCCCGTCCGGCGGGTGCATCCCGGAACAACACCTGGACATCGCGATCGACTACGAATCGCTGAAGACCGTGGGCGCGATGATGGGCTCCGGCGGTCTGGTGGTGATGGACGAAGACACGTGCATGGTGGACGTGGCCAAGTTCTTCATGGAGTTTATTCAGCGGGAGAGCTGCGGGAAGTGCATCCCCTGCCGGGAAGGCACGCTGCGCATGCTGCAGATCCTCGAACGCATCACGAAGGGCCGCAAGAACGAGTCGAAATTCCAGGCGCTCGAACGGTTCAAGGGCGTGATGATGCTGAACCGGACCGCGGAAGTCATTCGCGACACGAGCCTGTGCGGTTTGGGTCAGACGGCTCCGAACCCGGTCTTGAGCACGCTCCGGTGGTTCCGCGACGAATACGAAGCGCACATCTACGAACGCCGGTGCCCGGCGGGGGTCTGCCAGGAACTGCGGACCTTCGAGATCGACGCGGAATCGTGCGACGGCTGCGACCTGTGCGCGCAGCGGTGTCCCGTGGACGGGGCGATCGTGGGCGTGCCGAAGAAGGTCCATTACATCATTGAAGACAAGTGCATCGGCTGCGGGACCTGCGTGGACGTGTGCCCGACGCAGGCCGCGCACCTCCGGATTCCGGGCGTGGACGAGATCGACCGTGAACGCCGCGAGAGCGAGCAGGCCCTGAGTGTCTTTGCTTCGGACGCCTTCGAAGACTGGCACGAAGGCGCAGCGCTTTACCGCATGGACAGGGACTAGCGCGGAAACGCGCTCGAACGAGGAACGGCAATGCTTACCATTGAAGTCAATAACCGGAAGATTGAAGCGAAGAGCGGCGAGATGCTGCTGGATACGCTGAAGCGGAACGGCATCACGGTGCCGACCTTGTGCAATATGGAGAATCTGTTCCCGACGGGCGCGTGCCGGATGTGCGTGGTCGAGGTCGAGGGCGAACGGGCGCTGGTGCCGAGTTGCGCGTATCCGGTGCGGGACGGGATGAAGGTCCAGACGCACTCGCCGCGGGCGCTGCGGGCGCGCAAGACGATTATTGAACTGCTGCTGGCCAACCACCCCGACGACTGCCTTTATTGCGTGCGCAGCGGTCATTGCGATCTGCAGGGGCTGGCCAACGAGCTGGGCGTGCGCGAGCGTCGGTACTCGGGCGGCAAGAACGAATACCACGTGGATTCGTCGAACCCGTCCATCGTGCGCGATCCGGCCAAGTGCATTCTGTGCGGCAAGTGCGTGCGGGTGTGCGAGGAGGTGCAGGGGGTGGCGGCCATCGACTTTGTGGGCCGCGGCAGTAAGACCATGGTGGGCACGGCGTTCAGCGAAGGCTTGAACGTTTCGAGCTGCATCAACTGCGGCCAGTGCATCATGGTGTGCCCGACGGGCGCCCTGCGCGAACAGAGCTACATCAAGGAAGTGCTGAACGCCATCGCGGATCCCGAAAAGCTGGTGGTGGTGCAGCACGCGCCGAGCGTATCGGTGACCCTGGGCGAAGAGTTCGGGCTGAAACCGGGCGCGGACGTCGACGGGATGCTGGTGGCGGCGCTGCGCCGGCTGGGCTTTGACCGGGTGTTCGACACCTCGTTCTCGGCGGACCTGACGATCATGGAAGAGGCGTCGGAACTGGCGCACCGCATTCGCACCGGCGGGAAACTGCCCATGATGACCAGTTGTTCGCCGGGCTGGATCAAGTTTGTGGAAGAGTTTTATCCCGAGATGCTCGACAATCTGTCCACGTGCAAGAGCCCGCAGCAGATGATGGGGGCGGTGATTAAATCGTTCTTTGCGGAACGGGAAGGCATCGCTCCGGACAAGATCTTCAGCGTGTCGATCATGCCTTGCGTGGCCAAGAAGTTCGAGGCGGGCCGTCCGGAACATTCGCGCAACGGGATTCCGGACATTGACGCGGTCCTGACGACCCGGGAACTGGCGCGGGTCATCCGCATGCGAGGGATGGACCTGCAATCGCTGACGCCCGAGCACGCGGACACGCCGTTCGGCGAACGCAGCACGGCGGGCAAGATTTTCGGGGCGAGCGGCGGGGTCATGGAAGCCGCGATCCGCACCGCGTACCACCTGCTCACTGGCGATGAACTGCCTGGACTGAAGGTGGAAGCGATTCGGGGATTCGATGGCCGCAAGGAGGCCAAACTCGAGATCAACGGGACCCCGATCGGCGTTGCGGTGGTGAGCGGCCTGCAGAACGCGCGGCAGTTGCTGGAGGAGATTCGCAACGGGCGCGACGACATCCATTTTATCGAAGTGATGACCTGCCCCGGCGGCTGCATCGCGGGCGGCGGCCAACCGCTCAATGCGAACCCGGACGCCATCCGCGCGCGGATGCAGGCCCTGTATACCATCGATCGGGACGAGCCGGTGCGCACGTCGCACGGAAATCCGTCGATTCAGCGGCTGTATGCGGAATTCCTGGGCGAGCCACTCGGCGAGACGAGCCATCACCTGCTGCACACGCATTACGCCAAGCGCGTGGTTATGGTCTGAGGCCATTCATGAAGAGCGCAGCCAACATACCGCTGGTCACGACGATCAAGGAGCGGTGCCGCGTGTGTTTCACGTGCGTGCGGGAGTGTCCCGCGAAGGCCATTCGCATCGTGGAAGGCCAGGCGGACGTGATCTGCAACCGGTGCATTGGCTGCGGCAACTGTGTCCGGGTATGCAGCCAGAACGCGAAACGCGTGCTGGATTCCACGGGGGAGGTCGAGGCGCTGCTGGCCGGCGATTCCAAGGTGGCGGCGCTGCTGGCGCCGAGCTTCCCGGTGGAATTCGATGATTGCGAGTACGAGCGCGTGGTGGGGATGCTGCGCGCGCTGGGCTTCGATTACGTGACCGAGGTGGCGTTCGGCGCCGATCTGGTCGCGGACCGCTACCGCAAGCTGGTCGAGTCGACCCGGGACAAGCGTTTTGTGGCGACCACGTGCCCGTCGATCGTGGCGTATGTGCAGCGGTACCAGCCGGAGCTTGTGAAGTCGCTGGCGCCCATCGTGTCCCCGATGGTGGCGATGGCGCGCGTGCTGCACCAGCGGCACGGCGCGGATCTGAAGGTGGTGTTCATCGGTCCGTGCATTGCGAAAAAAGGCGAAGCCGCCAGCGACGAGCTGCCGGACGACGTGCAGAGCGTCCTGACGTTTGCGGAGTTGCAGGCCATGCTGACGGCGCGGAACATCACGCCCGAATCGGTGGAGCCGAGTGATTTTGACCCGCCGCACGCGCGGTATGGGGGGTTGTTTCCGGTGAGCCGCGGCCTCTTGCAGGCGGCCAACATCTCCGAGGATCTGGTGGAAGGCAATGTGGCGGTGGCGGACGGGCGGGTCGATTTCCCCGAAGCGATCAGCGAGTTTGCCGCGGGGTTCTTCGAGGTGCGCCTGCTCGAGACCCTGGCCTGCAAGGGATGCATCATGGGGCCGGGCACGACGAACCAGGATCCGCAATACGTCCGGCGCTGCCGGGTTAGTTCGTATGTGCGCCGGCGTATGCAGAAAGTCGTGGAGGCGCAGTGGTCCGCCGCGATGCAGGAGTTCAGCGCGCTGGATCTGAACCGGACCTACCGGCCGGACGACCAGCGGATCGCGGTGCCGTCGGAGGACCAGATCCGCGAGATCATGGAGCGGATGGGCAAGTTTTCGCCGGGCGACGAGCTGAATTGCGGCGCCTGTGGGTACGAGACATGCCGCGAGCATGCCATTGCGATCTACAAGGGGCTGGCGGAAACAGCGATGTGCCTCCCGTACACGATCGACCAGCTCGCGACGACGATCCAGGATCTCAATGAGTCCAACGAACAACTCGCGGAGGCGCGTTCGGCGCTGGTACAGTCGGAGAAGCTGGCGAGCATGGGCCAACTGGCGGCGGGCATCGCGCACGAGTTGAACAATCCGCTGGGCATCGTGCTGATGTACGCCCACATTCTCAAGGATGAATTTGGCCAGAATCTGCAGATGCAGGAAGATCTCAAGATGATCTCCGAGCATGCCGATCGGTGCAAAAAGATCGTCGCGGGGCTGCTGCACTTCGCCCGGCAGAACAAGGTGCTGCTCGAGTCCGTCCACGTGGGAGAAGTGATCGAACGCGTATTGCGGGCGAACACGGTTCCCGAGAACGTGCAGGTCCGCTTCGAGAACGAGACCAGCGATCCGATGGCGGACATTGATCGCGACCAGATGACGCAGGTGCTGACCAATCTGATTGGCAATGCCCTTGCGGCGATGCCGGACGGCGGCGTGCTGACGGTGCGTCTTACGGACGATGATGACCGAATCACGTTCCGCATCATCGACACGGGGACCGGGATCAAGAAAGAGAATCTCTCGCGGATTTTTGATCCGTTTTTCACGACGAAACAGTTGGGCGTGGGCACGGGCCTTGGCCTGGCCGTGACCTACGGCATCGTGAAGATGCACCGCGGAGACATTCGCGTGGAATCGAATCCGGACCCGGCCAAGGGGCCGACGGGCACGACGTTTACGATTTCGTTGCCGCGGCACGGTCAGGCGGGCGGTCCGGAAACGGCGGAAATGAGCATTGGTTCGGGAGCAGAAGAGGAGTTGCTGGGCGCGTAGCGGGAGGAGTCCGAAAGTTCCATTCCGTGTCAGAATACGCTATCCTAATGTGTTTGGTGTTTTGGTCCGGGTGACGGGCAGACCGTCGACGCCGATGTCGGCCGTTCCCATAGATTGGATGACGCGATGAGCGACGAGAAGAAGACGATTCTGGTGGTTGATGACGACGAAGACTTTCTGTTTCAGCAGAAGGTGCAGCTCGAGGCGGCGGGATACAAGGTGATAACCGCGCCGGGTTCAAAGGCGGCGCGCGCGCTGTTGCGTACGAGCAGGCCGGACATGGCCGTGATCGACCTGATGATGGAAGAGATGGATGCGGGGTTCACGCTGTGCCGCGAAATCAAGAAGACCTATCCGGACTGTCCGGTGGTGATCTGCACGGGCGTGGCCAACGAGACGGGCATGGCCTTCGACGCGGCGACGGACGAGGAGCGCGCCTGGGTGAAGGCCGACGCGTTGCTGGACAAACCGGTGCGCTTTGAGCAGCTTCAGCGCGAGATCGAGCGGCTGATCCACTGAACCGGCGGGCGCGCCCCGGGTTAGGTGCGCCGGATCCGGATATGCTCGGGGCGGTGGCGGCCCCTGCGCCACGCGCTCGCGTCAGGCAATCGAAGCCACTGGCTGAAGGGGGCAGTATGGAAACGCTGAAGCTACTGGTTTGTGACGATGAGATGGGCATGCGCATGGGAGTCGCGCGCGCGCTGCGCGATTTCAGCGTGGACATCCCCGACGTGGACGAGTCGGTGCGTTTCCAGGTGGACCTGGCCGAAACCGGTGAGGAGGCGCTGCAGAAGATCACAGCGGACCCGCCGCAGATCCTCCTTCTGGACCTGAAACTTCCCGGTATCAGCGGGCTGGATGTGCTTGAAGAGCTCCACGAGAAGGACATCGAGACGCTGACCGTGATGATTACGGCCTATGCCTCGATCGAGACCGCGGTTCGCGCCACGAAACAGGGCGCGTACGATTTCCTGGCAAAACCGTTCACGCCGACCGAGCTGAAGAACACCGTTACGAAAGCCGCCAAACACCTGATGGTGGCGCGGCAGGCGCGCCGGCTCGCGCAGGAAAAGCGCCAGGTGCGTTTTCAGTTCATCTCGGTGCTGGCACACGAACTCAAAGCGCCGATCAACGCCGTGGAAGGCTATTTGAACGTCGTGCGCGACGGCACCATCGGCGACAACCCGGAAATCATGAACCAGATTATTTCCCGCTGCCTGGACCGGATCCAGGGGATGCGGAAGATGATTGGCGATCTGCTGGACCTGACGCGCATCGAGTCGGGCCAGAAGAGACGCGAAATGGAACGCGTGGACGCCGGGGACATGGCGGAGCGCGCAATCGAGACCTTTGCGCCCGATGCGCAGGCGCGGAACATCGCCATCGAACTGCACAAGACCGGCGACCTGGCCTTGTGGGCGGACCAGGGCGAGCTCGAGATTATCCTCAACAATCTGGTCTCGAATGCCGTCAAATACAATAAGGATCACGGGCGGGTCGATGTTGCTCTCTCCCGCGACGGGGAGTTCCTCACTATCGCCGTGCAAGACACCGGCGTCGGCATGACCCGGGACGAAGCGGCGAAACTGTTCAACGATTTCGTGCGGATCAAGAATTCGAGCACCTCGGGTATCCTGGGGAGCGGTCTCGGGCTGTCGATCGTGAAGAAGCTGGCGATGCTTTACGAAGGCAAGGTCAAGGTCGAGAGCGAACCGGGCGAGGGTTCCACCTTCACGGTGACGCTCAAAGACGTCGCGCCGCAGCAGGCGCCGGCCCAGGTGCAGGCGGCAGAGCCGCAACCGGCCCCCGACGCGCAATAGCCCGTTCCCGGGCCCGGCGGTTCCGCGCACTGGCGCGGGGCGTGTCAATCCCCTTTCTCGCGGATGCGCAGCACAAAGCGGTGCGTACCGGCGACGCGGTACCGCGGATTACGCACCACGCCGCCGCCGGTGTTCGCGATGGTGAGGGAGACGTTGTTCTGGAAGGCGATGCGGCGTCCCGCGTGGTCGCGGGTCATGGTGTTGTCCATGTCGAGATGCCCGCCCACCTCCACCCGGTATTCGGCGCGTGGCCCGGCAATTCGTTCCGTATGCGTTCTGGGCGGGGAGGCGAGGAAGGGCGTGGCGGTTTCCCCGCCCAGGGCGGCAGCGGACATCAGGAGTGCGACGGCGATACGTGTGCGATTCATGACGGATTTCCGGTTCAGGGCATGCTTGGCGCAGGCAGCCCGTCCGGGTTGCGCGCGGAGCGTATTATACGGTAGTGTTGGCCGAAATCCATGGTGCCGGGGGCGTCAAGGAGAATTCCATGGCCAACGAAACGGTGTTTCGCCGCTACGAACACAATCCCATCATCACGCCGGCGGCGGTGCCGACCGCCAACTCCATCTTCAACAGTGCGGTGGTCCCGTTTGGAACCGGTTTCGCGGGGGTGTTCCGGGTGGATTCCGTTCGGATGGAGGCGGGATTGCATGCCGGGTTCAGCGATGACGGGCTGGCCTGGCAGATCGAGGCGTCGCCGATTGTGTTTGAGCGCCCGGACCCGGACGGCCCGGACGTGAACTACGACGGGCGGTTCCAGTACGACCCGCGGATTACGCTGATCGACGGCGTGTATTACGTGACCTGGTGCCACTACCCGGACGGTCCCCGGGGCGGTCATGCCCCGGCGATCGGCCTGGCCCGGACGCAGGACTTTCACCGCTTCGAACTGATCGACGCCAATGTGGCCTATTTGAACCGCAACGGGGTGCTGTTTCCGCGCACGATTGACGGGGCCTACGCCATGCTGCACCGCCCCAGCGATCTCGGGCATACACCGTTCGGCGATATCTATTATGCGACGAGCCCGGACCTCGTGCACTGGGGACGCCACCGCTTCGTGTTCGGCCCGCGCGGGGGATGGCAGAGCACGAAAGTGGGGGCCGGTCCCGCGCCCATCGAGACGGACGAAGGCTGGCTGCTGATTTACCACGGCGTGCGGACAAGCTGTTCGGGATTTGTCTACAGTGTGGGGGCGGCGCTTCTCGACCTGGAGAGGCCGTGGCAGGTCCGCTACCGCACCCGGTCGTATCTCCTGGCGCCGACGGAACCGTACGAGCGCGTGGGCGACGTGCCGAGCGTGGTGTTTCCGTGCGCAGCCCTCGTGGACAGCCAGCGGCGGGTCACCTTGTATTACGGCGCGGCGGACACCGTGCTGGCGGTGGCCTACGCGAATCTGGACGACCTCATCGCGTTTACGAAAGCGAACAGCTTCTAACCGGGCGTTCCGCACGAGCCCATTGAATATTTTCCCGGCTTTGGAGGTAAGAGACTGCGGAAAGGGAGGTATTGTGGGCGGATTTCATCACACGTTTGCGTTGGCCCCTGCGTTGCCTCTGCTGATCTTCGGCGTGATCGCGGTGTTGGTGATCGTCCTGGCAATCCTCGGCCACATGCAGGAGAGGAAGCGGCGGGAACAGTTGCTGGCCATTGCGCGCCGTCTGGGCCTGGGTTTCCGCGACCGCGACGATACGATGGACCAACGGTACCACTTCCTCGATGCGTTGCAGCAGGGCGAAGACCGGTTTGCGTTCAATCTGCTCGAGGGCCAATACCGCGGGTGCGCGGTGCAGGCGTTTGATTATCACTACGAGACGCATTCGCGGGACTCCAAAGGCAGGCGTCAGACGCACCATCATTACCTGAGCTGCTACATTCTGGATCAGGAGTTGACCTTCCCCGAGCTGCGTATCTATCCGGAGACCCTGTTGTCGCGGCTGGGGCAGATGATGGGCTATGACGACATCGATTTTGAGTCGGCGGAGTTCTCGCGGGCGTTTACGGTGCGGTCGAAGGACAAGCGTTTTGCCTACGACATCTGTAACGCCCAAATGATGGAATACCTGCTGCAACACCGCGACCTGACGATCGAGATCGAGAACCGCAGCATCGCGATGAGTTTCGATGAACGGATGGAGCCGCGCAGCGTGGAAGCGAATCTCGACCGCCTGGCCGACATTCGCGGCAGGTTTCCGGAATACCTGTACCGAACCTGAAAGGGGGCTTTGCATGGAGCTGTTCGGCCTGGCCATCCCCGCGGGGATTGCGGTTTTCCTGTTGCTGTGCATTGTGGTGATGTACAACGGCCTGATCCGCATCCGTAACCACTGCGACGAGGCGTGGGCGGATGTCGAGACGGAACTGAAACGCCGGTACAACCTGATTCCGAACCTCGTGAACACGGTGAAGGGGTACGCGGCACACGAACGCGAGCTGCTGGACCAGGTGGTGCGCCTGCGCGAGGAGTGCGCGCGGAACTGGGGTACGCCGGGGCAGCAGGTGGATTCCGAGCAGCGGTTCCAGGCGGCCCTGCACGGCCTTCTGGTGCGCGTGGAGAACTACCCCGCTCTGAAGGCCAGCAGCAATTTTCTGGCGTTGCAGGAAGAACTTGCCAATACGGAGAACCGGATTCAGGCGGCGCTCCGGTTCTACAACGGGAATATCCGCGATAACAACAACCGCGTGCAGACATTTCCCTCCGCCATCATCGCGGGGATGTTCGGGTTCAAGGAGCGGGAGTATTTTAAGCTCGACGATCCGGCTATGGCGGCGCTGCCCGCCGTGGCGCTGTGATGACGCGGTCGGCGGCGCCCAAAAGCCGTCTCCGGACGCGGGGCGATGCGCCGGCTCAGCTCATTCGTGCGGCAGGAGCGCGGCCGGCGCGCCGCGGCGTTCCAGGAGCAGGTGGCGTATTTTCGTGCGGCGCCACGCCGTCTCGACAAAGCTGGCGATGGCCTCGGGGCTGGCATCCATGCCGGGCAATTCGATGCGGGTGAGGGCGCCTTCGGACACGATCGCCTGCAGTTCCCCCTCGAGCGCCGCGCGTTCGCTGGGGGTGCAGCCGACGTCCCGGGCGAGGCGGGCCCCCACGGTGTAGTGGATGTCCTGGGTGATGGGGTCGCTCTTGGCGACGCGCCGGGCCTCCTCGGGGAAGGGCCGCAGGTCGAGGGCCGCGAATCGCCGGATCGAGGATTCGTACCGGGCCTGGGCCGGCACGATGGTCAGGCCGGTGCGGTCGCTGGCCGTCCGGCATCCTTCCGCGAGCCGGGTCAGGATCCGAACCGCCAGCGCCAGGGCGGCTTCGGATTCGTGGAGGGATTCTCCGCAGAACGCTTCGACGCACTCGCTGAGCCCGTCCACGGCAATGGCATAGCCGGCCTTGGAGACGTCAAGCAGGGGGGGATGCGCGGGCGAATCCGCCAGAAACACGAAGGGGCCCAGCGCGCGCAGGGCAACGAGGCGTTCGAGAAACGCGCATTTTTCCTGATGCGCCTGCGCCGCCAGATCGACGAGGGCGTCGAGGTTCTCCATCAGTTCGGTCTCGTGTTGGGAGCGAAACGCCATGCGCGCCAGATTCAGGTTGACCACCTGGGCGACGGGGCGGTCGTCCCCCTGGGGCGAGTCCGCGGCGCCGTCCCGGGGCCGGTCGAATTCGAGCTCGATGCACCCGTAGGCGAGTGCGGTCTCGGCAAGACGCACCAGGATGGCGCGGCCGCCGTTCCTGGTGAACAGGGCCGGGCCGACAACGAATCGCAGCAGGGGAAGACTGGTGGCGTTGGCCTGCAGGTAGATGGCCAGAATGTCTTCCATGAAACGATGCGCCAGGGGCTCGAAATCGGCGTAGGTCCGGCCCTCGACGGTGTTGGCCGGACCGCGGGCCCGGCGGTGAGTCAAGTGCGGGGGAATGCCCCAGGTCAGGGTCAATTCGGGCTTTGCCGCGCGCTGAGGGGCATCCGTTCCCAGCACAAACAGCAGAATATGGGCCGCCCGTTGACGTCCCTGCGCATCGGCGGCGTCCAGAAACGGGCTGAGGTACGCGTGGGGCATTTTCCACGTGACCGGCCCGGCAAAATGGGCATCCACCTGCGCGCGAAACCGGCCAAGCTGAACGAGCAGGCTCTCGAGGTCCTGAGGCGGGGCGGCCAGGTTGGAGACGCCGGGCAACCCGCCGCCGTAGCGCGCGAGGAAATCGATGGGTGCGGAGAATCCCTGAAACCGGTCGACGTAGCCCAGGCCGCAGAGATGGAGATCGCCGAACACATGCGCGTCGACGATGCGTTCGGAGAACACTTGCGTGAGGGCATATTCGCGTTTTACGCGTTGCGCGAGGAAGCGGTCGGTCGTTTCGGGATCCTGCCGGCACACGCGTTCGGTTTCGCCGGGCGTGCAGATGATACGTTCGGCGTCGTAGAGGGGCACGCCGATCCGCATGTGGCGGCGGCGGAATTCCTCGAGCCCCTGTTCGGCGAGTTTGGCGTCGACCAGTTCGCGCACCAGGGCCGTCGTGAGGGGGCTGACCCCGGCGGACAGAATCTGCGTCTCAACTTCCAGGGCGATGGATTCGGCGCGGGCGCGGTCGAGGCGGGTTTCGCGCACCAGCGCTTCGACAATGCGCGACCGGTCCCATCCGGACAGGGTTTCGCTGCTGGTGCGGACAAAGAGGGCGCCCTGCTGGATTTCGTCGCGCAGCCGCTGCTCCCACTGGGCCTCATCGAACTCGTCGAGAAGGTTCTGCAGATCGCCCTGGCGCAACCGCGCGACGCGGGTGCGTTTGCGCCGGTGGCGCGCGAAGGCGAGGGCGGTCCTGGCATGTCCCATCTCCAGGAGGACTTTCTCGACGGCGTCCTGAACCTGCGCGACCGTGGGCGCGCGGCCCTCGAAGCGCTTGCTGAGATAGATGGTGACGCCGGAGGCGAGGCTCATGGCGCGGTCACGATCGCCCTCGCCCACGGTATCCGCCGCCCTGAGGATGGCGGCGGCAATCTTGTTCTTGTCGAACGGTTCCTCGCGGCCGTCCCGTTTGACGACCATACGCACGAGGGCCGGCGGCCGCATCAGCGGGGAGTCAAACCGCAATTGTTCGTCGTAGGCCCCTTCGCGCGCCGCGTCCGCGGGCGGGAAGCCGTTCTCGGTCAGATGTTCTTCAGGGTCGGTCATGTGTTTCCGCTGCGAAAAGGCGCACGCAACGCCCCCGTACGCTCGGGTAAAGTGCAATGGCATACAAGGCACCAGTTTAGCGGCTTTTCAGGGGAGACACAAGCGGAACCGCAACCGCACGGCTTCCTGACGCGGCCTGATGGACAGGATGGACAGGATGCAGGCGAGACGCCTGCGCTACAAGAGGCCCGTTCTTTTCCGGTGTGGGATCACGCGGGCGGCGTGGTCATCCGGATTTCGAACCCCTTGACAATCGTTCAGGCCAGCACGTCCATAGGGTCCATATCGTCCATAACGTCCATTGGGTTTACCACGCCGCCGGCGAGGTGCTCCGGGCAGGCGGTCAGATGAGGAGCCCCTTCAACTCGTCCATGAACTCGCTGAGGTCCTTGAATTGCCGGTACACGGAAGCGAAGCGGACGTAAGCCACCTGGTCGATGTCCTTGAGCCGGTCCATGACGGCGGCGCCGATGGTCTCGGTGGACACTTCGTTGTCGGACGAATTGAACAGGGCGCGCTCGACATCGTCGATGAGGGACTCGACCTGTTCGAGGCTGACGGGGCGTTTTTCACAGGCCTTGAGGATGCCGCTCTTGATTTTCCAGCGGTCGAAGGCTTCGCGCCGGCCGTCTTTTTTGATGACCATCTGGGCGACCTCTTCAATGCGCTCGTAGGTGGTGAAGCGGCGCCCGCACCGGAGGCATTCACGCCGGCGGCGGATGGAATCGCCTTCCTTGGACGACCGGGAATCCACGACTTTGCCTTCAATGTGACTGCAGAATGGACAACGCATGGGCCGAACGCTTTCCGGTAATTACCTTAGGGCCACCACAAGAGATTCCATTTTCCCCTGCTCAACAACTACATGTTGTGGGGTCACTTTAGCAAATCGGGGGTGAAGCGTCAAGATAGAAGGACAACTGGGTTTCGCCGTAGGTGCGGAAGCGGTCCCGTTGAAAGGGTCCGATGCGTTCTTCCAGGGTGAGACGGGAGGCATGCTCCAGGACGATGAGGCCTCCGTCAGCGAGGAGTTGGTGCCGATCGATCAGTTCCAGGAGGTGGTCAAAGGCGACGAGCTTGAACGGGGGATCGGCGAAGATGATGTCAAAGGGGGGCAGGTTTTCGAGTTTTGCCAGGCCGCCGGGGAGCCTGGCCTGGACGCAGTTTCCGCGAGCATCCAGCCGGGTTTTTTGCAAGTTCTCTTTTACGAACCGGATATCTGTGTCGATAAAGACGGCGTGCGAAGCGCCCCGGCTGAGCGCCTCGATGCCGTTGGCCCCCGAGCCGGCATAGAGATCCAGGAACCGGGTCTCCGCAATCCGGGGGTTGAGAATATTGAACAGGCTCTCGCGGACGCGATCGAGGGTGGGGCGGATGTTGAGGCCCTTGGGAACGCTGAGCCGGGCGCCTCGTGCTTCTCCAGCAATTACGCGCATGGGAACCTCGCATCAGGGTAAGCGGCCGTTGGGCCGGACGCGCTGGGGATAACTCTGCCAGTTTGGCCAACGCCGGGCGTAATGGGCAGAAAATTCAAGAATATATGGGACACCACGCCTCGATCACCTGCAGATAGATGCTCCCGCGTGAAAAGGGATTGCGTATCCGGTGTAACATGTTTGTTTTCAACCATATGTCGATGTGAGGCCGGTCGGGGAGGGGTTGACCGGCAAAAACGGGAAATTCGCGGTCTGGACATCGGGGTTTTATCGATAGTCCGCTTTTCATCGCGCCCCATCCCCTGTGGGAAACATGTGGATAACTTCCCTCTCCGCGCGTCCGGTATCGCGTTGGGGAGCTTAGTGGGCGGCTTTGATGGAGTCGAGACGAGGAACGGAATACGTGCCCATAAGCATCTGGTCGAGCACACTGACATCGGTGGCGGATTCCCGGGCGTTCTCAAGATTGACGATCTTCTTTTTGTAAAGCTTGTACAGGTATTCCTCGAAGAGGAAGGAGTGGGAGACGGTCTGTTGCATGCCGATGCGGAGGGCATCGGTGTTCCCGGCGATGATCGCGTCGGTGATGGGTTTGATGTCGTTGAAGAGGAATTCGAGCGCGGGAACACGGCCTCCGCCGATGCGGGGGACGAGCCGCTGGCATATGACGCAGCGGATGCAGTCGCGCAATTGCAGTTTGACGAGGTCGCGCTCGATGGGGTCGAAGAAGCTGACGACCCGGTTGACGACCTCGGACGCGGTGTTTGAGTGCAGGGTGCTGATGACGAGGTGGCCGGTGGCGGCGGCGTTGATGGCGGCGCGGATGGTGTCGGGGTCGCGCATCTCGCCGATGACGATGACGTCGGGGTCGTGGCGCAAGGCCCCGGTGACCGCGTCGAAGAAGTTGCGCACATCCGCGCCCGTGCTTCGCTGGGAGATGATGGCCTTCTTGTTGGTGTGGACGTATTCGACCGGGTTTTCGATGCACAGGATGTGGACGGCCTTGTTCGCGTTGATCCAGTCGACCAGGGCGGCCATGGTGGTGGATTTTCCGCTGCCGGTCATGCCCGTAATGAGGACGAGGCCGTGGTGGAGTTTGCCCAGTTGGACCATGGTGTCGTGGGGGACATTGAGTTCCGCAAACGACGGGATCTTTTCGGGCAGGAAGCGGAAGGTGCAGTGCGGCGCGCTGTTTTTGATGAACGCGGACACGCGCGCGTAGCCGAGGCCGATCTGGTGGTAATTGAAACTGGTCTGGTAGTCGCGTTCGAACTCGTCCCAATACCTGTCGGCGGCGATTTCACGGATCAGGGTTCGGATCTGATGCGCGGATAAGGCGCCGATAAGCTTGGATTCCTGGGTCTTGTTGTCGACGCGAAACACGGGGGGCGAGCCCGGGAAGAGATGGACATCGCTGGCCTTGTATTGGACCATGGCCTGAAACAGGAGATGGGGGCTGATGGGGTCGACGCGGAAATCGGCGCCTTGGATGCGCCAGACTTCCGGAAGGTGCATGGCGCTGGCGAACTTCTTGTCCTCGGCTTGCTGGGCTTCGCTGGATTCGTCGGGCGCGGCCTGCCAGCGAAGGACGTGCCATCCGTCGTCCTGGGTGAGGTCGTGTTTTCCGGATAACCCGGCGACGGCGTCCTGGACGGCCTTCGCGCTGATCTCCTCCGAGCGTATCCGCAGGGTGAATGCGGTGAACGGGCCTTCGTAATCGGAACGTTCAGCGAGGATCTCGCAGGTGTCCGCGCGCATCTTGAGTTTCTTGGGCTGCCCTTCGGCGACGCCGAGTTCCGCCGCGGCAACGGCCACCACCTCCGAAATGCTTCGCTCGCCGCCGATTCCGACAATGTGCTCTGCCATAGGCCGAACCCTCCCTCGGAACGTTCAGAGATGCCGTATGCCGGTGCGCGCAAGGCCGCCTGGCGTATCGGACGCCACTATACCCCGCGTGCTTGAACAGTGTCAAAGTATCGAATTGCCGGGCGAATACGATTCAAACGGCATGGCGCCGCAAGGGCTCGTGAGCTCCTGGAAGCTGCAGGGCCGTGCTCTTCCGATGGGCGTGGTGGGCGCGGCAGCGCCAGAGAGACCTTGCGGGTATGTGTGCGAACACACCGGTTTCGCGGCGTTTGCCGTGCTTAGTTCTGGCGGATGGTGACGGTGTCGCCGACACGCAGGACGCGGTTCTTGTCCCATCCGTTCCATCGGAGGAGGTCGTCCACGGAGACGCCGTACCTGCGCGCGATGGTGGTGGGGTTTTGTCCTTTGGCGACGCGGTGCACGACGACTTCCTCCTTGGCGGGAGCGTCTGGGGCGCCGGTTCTGTAAAGAAGCAGTTCCGTGCCCACTTTGAGGGTGGTGTTGCGGGACAGCTTGTTCCATTTCAGGAGTTCGGAGAGTCCGACGCCGTGTTTTTCCGCGATGACCGAGGCCGAATCGCCCGGCTGCACTTTGTAGACGCTCTTTTCGGGCTCCCGGGGGGCAGCTTCGGACGCAGCCGCAATCTGCATCGCTTTCCCGCGGACGACGAGTTTATCGCCCACGCGAATCGTGGCATCTTTGCCGAGGCCGTTCCATTCGAGGAATTCGTTGAGGTCCACACCATACTGCTTGGCGATCTTGGCGGGAAACTCGCCGGCCCGCACGACGTGGGTTTGGGTCTCCCCGGCCGGCGCCGCGGGTTCGGTCTGGGGGGCCGCCGCGACCTGGGCGCCCGCGGGGGCGATTTTCAGGGTGGAACCCACCTGGATCCGGGTCTTGCGTCCCATGCTGTTCCAGGCCTGAATATCGCTCATCTTGACCCCGAACCGGGTGGCGATTTCGGAGAGGGTATCGCCTTTCTTGACGCGATAGGTGGTTGCGGCGCTGGTCTGCCGCGGTTCGGCTGCGGGAGTCTCGGCCGGGGCCGACACGGTGCCGGTTCCGGGGATCATGAGGTTCATGCCCACCGGAAGATGGCGCGGCGAGCGGACCTTATTGACGGCCATCAATTCGCGGACGGAGACGCCGTAGCGCTGGGCGATCCCGTCCGGCGTCTCACCCCGTTTCACCACATGGACATTCGGCTGCACTTTGGCGGCGCTTTCCAGGGCGGCAAGCAGGGTTTTGGAGCCTCCTTTGGGGACGACGAGCAGGTGTTCGCCGGTGGGGGGCGTGATGCTGCGCACGAGGTCGCGATTCAATTCGCGCAGGGTACCCTCGGGCCATCCGGCGGCTTTTTCGAGGGATGCCAGGTTGTAGCTGCCCTCGACGGGCACGAATTCCGCTTCTTCGACGTCGCCGGTGGGGGCGGTGAATCCGTACTTTTCAGGATTCTTGCCGACGATCATGGACGCAAGAAACTTCGCATAGAATTTCTGGGACTCGCGGGCCATGCGGTCGCACCCGGGGGAAGTTTCGAGGAGTTTCCAGAGATCGCGTTCGCCGCCGTTCATCGCGATGACCCGTTCGACCCCGTGCTCGCCCATATTGTAGGCGGTAATGGCCAGGGGCCAATCGCCCTCGAAGAAGTTGCGCAGTTCGGTCAGGTAGGAGACGGCGGCGTTGGTCTCCTTGCGCCAGTTGTAGCGTTCGTCGACATAGGAATCAATGCGGAGGTTGTAGCGGCGTCCGGTGGCGGGCATGAACTGCCACATGCCGGCGGCGCCGGCGTGCGAAACGACCGTGGGGTGGAACTGGCTCTCCACCATGGCCAGCCAGACGAGGTCTTCGGGCAGCTCGGCCAGCGCCAGTTCACGGCGCAGTTGGGTAGCATACTTGACGCTTCGGTTCAGGCCGTACTGGAAGTTCTTTGCATAGACCTGCTGGATCTCCTCGATCTCGACCAGGACGCGTTCGGGCAGGGGGAAGGGGATTTCGATGCCGCCGCCGAGCCCGGCTTCGGCCATTTCCTCGGGGGTGAGGCGTTCGAGGTGGCCCTCGTCGTCCATCAGCCCGGCTTCCTCGGTGGTCTGGGCGAGAATGCGCTCGAACTCGGGACGGAGGTTGTAGAAGATCGCGGGGTCGAGTTCGGCTTCCTGGAGGAGTTGCAGCATTTTGCCGTAATGGCGCAGGGCGGCTTTTTCGTCGCCGTTTTCCTGGGCCTCATTGGCTTTTCGGAACGCGTCGCCGGCTGCCCGGAGGAGATCCGTGGCGCGTTGCGCGGGGGGCGTGGGAAGTTCCTGTCGGCCCACGCGGCCGTGCGGGACCGGTTCGAAGGTTTCGACGTCGCGTCTGGACGTACCAGTCGTGGTGCATCCAAGAACGGCGAAGAGCGGGAAAAGCACAAGAGCGGACGCCAGGCGAAATGACAGTTTTTTCACGAATCTATCCCCAAAAAGGTCGTACCCTGCCTCAGTCACTGCAAGGGAAACAGGCTCCCCAGCCCTTAGTGTAGATAACAATGCTTAGTGTGTCAAGATATTGTATACCCCAACAGGGTGTGTATAACGGGGAAATCTGCGAAATCCAGGCTATTTGGGCGCCGGGATTCGCCAGATGTTTGACACCAGCAGGTTCATCTCGCGGGTGTAGTAGATGCTGCCGTCCGGCGTCCAGCAGGGCTGGCGTTCATCGGCGGCGTCGGACGTGAGTTGCCTGAGGTTGCGGCCGTCCGCGTCCATGACATAGAGATCGAAATTGCCGGTTCGGTCTGAGGCGAAGATGATGCGCTTTCCGTCCGGCGAGAAGCAGGGGTTTTCGTCGTCCTTCTCACTGGTGGTCAGTTGCACGAGCGGTCCACCGTTGGCGCCCGTGAGCCAGATGTCCTTGTTCTTGGTGCGGCGGGAGACGAAGACGATGTGCTGGCCGTCGGGCGAGAAGCGGGGCTCGTCGCCGTCGTCAATGAGGACGCGTGCGGAAGTTCCGGGCGCGTTGACCAGGACGATCGCCATTTTCTTGCGGACCATGGTGCGTTTTTCGGCGCGGGCGTAGAGCAATTCCGTGCCGCCGGGGCGGTAGGAGGCGTATTCCTCGAGGCTCTCGGACGTGGTGAGCTGCAGATTGCCCGCCGATCCATCCACGGCGGTCTCGTAGATGTCGCCCTTGCCGGTCTGGTTTGAGGAGAAGAGGAGCTTCTGGCTGTCCGCCGAAAAGAAGGGATAGCGTTCGTCCTTGGCGCCCCGGGAGAGTTGAAGGAACGCGCGGTCCTTGAAGTTGTAGAGCCAGATGTCGTAATTGCCGGTACGGTTGCTTGCAAAGGCCAGACAGGCGCCGTCCGGAGAAATCATGGGATCGGTGTCGCGGTGACTGCCTTCCGTGAACTGCACGGGCGCCTCCTGAGCGACGACAGGCATGCACAGAACGGCAGCGGCCGTCGACATAACAGCGAATGCGATGGCCAAAGTTCTCATAGCGGCACGCCTCCCCAAACCCCTCAGTTGTGAAGTTCTCGCGGCTCGTTGTGACAGAAATCAGGCTAACAGGGCGCCGGGTTGGAGTCAAGCAGGGAATGGTCTTTTCGGCAGGGTCCGCGCGGGCAGGGCGCACGGGAAGGGGTCTCCGGCCCTGCGTCAATTGACTGCAATGTGTCGTCGAATCGGCGGCCCTAGGCGAGTGCCTGAAAGGCGTGGCGGGCGGCCTCGAGCGTCTGGTCGATCTCGGCGGGGGTATGGGCGGCGCTCATGAAGCAGGCCTCGAACTGGGACGGGGCGAAATAGACGCCCCGTTCGAGCATGCCCCGGAAGAAGGCGGCATAGCGTTGGGTGTCTGAGGCGGTGGCGTGCTCGTAGTTGCGCACGGGCTGCTCGTTAAAGAAGAGGCAGGCCATGGAGCCCGCCTGGGTCTGGTAGACGGGGATGCCGGCGCTGCGCGCGATGTCGCCGAGGCCCTGGGCCAGGGCGGTCATGGTGTTTTCAATGCGTTCAAAGACGCCGGGCTGTTCCAGGGCGTCGAGGGTGGCGAGGCCGGCGGCCATGGCGAGGGGGTTGCCCGAGAGCGTACCGGCCTGATAGACGGGGCCGAGCGGGGCGAGCCTATCCATGATTTCGGCGGAACCGCCGTAGCCGCCCACGGGGAGACCGCCGCCGATGACCTTGCCGAGCACGGTCAGGTCGGGCGTGACGTTGTAGCGCGCCTGCGCGCCGCCCATGGCGGCCCGGAACCCGGTCATGACCTCATCGAAGATGAGGAGGGCGTCGGCGGACCGGGTGAGTTCGCGCAATCCCTCGAGATAGCCGGGTTCGGGCAGGACGACGCCCATATTTCCGGCCACGGGTTCGACGATCAGGCAGGCGATATCGTCGCCATAGGCCGTGAAGACTTCGCGGACGGCGTCGAGGTCGTTGTAGGGGACGACGAGGGTGCATCGGGTGTAGGCCTGAGGCACGCCCTGGCTGTCGGGTTGGCCGAGGGTGGTCAATCCGCTTCCGGCGCGGACGAGCAGCCCGTCCATGTGGCCGTGGTAGCAGCCGGCGACTTTGACGACGAGATCGGCGCCGGTGAACCCGCGGGCGAGTCGGATGGCGCTCATGACGGCTTCGGTTCCGCTGTTCACGAACCGGAGCTTCTCGATGGCTGGGAAATGGCGCATGACGCGTTGTGCGAGGCGGATTTCGGCTTCGGTTGAGATGCCGAAGCTGGACCCGAGCCGCATGGCCGCGGTCACGGCTTCGACGACGCGCGGATGGGCGTGGCCCATGACCAGGGGGCCCCAGGACAAGACGTAGTCGATGTAGTCGTTGCCATCGACATCGCGAATGCGGGGTCCGCTGCCGGAGGCGGCAAAGAAAGGTTCACCGCCGACGGCCTTGAAGGCCCGGACGGGGCTGTTGACGCCGCCCACCAGGATGCGGTTGGCTTCGCGCCAGAGGGCCGCGGACGTGTCTCGTTTCATGATCGTGGGAACCTGCCGCTGAGTTGGGTGCGTTAGAGCACCTTGGGCCCAAAAAGCTGTGTCAGAAGGATCAGGACATCCAGACTGGTGTTGAACCACTGGAGCGCCTGCTTTTGAAAGGGGAGTTCCTGCGCCCTGGCGGGCCGGACTCGTGTCAAAACGCGCATGTGCAGCATCGGGAGCCTCCTTCCGTGACCAGTAGCTTCAGTATATATGGATTTTGCATCACGATGCGACGGGGGGGCTTTCCTGCAGCCACCGGGCGGCGTCGCAGGCCCAGTAGGTGAGGATGAGCGACGCGCCGGCGCGCCGGATGGCGGTCAGGATTTCCAGGGCGGCGCGTTTTTCATCGAGCCAGCCGTTAGCGGCCGCGGCCTTGACCATCGCGAACTCGCCGGAGACGTGGTAGGCGGCGAGGGGGAGGTCGAAGCGCTGCGCGGCGCGGGCGATGATGTCGAGATAGGCCAGGGCGGGCTTCACCATGACGATGTCGGCGCCTTCTTCGATATCGAGGGCGAGTTCGCGCATGGCCTCGCGCGCGTTGGGCGGGTCCATCTGGTATGCGGACCGGTCGCCGAACTGCGGGGGCGATTCGGCGGCGTCCCGGAACGGGCCGTAG
>DDYW01000059.1:0-57611 GCA_002348185.1 Candidatus Hydrogenedentes bacterium UBA2224 | reverse complement strand
AGGGGGCGACCATATCGGCGCCGGCGCGCGCGTGCGCGAGGGCTTCCCGGACGAGCAATTCGAGGGTGGCGTCGTTGTCGACGCCGGGCACGCCGTCCCGGTTCGTCTGGATGACTCCGCAATGGCCGTGGTCGGTGTATTCGCACAGACAGACGTCGGTAATGACGCACAGTTCGGGCGCGGCGCGTTTGACGGCCTCGACGGCCCGGCAGACGATGCCGTCTTCGGCGTAGGCCCGGGAGCCCAGGGGGTCTTTGTGCTCGGGGATGCCGAACAGCATGATGGCGGGCACACCGCAGTCGGCGACGCGCCTGGATTCTTCGGCGAGGGTGTCCACCGAGAACTGGAAATTGCCGGGCATGGACGCGATGGGATTGCGCACGCCCGAGCCTGGCCGGACGAACATGGGGAAGATGAGCTGGTCGACGCTGAGGTGCGTTTCGCGGATCATCCGTCGGAACGTGGGGTTCCGCCGGAGGCGCCGCATCCGAGTTTGTGGAAATGCCACGGTCAATCTCCCGAGTGGGTCGCCGCCCACTCCACTATAGCCTGAATCAGGCCCGGAATGCTGTGTTCGTCGGCTTCAATTGCGGGGTCCACGCCCAGTTCGCGGGCGGTACGGGCGGTGATGGGCCCGATGGCCGCGAACACGGCCCGGGTTTTCAAGGTTTCCATCCGCTCGGCGCCGAGCAGGTGGCAGAAATTGCGGACGGTCGACGAACTGCTGAAGGTGACGAGGCCGGGCGCGAACGTCATGAGCGCGTCAACGAGGGCCTCGGACGATTGGGGCATGACGGTCCGGTAGGCGACGAGTTCGGTGACCTCCGCGCCGTGCGCGCGCAGGGTTTCGGGGAGAAAACTGCGGGCGATGTCGGCGCGGGGCAGCAGGACGCGTTTGCCGCGCAGTTCGGGGTCGTGCTGGAGCAATTCCGCCATGAGGTTTTCCGCGACGTATTTCTCGGGCATGGCGTCGATGCGCAGAAACCGTTTCCGGACGGCCTCGGCGGTTGCGGCGCCGATGACGCAGAGCCGGACGCCGTGGAGGTCGCGGGCGTCGTGGCCGAGGGCATCGAGCCGGTCGAACAGCATGTCGACGCCGTTGACGCTGGTAAAGACGATCCAGTCGTAGTCGCCGATGTAGCCGAAGTCGTCGAGCGAGTCGGCGGGCAGGATCTGGATGGTGGGGAATTCAAACACGTCGGCGCCCATGGCGCGCAGGGCGCGCACGAGTTCGCTGGCCTGGGTTCGCGAGCGGGTCACCGCGATGCGCTTGCCGAACAGGGGCCGCCGCTCGAACCACGGAATGGCCTCGTGCAGCCGGGCGACCTCTCCGACTACGACGACGGCGGGAGGCTGCACGCCGGCTTCGGCGCAGCGCGCGACGAGCGTGTCGAGCGTGGCCAGGACGGTGCGCTGGCGGCCGTAGGTGCCCCATTCAATGACGGCGGCGGGGGTGCTTGCGGGCCGGCCTACGCGGCGGAGTTCGTCGACGACCGTGGGCAGGTTCTTCACGCCCATGTAGAACACGAGGGTGCCGGTACGGGCGATGTCTTCGAGAGCGAGGTGTTGCCCCGGCTCGTTTTCGCGGCCATGGCCCGTGAGCAGCGTGACGCTCGTGGCCATGCCGCGATGGGTGACGGGAATGCCCGCGTAGGCAGGGACGGCGATTCCCGCGGTGACGCCGGGCACCACTTCGAAGGGGATTTGGTGCTGGGCGAGGAGGAGGGCCTCCTCGCCGCCGCGGCCGAAGACGAAGGGGTCGCCGCCCTTCAGCCGAACCACGTGCCCGGCTTTACCGGCCCACTCGACCAGGAGACGGTTGATTTCCTCCTGAATGAGGGTGTGGCGGTCGCGTTCCTTGCCGACGAAGATGCGCTCGGCGTCGGGACGGGCGTCCTCGAGGAGCTGGGCGTTGGCGAGGGCATCGTAGATGATGACGTCGGCGCGCGCGATGCATTCGCGGCCGCGGACCGTGATGAGTCCGGGGTCGCCGGGCCCCGCGCCTACGAGATAGACCTTACCGTATTGTGTGGTCATCGCAACGACTCCAGCAGGGCGTCGGCGCCCTGGCCGCGCAAGGTGTCGGCGGCCTGGTTGCCGGCTTCCTCGGGCCGATCATGCCTGCTGCTCGTTCTGCACCGCAAGATCCGTGCGCCATCGAGGCTGCAGACGCAGGCGTCGAGCATGATGGTTTCGCCGGAGCGCGTCGCCAGGGCGCCCAGGGGGACCTGGCACCCACCCTGCATCGCCGCCAGGAAGCTGCGCTCGGCGGCAACGGCGCGGCGGGTGTCGGGGTGGTCGAGCGGCGCAAGCCTGCGCAGGATCTCCGCGTCGTCCTGGCGCGTTTCGATGGCGAGGGCGCCCTGGGCGGGTGCGGGCAGCATGAGGGTCTCGGGAATCTCCTGGGTGATCTGGCGGCTGAGGCCCAGGCGCGACAGGCCGGCGGCGGCCAGGATGGCCGCGTCGATATGGCCCTCGCTCACCTTGCGCAAGCGGGTAGTGACGTTGCCCCGGAGAGGCAGGACCTCAAGATCGCCGCGATAGGCGCAGAGCTGTGCAGCGCGGCGCAGGCTGGAGGTGCCCACGCGCGCGCCGGGAGGCAGTTGGTCCAGGGTGAGGCCCGCGGCGCTGACGAGAACGTCGCGCGGGTTCTCGCGCTCTGGCACGGCCCCAATACACAGTCCCGGCGGGAGTTCGGTGGGCAGGTCCTTCATGCTGTGGACGGCCAAATCGATTGTCCCGGCGAGCAGGGCTTCCTCGATCTCCCGGGTGAACAGTCCCTTGCCGCCGATCTGCGCGAGGGGCACGTCGGTCATCTTGTCGCCGGTGGTCCGGATGATCTCGATGACGACCCCGGTATCCGGGTCGAGGGCGCGGAGCGCGCGGGCGATCTGCTCGGACTGGCTCAGGGCCAGTTCGCTGCCCCGGGAGCCGATGACGATTCGCTCTGGCATCACGATTCCTTCAATCCAAAGATCCGCCGGACGAGCTGGAGGACGAAACTCGGGTCGTCGGTGGCCACTTCGCGTTTGAGCTGGCTCATGGGCCGCTGGAGGATGGCGTTCACGATGCGCCGGGTCATCTGGGTGACGGCCTCGCGCTGCTCACCGGTCAGGTCGGGGCAGGCGTCCAGGAGCTTCTGGAGTTCCCGTTCGCGAATCCCGTGCAATTCTTCCGAGATGGACAGAATGGCCGGTTCGGCGATGAGACTCTGCATCCACTGGACGAATTTTGCGACGCCCTCGTCGACCAGGCGCAGGCATTGGTCGATTTCTTCGCGCCGGGCCTCGAGATTCTCGGACGCGGCCTGTTTGAGGGCGTCGACGTCGTAGAGGTAGACGTTGTCGAGCTCGTTGACCGCCGGGTCGACGTTGCGGGGCACGGCAATATCGATGACAAACATGGGGGCGTTGCCGCGTTTGCGCAGGGCGCGCTGAAAATGGCCGGGATGGAGGAGAGGAACGGCGGCGGCCGTGGAGGTGACGACGATGTCAGCGCGAGGGAGGGCCTCGTCGAGGTCCTCAAACGGTACCGCCTCGCCGCCGAGCTCTTCGGCGAGGACGAGGGCTTTCTCGTGGCTGCGGTTAACGAGGAGGATGCGGCCGACGCCGCGCGCGAGCAGGCTTTTCAGGGTGCTTTCGCCCATCTTGCCCGAACCGACGATCATGACGGTCTTGTCGGCGAGGTCGATGAATATGGATACGGCCAGGTCCACGGCGATCGACGCGACGGAGACCTTGCCCGCACCGATCCGCGTTTCGGTGCGGACCTGTTTTGCCACGGAAAAGGCCCGTTGGAACAGGGCGGACAGGACCTTGTCGACGGATTGCTGGTCCTGGGCCAGCATAAAGGCCTCGTGGACCTGTCCGAGGATCTGGGCTTCGCCGACGACGAGGCTGTCGAGGCTGGCCGTCACACGGAAGAGGTGGCTGACGGCTTCGGGGCCTTTGTGTTCGTAGAGCGACGGGACGAATTCGCTTTCGGGGATGCGGTGCCAGGACGCGATGAAGGCGCGGAGGTCTTCGCATAGCGCCGCGGCGTCTTTCTCGTGATGCGCGTAGATCTCGACGCGGTTGCAGGTGCTGAGAATGACGGCGGCGCCTCCGTGGAGCCGGTTCTGGAGTTCGCGCAAGGCCGCGGGGATGGTCTCCGGCGGAAAATGGAGGCGTTCCCGCAACTCGAGCGGGCTGGTGTGATGGCTGAGACCTACCGCTACGACGCCCATGGCGAGGACTCCCAGAAATGGTAATACGACAGTCCCAGCAGCGCGCGCACGAGGTAGATGCCGAGCATGATGGAGAAGCCGATTAAGACCGCGAACGCCAGTTTACGGCCTCGAAGCAGGCCGCATTGGCGTGCGTGGAATACGAAGGCGTAGAACAGGACCATCGGGACGGCCTGCAGGATTTTGGGGGCGAGATACCAGCGGGGTCCGAGCAGTTCCCGATCGAAGTGCGCCCAGACCGCGCCGACAAGCAGGGTGGTGGCGAACATCAGGTAGCCGTGGCGTATGAGGAGGAAGAGGCTCCTGTCGAGCCGTTCGAGCGGAGGCAGCGCCTGAAACAGTCCGACGGTATGGTGTTTCTTGAGATGGCGCGACTGGAAGAGATAGGCCACGCTGGTCACGCTGGCGCCGAGAAAGAAGGCGTAGGCCAAAAACGCCAGGATGACGTGCCCGGCGAGAAACACGCCGTGCAGCGCCTTGGGGGCCTGGCCGAAGGCCGCGGGCGCGACGCATGCGCAGAGGACGGCCAGTACGAAAATGGCGGGCAGGTAGAACGACGCTACCGCACGCGTGGTGTCCCGCGCGGACACAAACATGACGGCGGTTGCGAGGATGACAAAGACGACGAGGGCGTCGGCCGGGGTGGTCATGGGCAGGCAGCCCCAGGCGGCCCAGCGCAGCAGGAAGACCAGCAGAAACAGGCCGGCGCCCAGCAGGGCGAGCCGCCGGGTCAGGAGGAGCGCCGCCTCTCGCTTGCGGGACAGGTACAGGGCCGAAGCCGCCGTGGCGCCCGCGTACGCCAACGCCCCCGCAAACAGCACAGCAAGCGTCAGAATCGTCATGTCGGCGCCTCCGGGAGGTTTTGCGCGATGACCTCTTCGACCCAGGCGCTTCGCTGGGCCGCATCCAGCCGTCGGAATCGCTGGTAGCCCGCCTCGGAGGCGAGCTCGTCCGCAATCCGCGCGCGGAGCGCGGGGACTGCGACGCGGGCGCGCGTCCGTTCGCGGGCCTGGCGGAGAAAGGCGAGATAGTCGCTGTAATCGGCCGGGAACCGTTCCTCGAGTTCGTTGCGAAGGCGTTTTGCGAGGGCCGGCGCGGCGCCGCCGGTGGATATGGCGAGCTGGAGGTCGCCGCGCCGCAACACGGAATGGAGAAAGAACCCGCACGCATCGGGGTCATCGACCACGTTGCAGAGGAGGCCGCGGGCGCGGCAGGCCTCGCCTACGCGGCGGTTGACCTCGCGGTCATCGGTGGCGGCGATGGCGAGAAACATGCCCTCGAGGTCGCCGAACTCGAATGCGCGCTGCACGAGGACGGCGTTCAGGTCGGCAAAGCCCGGGACGAACCGGGGGCTGACCACGGTGACGCGTGCGCCGGCCTCGGCGAGATGCCGTGCCTTGGGCAGGGCAATACGGCCCCCGCCTGCTACAAGACAGGGTCGATCGGCGATATTCAGGCTGATTGGGTAGAGCGTCATGGGTATTCCAAACGACTGCTGAACCGTTTGCTCCTGGAATTGCACCGTGGTTGCCGGCGGCTCGCCGGTTCCGGCGCCGCATCAGAGAAGCATAACGGCCGGACGGCTCCGCTGCAACCGTGGCGGCTTTCGGAGCCGCCGGGATGGACGGCCCCGGCGCCTTTGTTCGACCTTTTCTCACTTGTTCAGGCAGGCATGTCCATCGGGTCCATAGGATCCGGATGCAGGCGAGACGCCTGCGCTACAAGATGCGAGACGCCTGCGTTACAGGGCGTCGAATTGTTCGACGCAGATGACATTCGCTATCATGCCAATGTGTCGGCTCAAGGCCGAATGCGCGGGGAGTGTTTTCCCCGGGGAATGGGGACGCAACGTGAGAATCAACTATCAGGTGACGCCCGGCGGACTGAGGCGGGCGCTCGACCGGTTTCTGGACGTGTCGGGCCGGAAGATATGGGCGCTTCACCGGGCCTGGGACCCGTCGCAGGGATCTCCGGTGTTCACCCGGCAGGGGAAATATACCGCGCGGGGATGGACGGAATGGACCCAGGGATTTCAGTTCGGGTGCCAGCTTCTGCAGTTCGATGCGACGGGCGCCCCGGCCTTTTTCACGATGGGCCGCGGCAACACCGTCCAGTACATGGCGCGTCACGTGAGCCATGTGGGCGTGCACGATCACGGGTTTAACAACCTGTCGACGTACGGGAACCTGCGCCGCCTGGCGAAGGAAGGCCGCACGTCCGAGACGGCGGATGCGCTGCTTTTCTACGAGATGGCCCTGAAGGCGTCGGGCGCGGTGCAGGCGGCGCGGTGGACGGCAATCCACGACGGCACGGGCTTCATACACTCGTTCAACGGGCCGCATTCGCTTTTCAGCGACACGCTCCGGTCGGTGCGTTCGCTTATGGTGGCGCACAGGCTGGGCCATTGGCTCATGGGCGAAAACGACGCGCGCATTTCGCTGCTCCAGCGCGGCCTTGAGCATGCCGCGAACACGGCGCGCTACAACGTGTATTACGGTGAAGGCCGCGACGCGTACGACGTGCGGGGGCGGGTCGTGCACGAGAGCATTTTCAATACCACGGACGGCCGGTACCGGTGTCCGAGCACGCAGCAGGGGTATTCACCGTTTACGACGTGGACGCGCGGGCTGGCCTGGGTGCTGCTGGGCTATGCGGAGGAGCTCGAGTTTCTGGACACCCTGGACGACAGCGAACTGGACGCCGTCGGAGGCCGCGGGGCCGTTCGCGGGATGATGCTCCGGGCGGCCGCCGCGACCGCGGATTTCTATATTGCGAACACGCCCACGGACGGCGTGCCGTATTGGGATACGGGGGCGCCGGGGCTGGCGAAGATGCCCCGGCATCTCCAGCAGGCCTCGAAACCGGACAACCCGCACGAGCCCGTGGACAGTTCGGCGGCGGTGATCGCCGCGCAGGGGCTGTTGCGGCTGGGGCGTGTGCTTGGCGCGGAAGGCGCGGGAAGGGCGTATTACCAGGCGGGGTTGACCGTTGCGAAAACCCTGTTTGCCCCGCCATACCTTTCCGAGAACCCGAGACATCAGGGCATGATCCTGCATTCGGTGTATCACCGTCCAAATGGGTGGGATTATGTGCCGCGCGGGAAGAAGGTGCCGTTCGGCGAGTCGTCCATGTGGGGCGATTACCATGCCCTGGAACTCGCGGTCTATCTTCAGCGCGAGAGCCAGGGCGGACCGTATCTGACGTTTTTCGCGTAGGAAGACCGGAACGGTCCAGCCGCCGGGAACGCCAGGAGAGAGGATATTGCGATGAAGACGCACCAGGTGGGCATTATCATGAACGGCGTCACGGGACGCATGGGGACGAATCAGCACCTGATCCGGTCGCTCCTGGCCATCCGCGCCCAGGGCGGGGTCCGGATTGGCGCGAATGAGACGATCATGCCGGCGCCGATGCTGCTGGGACGCAACGCGGCGAAGCTCGAAACGCTGTCGGACACGCACGGCGGGCTGCCGTGGTCGACGGATCTCGACGCGGCACTGTCGGACAGCCGCTACGGGGTCTATTTCGACGCGCAAACCACCGTGATGCGCTACGAGTGCGTGAAACGGGCCATTGCCGCGGGGAAACACGTGTACTGCGAAAAGCCCACGGCCACGAACTCCGGGGATGCCTACGACCTGTACCGGCTGGCGCGGGAAGCGGGCGTGAAACACGGGGTGGTGCAGGATAAGCTCTGGCTGCCCGGGTTTCTCAAGTTGAAATACCTGCTGGACACGGACTTTTTCGGCGACGTGCTGGCGGTGCGCGGCGAATTCGGCTACTGGGTATTCACGGGCGAGGACCAGCCCATGCAGCGCCCGTCGTGGAACTACCGGAAGGCCGAAGGCGGGGGCATCATCGTGGACATGCTCTGCCACTGGCGCTATCTCGTCGATAACCTGTTCGGCAACATCACCGCGGTGAGCTGTCTGGGCGCGACGCACATCGGCACACGCTGGGACGAACAGGGCCAACCCTTTGACTGCGACACGGACGACGCCGCGTACGCCACCTTCATTACGGATCGGAACATCATCTGCCAGTTCAATTCGTCGTGGTGCACGCGGGTGCGACGCGACGACCTGCTGACGGTGCATGTCGACGGCACCCGGGGATCGGCGGTGGCGGGGTTGCGCGACTGCCGCGTTCAACCGCAATCGGCGACGCCAAAACCGGTCTGGAACCCGGACATTCCCAGTCCCATCGACTACTACGCGAACTGGATGCGGATGCCCGACAACCAGCTTTATGACAATGCCTTCAAGGCGGAATGGGAGCTGTTTCTGCGGCACGTGGTGAACGACGAGCCGTTCCGGTGGGACCTCAAGGAAGGCGCGAAAGGGGTGCAACTGGCCGAGCTGGGGCTCCGGTCGTGGCAGGAGCGGCGCTGGGTCGACGTGCCGGCGCTGGACTGAGGAGCGGGCGCAATGGCGAAATTACTGACTGATTTCTCGCGGCTGTGTATTCACACGATCACGACAAAGCCGTGGTCGCTCGAAGAATGCCTTTCCAATTACCGTAAGGCCGGGGTGCCCGCGGTGACGGTGTGGCGGCAGTGGCTGGAACCGCAGGGGCTGGAGGCCTCGGCCCGGATGCTCCAGGATTCGGGTCTGCGCGTGACCAGCCTGTGCCGGGGCGGGTTCTTTCCCGCCGTGTCGGAAGACGGCCGCAACCACGCCCTCGACGATAACCGGCGCGCGATTGCGGAGGCGCACGCCATCGGCGCGCCGCTGATTGTGCTGGTCTGCGGCGCGGTGCCGGGCATGCCGCTTTCGGAGGCCCGCAAACAGATCGCCGAAGGCATTGCCGCGGTGCTGCCCGAGGCCCGGGCGGCGGGCGTCAAGCTGTCCATCGAGGCGCTGCATCCCATGTTCTCCGATGCGCGGTCGGCCGTGAATTCGCTGACGGACGCGAACGATATGGCGGCGGAACTCGACGATGACCACGTGGGCGTGACGGTGGACGTATACCACGTATGGTGGGACTCGCGGCTCGAAGCCGAGATCCGCCGCGCGGGCCGCCGTATCCTCTCGTTTCATGTGTGCGACTGGCGCACGCCCACGCGCGATCTGCTCAACGATCGCGGTCTGATGGGCGAAGGCTGCATCGACATCCGGGGCATCCGGTCGTGGGTCGAAAAGGCGGGATTCACGGGCGACATCGAAGTCGAGATCTTCTCGGATGCATGGTGGGCCACCGACCAGCACGCGTTTGTGGAAAAGATCAAGGCCGCCTACCTCGCGCATTGCTGAGGCAGTGGGCTTACCCGTGGACGCGGAATAGCGCATCGGGATCGGGCATCACGAGAACGGGATTCCGGGGGGACCCCGGAACGGGGTCCAATGTGAGTAGCCCCGGGCGCAGCCCGGGGACCATGCGCATCCCAACGACCCAACCCCGAAGGTGGCGGCAGCGCGCAATGATCCGGAGCCGTGACTGCCGCGTCCCTATTGCCGGGTAAGGCTCAGTTGGATCTGCGTGGCATCGCCTTCACCGGAGATGAAAATGTCCAACTGCTGGCTGTCCTTTTTGTAGGTCAGCATATGCACTGTGCCGCCCTGGTCCAATGCGGATTCCTGGGTCCAGCCGTTTGCCGGGGCTTTTTCCTTGTAGAATTGCGCGACCTTGGCTGCCGCGTCGCTGCTTGTTGCGATGAGGGCGATCGTGCCGGCGCCGGTGTCCTGGTGCACGGTCACGAGCTGGGCGCCGTCATACAGGGGGATGTCTTTGGGAAAGTCGTCGGGGATTTTTGCGGCCTCGCCGGTGGCGAAGTTTACGCCGCCATCCTCGGAGGTCACGGTGGCGGTCTCGCCGTCGACATTGATGTTGATGGCTTCGCCGTTTTCATCCGTGCCGCGGATCGTGACGTTGCCTGAGGAAATGTCCACATCGATATTGGAACCGTTCTCGCGGGCCGCCCGTTCGATCATCTGTTCGGCCAGGGCATTGGCCGATTTCTCTTCGGCCGATTTCCCACCGCAGCCGGCGAGAAGCAGCATTGCGAGATATCCGGTAGCAATGACGGTGAATTTCATACATCTCCCTTTCCGTATGGTTGGTGACGTCTCAAATATACATGAATGGGCCTGATGTGCCATACCATCTTCCGGAATCGCGGCGTGCTTTCGCGTGGGGACGCCGGCGGGACGCGTTTATCGCGCGCCATTTTTCTGCTACGATTGGTGCGACAGAATTATCAGGGAGGCTGCCGATGTGTACGCGCGTGCTGCCCGGACTGCTGTGGGTTTTGGTGGCGATGCTCTGGTCTTCGTCCTCTATCGCCGGGGGCGATGACGCCGGGTTCCGGCAGGAAGTCGAGGCGGACTGGGCGCGGCAGGAGGGACGGCTGGGCCGGAATCCCGGCGATCCCGAGGCCATTGCCGACGTTCTGGCGCGTGCGGAGCGTCTGCATGCAGCGCTGGCGGCCCTGCCCGGCGCGGCAGAGCGCGAGCAGACGGCGCAGACCCTGGCCCGGTTTCGCGCGGAAGGGAATTTCGACGGGCGCTCCGAAGCGGAGCGCCTGGCGCGGTATCACGACGTCCGCTGGCTTGCGCGGGACCTGGCGCTGTCGAACCCGCTCATCGCGGGGAAGCGCATCCTCTTCATGGAACGGCGGCGGTTCATCTGCCAGATGCTGCACGAGTATCTCGGCTACTATTACGACTATGGCGACCTCGAGGGCGGGGGCGTTTACGTGCTCGAAGAGCCGGGCGCATCGGAGCGGGTCACGGACCTTCTGGGCGATGCGTTCCCGCGGGGAAACTACACGACCCTGTCGTTGTCGTACGACGCGCAGACCATCTATTTCGCCTTCGCGCCCCGCGCCGAAGAGAAACCCGATTTCTATTCTCCCGACCGGCGGTGTTTCCACATTTATGCGATGGATGCCGGCGGCGGCGATCTGCGGCAACTGACCGACGGCTCCGAGGATGATTTCGACCCCTGCCCCCTGCCGGACGGGGGGATTGCGTTCATGTCGACGATGCGGGGCGGGTTCACCCGCTGCAACAACCCCTGGGAACCTCTGCCCGCGCATACCCTGCACCGGATGGATGCGGACGGGAGAAACGTGCGCACGCTCTCGTTTCACGAGACGAGCGAGTGGCATCCGCAGGTGCTGGCGAGCGGGCAGATCGCGTATATCCGCTGGGATTACGTAGACCGGTCGGCCGCGCATTTTCACGGCATCTGGACCACGAACCCGGACGGCAGCAACGCGCGGCAACTGTTCGGGAGCTACACGCAGAACGTGAACGCCTGTTACCAGCCGCATCCGATTCCAGGTTCGCATCGCGTTGCGTTTCTTGCGGGAGCGCACCACGCCAACGTCGGCGGGTCGCTGGTGCTTCTTGATCCGTCGCGCATCGCCCTCGATCCCGCGACGGGCGAGGACTCCTTTCAAGCGATCGAGCGGCTCACGCCGGAGGTGTGCTTCCCCGAGACCGCGGAGGGATGGCCCGCGAGCTTCTATCACAGTCCGTGGCCCCTGTCGGAAGACTTCTTTCTCGTGGCCTTCAGTTTTGACCCCCTGCCGGGCATGGGGCCCAAGGTTGAGGAGGACACCAAGACCGGTCTCTACCTCTACGACCGGTTCGGCAACCTCGAACTCTTGTACCGCAAGGACGGGATCTCGAGCATGTACCCGATCCCGCTGGAGCCGCGTCCCGCGCCGCCCGTCATCGCCAGCTCGCTCGAGCCCGGTCTCGGCAACGAGGGCGAGTACCTGCTGGCCAACGTGCGGCAGAGCCATTTCCCGCTGCCGGAGTCCCGGCCGGTGCGGGAACTCCGCATTTACCAGATCCTGCCCAAGAGCGAGACCCATGTGGCCAACAAGCCCCGCATCGGCTACGCCAATGCCGAATCGGCCCGCATGTTGCTCGGCACGGTGCCGGTCGAGGAAGACGGTTCCGCGTATTTCCGCGCGCCCGCGGGGAAACCGCTCGCGTTTCAGGCCGTGGATGCGAGCGGACGCGCGGTCCAGGGGATGCGGAGCGCCACGTACCTCCAGCCCGGCGAGCGGCGGAGCTGCGTGGGCTGCCACGAAACGACCAGCGCGGTGGAATCGGGACAGCGTCTTCTGGCCGCGATGCGCGCGCCGTCCACCATCGCGCCCGGCCCCGACGGTACGCGGCCGTGGAGCTTTCCCCGCCTGATTCAGCCCATTCTCGAGCAGCACTGTGTTCGTTGCCATGGCGAGGGGATGACGCCGCCCGTGTTGACCGGGGCGCCCGCGGGCGCGTTCACCGCGGCTTACGAATCGCTTCGCCCGTACGCGCGCTGGTACGAATGGGGCGACGCCACGATCCGGCCCATAGTCACGCGGCCCGGCGAGATGCCTTCCGACGTGAGCCCGCTTCTGGGGGTCTTGGCCGACGAACACCACGCGGGCGAGTTGACCCTCTCGGACGACGAACTCCGGCGGCTCTACCTCTGGCTCGATGGTAACGGCGCTTTCTACGGCAGCTATTCGCGGCGCGAACAGCTCGCACAGCATCGCGGCGAGGCCATCCCGCCGCCGGCGCTGCAATAGGTCGCGACGGATGCGTCCGCTGCGCGATTATGCGTCCCCGCTCACACGAGGAGATTCTTGGCGAGGCATCGGGGGGGGGTGGTGGACCCTATGGACGTTATGGACCCTATGGACGCTATGGACGTGCGTGCCTGAACGATGGTGAAGGGTTTGTTCCTTCGGCGTGGACTCACCCCGGAGAATTTCGGAGAACAAGACAAAAAACGGGGCTCTTGTAGCGCAGGCGTCTCGCCTGCATCCGGATCACCTCGAGAAGATAAGATTGCAGGCGAGACGCCGTCATCACAACCGGCTTGTCTCAGGAGGATCGTTTCTATGGCGACGCATTGCCCGAATCATGAGAGGAACATGACTTTTTGCACCTGTTCGTACGCGGGTTGTTCGAAGCATGCCCTGTGCTGCGAATGCATCCAGTCGCATCTCAAGAGCCGGCAATTGCCGGGTTGCTGTTTTCCCGCCCAGGCCGAAAAGACGTACGACCGCTCCTTCGAAGCCTTCGCGCGGGCCTGGAATCTGTAGGCCGCGTCACGGCCCGCCGGTTTCGGCCTTCGGACCGGTGTCTGCCGCGTCTTTGACCGGCCGCGCGGGCGGTACGGGGCGCGTGGGCTGTTTCACCGGCCCGCTCGCGGGGATGCGGGGACGCGCGGGCTTCTCCGTTTCGGTGCGAGGCGGCCGCTCGATCGACGGCGTTGCGCGCGAGGGGACCCGGAGGGGCGCGAGGGATGGCGGCTCGCCTTCCGGCGGCCATGCCGGGGCGGGGCCGTATTCGTTCCGCCATCGCGCCTCGGCGGTCTCGGCGAGTTCCGGCTGCGTACGCACGGCTTCCAGATAGTCCCAGTAAGCGCGCTCCAGACCTTCCGAGCGCCGGACCACGCGGTGCCAATGCCGGAGCCATGCGCGCGCACCGGGGGGTTCGGCCAGGACGAGTTCCCTCCGGTGCCACACCCAGAAGCGGTGGGGGTACTGCCGGAAATGCGCCATCAGGGCCTCGAACGCGTCGCGGACGGGACTTTCCTCGCCGCAGGCGGCTTTCCACCACGGAAACACGCGCAGGTGGGCTTCGGGCTGGTCGTGCAGGATCTGGAAGTCGGCCTGGAGGCGTTCGAGCGACGGGTCTTTTCGGCGCGCGGCATCGGCGAGCGGCCGCAGCGTCTCCGGAATGGGTTTGACCCATTGCGGGTTCTCGAGAAACGTCAGCGCCTCCTCGGGATGGGCGCGCAGGTACATCAGGACCGCGCCCCAGGTATCGCGCCCGGTTCGGTGGGCCAGTTCAAAACGGTGGAGATCGTCCACGGCCGCGCGCGCGTCCGCATTCGATGCGAGCACGGCGTAGCAGGCGTCCATGCGTGCCGCGAGTTCCGGGAAACGCACGAGGGCCTCATCGAATCGACCGACGGGCAGGGAGAATCCCGTGGTCCGCAGCAATGACGTGAACGCGTCCTCCGCCGCGGCGGCGGCGGGATGCTGCCGGGTCCATGCCAGGTAGCCGCGGTGCCAGGCGAGCAGATGGGGGTCGTTTTCAAGAGCACGTTCGACCGCCGCCGTCCGGGCCGCGGGCAGATCCGCGGGCGGTGCCGGTTCGGCAGCGGCTCCGAGCCCGGCGAGCAGGGCGAGCCAGGCCGCTATCATCCGATGCCCAGCTCCGCGGCGAGGTCGAGCACGGTAAACCGGTTCCGGATAAACCGCGCCCGCTTGACGGCCTTTTGAAACTCGTCGGCGGGCGCGTTCAGTTCCTCGGGCGACACCGGGCCGCCGGCGGCGCGTATCGCGTCGGCCACCGTCGCCGGGGGCAGGTAATCCTGGCGCACGCTGTTTCGCACGGTGTCGGCCCCGGCCGCAAACCGGGCGATCTCGCCGCGCAGAGCTTCGGGCGGAAGGGCTTTCAACTGCCATTGCGAGAGGACTTCGTGGGCCACGGCGGGACCCCAGTCCTCTTCGATCCATTCGCGGATCGCGCTCTCCTGGGGCTGGGCCGCGGCCAGCGCGTCCGCATCGAGCAATGCGGGGTCCATCGCCAGGATCCGTTCCCACAGGCCGAGGCAATGGAGGGTGCCCACGCCGACCTGCGCGCCGTGCAGATCGTGGGGCGTTCCGTAGAGTGCGCTCTTCATGTCGAGGTAATGGGAGAGCAGGTGTTCGCCGCCCGACGCGGGCGACGAGGACCCTGCCGAAAGCATCGACAAGCCAGACAGGAGCAGCGCCTCGAGCAGCACGGCCAACGCGTCCGTCTCGGTCCGGCCAACGCCCGGCGCGGCGTCGAGCACCCGCTCGACCGTGCCCTCGTAGAACGCCATGGCTTTGGGCGAATAATACTCGTCGCGCAGATAATGGGCGGCGCGCCAGTCCGAGGCCGAGGAGCATTTCGAGAGGAAATCCGCCACGCCTGCCGCGGCCATGCGCCGGGGCGCGGTGGCTACGACCTCGGGATCGGCGAACACCGCAGCGGCGGGGTCGCACGGCGTGGTGCGTTTAAGCCCCCGGACCTTGAGCGCGGTGATCCCCGATGTGTAGCCGTTCATGGACGCGGCCGTTGCGTAAAGGACGGAGGGTTTGTCGAGTTGAGTGCCGGCATGTTTGGCCAGGTCGCAGAGGGTGCCGGAGCCGAGGGCGACGATGACGTCCACGTCCTGCGCAGCCGCGGCGACCTCGTTGCCGAGGTCCTCGGTGGCGTCCAGGGGCTCGGCGCCGTAGGTTTTGTGGACGATCTTCCGGTGGGCGGCGCTGAGCGCCCGCAGGAGCCGGTCGCCCCCCGCGGCCAGGGTGTTTTCATCGGCGACGACCAGGCACGCGGCGCCCAGGCGGTCCGAGACGAACGCGGCGAGGCGTTCGGCGGCGTCCGTGCCGACATAACATGCCTGGATCGGCTGGCGGTCGATCTGTTGAATGGCGTCCGCGAGGGTGGTCTTCATCTGCGTGTTCGGTGCCTTCTAGGGTTGTGGGGGCTTCGGGTCCTCGTGGCGCCGAAGCTTGCGCCAGAGCGTGTTTCGTCCGATACCCAGGGTTCTCGCCGCCCGGGTCTGGTTGCCCCGGAACCGGTCGAGCACGGCACGGATGTAGCGTGCCTCGAGCACGGCCAGCGGGAGCGGGTCGCCCTGCGGATGGGGCGGCCAACCCCCAAGAGCGCGTTCCACCATCAGCTCGAGTTCACCCGGCAGCAACGGCACGCACACGTATCCGAACGCGCCCGCGCGCATCGCCGCTACCGCCGCGGGAATCTGGGTCGCGTCCGCCAGAACCAGGGTGGGCGCGCGTTTCAGGTGCTGCATGGCGCGGAGGGCACTGTCGGTGATGATCGTGGCGGGCGAGTCCTCTCCGACCACGTGCCCGGCGTGTTCCAGGCGCTCCCGGACGGCCGAACCGAGTTCGCCGTCCTCGATGTCCAGCTCGACGCACACCATAGCGATCCGAGGCTACACCTTTCGCGGCCGCAAACGCAACCGCCCTGGCCCCCCGGAATGGAGTCCAAAGAAAGACGGCCACAGAGGGCGCAGCGCAGGCGTCTCGCCTCCGTCTGGAGAAGACGCGACACAGTCCATGTCTCAATCGCGTTCTCAGATCCCCCCTCCATATCGGGATCGAAATCGAAATCGAAATCGGGATCGCCGTCCATGATCTCCCGTGATGGAAATTTGATGAAAAGCACGCGTGAGATTGGAACTTGGATTGCCCCTTCAGGGCGAAATGGGTTGGGGGNNAACATGTCCCCGTTCTTGGTCCTCTTCCCCGACCCCCTCGCCGGTCGCTGGGCGAGATCCTGGTGTGGTCGAGTGGCGGGATTGCCGCCGATGATGCGCTTCTTGAAGGCCGGGGAAACGACCTGTCAGGATAGGGCGCGAGTCCGGGGATGGGGTGAACTGAGGTATCAGGGAGAACACGCATGAATGTAATTCGCGCACTTGTGGCGGCACTGGCCGTGTGTCTGACGCTGATGCCGCTGGCGGCGGGGGCGGTAACGGCGGAGTTCCATGACCGGGCCGTTGCGGAGCTCCGCGATGCGCTGCGCACCGAAACGGCGTGGGTGCGGGTGCATGCGGCGGAAGCGCTTCTGCGAAACGGATTGCCGGAGGGCGTGGAGGCCGTGTTTCTGCCCGAGGCGGAGACCAGCGCGCCGAAGCACCGCATCGGCGTGTGGCGGGTGCTGGCCCAGGCGCAACGGGACCCGGAGCTGCGGGAGCGCTACGTCGAGCGCATTCGCGCCGCGTTTCTGGATCTGGACGGGCCGGACCGGCTGCATGCCGCGGAAACGCTGGGGAAACTCGGTGATGCGCGGCGCTCGACCGCGCTTCTCCTGGCCGCGACAGCGAGCGATGTCCCGCTGGGAGCCTACGCGCGGCTGATCCTCGCCAATACCGGCGCAGTGGAGGACACGGAGTATCTGGCCGCGCTGCTGGGTTCGTATGATGAGGATGTGCGCAACACGGCCGCTTACGCCCTGCGTTTCGCCCCCAGGATGGATGAGCGAACGCTTGCCCGGGTGCGGGAGGCGGCCCTGGCGGAACCCGGAGACTCACCCGCGCGGCTCAACCTGCTTATCGCGTGGCTGGCGCATGCAGAGGATACCGATCGGAACGCGAGCACGGAGTTGTTGAAACCGTACGCGGAAAGCAGCGACACATCCGCACGCTACCAGTTCGGAGAGGCTATGGCGTTGCGCGGGGATGCGGAGGAGGTCCCCCTCCTGCTTCGGCTGCTGGACGATGCGGATGCCGACGTGCGGATCAGCGCGGCCAATGCCCTGCTCGCGGTGGAACGGAGATAAGCGGGCCGGACGAACAACAAAACACCGTCCGGAGGAGGGCGTCCCCCGGACGGTGTATCGTTTGGATGGGCGATTGCAGCCGCCGCTACGGCGCCGGCTGAATCTCGAGTTCGTGGCGGAGCGTGACGCTCTGGCCCGGAGGAATCTCTTCCTCGATGCGCCACAGCTCGACCTCGAGGTCCTGCATCTCCTCGGGGTAGGCATAGACCCACGTCAGGTCCACGGCCTGCGGGTCGAAGCGCTGGGTCACCCGCAATCCCTTCGAACCCGAGAAGGTCCATTCGCCGGTGGGCAGGGTCTGGGTGTCGGCGTGGAACATCTGGCCTTCGCGCAACAGGTTGATGACGGGCCGCATGTCGGTGTCGACGGTCTCGCCGCCCAGATTCTGAAATGCCATCCGGGTGGAAGCCAGATCGCCGAGATTGAGTTCGAGGTGGCTTCTCACGCGGGTTACGACGGGCTTGTCGCCGGGATTGGTAGCGGTGATGGTAAAGACCACGACCGGCCGGTCGGGGTCGAGTGCGATGCTGCGTTCGATCTTGAGTCCGCGCGCCTGCATGGTGAGCGTGATGGCGTCCTTAGTCTCCGAAATGCCGGCCACTTCGGCCTGGACCATCGGGCCGCTCTCGTGCACCGCGAAATTGCCGCCGACGCGCGTGTCCTCGCCCCCGCCGAAGGGGAACACGAGGCTTTGCACGACGTTGTAGGCCGTGACGCACTCGCCGGTGGCGTTATCGATGATGCGCAGCACCCGTCCGCCCATGAAGGGCGCCACGTCGACCGTCAGGTGTTGGCTGGTGATCGAGGGGAGAGGGATGGGCGTGTTGAGGACCATCGCGTAGAGGGCGAGTTCGTCGGGACTGCCGTCCCATTCGCGGATGTTGATGAAGCCGTGGGCGGCCATGCGTTCTCCAAACGCCTTCATCTCGTCGGGCTTGGCGAGGTCGCCCAGGAAGCGCATCTTGCCGTCGGCGATCTCGTAGCCGTTGCGGGGAAACCAGCGCGCGTAGACCAGCGGCATGCGGCACACGCGCACCCGTTCGAGGAGTTGTTCGTTGCCCGCCACGGCCTGTTCGGCCCGGTTGAAGAGGTCTTCGCCGGCGGCGACGATTGCGTCGGTGAGATAGCCCTGTCCGGGATTGGTGTACAGATGCATGTGGATGGCATCGGTGTCGACTTTGTGCTGGAGCATTTTGACGTAGCGGTAAATGTGGGGCGCGGCGTCTCCGTAGTACCCCTGGAGGAAATCATAGATGACCGTGTCGGGATCGAGGGCGTGGTTTTGCATCAACTCGGTGGCGTAATAGGGCCGGAGCAGGCTGAACTCGCCACCGCCGCCCCGGTGCCCCATGGCCTGCGAGTAGATGCCCTCAACGCCGATGTCGTGGAAGAACTGGTAGTCGGCGGCCATGGCTCCGAGATTGGGGTAGGGGTTGTAGTAGTGGGCGAAATCGACGATGTAGTACCAGATGTACAGGTGATCGCAGATCTCGGCCCATTTCTGTGCGCGGCGCTTGAAGTTCGCATTCTTCTCGCACGCGGCAATGGGGTGGCTCTGGCAACTCGGGAACATGTGGCAGAGCCACACGGCCACGTTGGGATGCATCGTAAGGTCTTGGGGCGGTTCTTCGGTATAGGTATACGCGAGGGTGCCGATCTGGATGTCCGGGAACTCTCTGGAGGTGCGTTCGGCCAACTGGTTCACGAACCAGAACTGCGTGCCGCCGGTGGTGCCCAGGCGCTCGTTCATGGCCGTGCAGTTCGCGCATTCGCAGTAGGAGTACCAGTCTTCCTGCGAGAAATTCTGCTGCTCGTATTGCGGGTTGTCGCGCATGCGCTGAAGCATCTTTTCGGTCACGATTTCGAGCACGTCGGGATTGGTCAGGCACAACTGCGTTTCATCGCGCACGCGTTTGCCGCCGATCTCCGAGAAGTACTCGGGATGTTCGTCGAAATATTCGCCGGGGCTGATGAACCGGAAATACGTGTGGCAACGGCCGTCATGCGCGTACTGGATGCCGAGTTCGCTATCGGGGCCGGCCGTGCCGTTGTTTTCGCCGCGGCGCGCGCGGAACGCCGCATCCCCTCCGGGCCACTCATAGCTGGTGAGGCGCCACTTGAATGACGGGCGCTGCACCCGGGCTTTCGTGCGTTCCCGGGCGAAGGCGGTTTCCAGCCGGGGCGTGCGGGTTTCGTCCGGAGCGTACCACCGCACCCCCAGATCGGCTTCCAGGAAGTCCCGGGCGCCATACAGCGTGCCCGCCGCGGCCGAGCCGGCGATCGCCACGTTGGGGCCCACAGTGACCAGGACGTACCCCTGTTCGCCGAGTTCTTCCGGGGACGGATTCACGCCAAGGCCCTGCGCCGTGGGACCGCAGCCCAGCACAATCATCGGGACCTCTTCCGCCGGCTGGCCCTCGACGATGGGCAGTTCGACGTCCGTGCAGGCCTTGAAATGCGTCTGGATTTCGGCGGCGGCGAGTCGTTCGGAAGGACTGGCGGTCGCTTCGAGCACGATCCGGTACGGGCTGGATCCGCCCTGCGCCAGCACCAGACCCTCTGTGGCCGGGCCAGACACTTCCGGCAGCGGGACGTCAGGAATCACGCTTGCCGATGGCGCCGGCTTGGGTTCGGGAGGGGGCGCGGGGGCAGGCTCCGGCGCCGGCGCGGGTTCCGGTGCGGGCGCCGGGGCCGGCGGGGCGGGCGGAGCCTCCGTGGTTGGGGTGCATGAGGCCATCAGGAGTGCCGCAAGCAGCACGACCCAGGATGCGGATACGATCATCTTCATGGCAGGCGCCCTCCGGTTCGTTCAACACGGTATCGGGCTCCATCATTGCAGCCGTTTTGACGCAAAGTCAATTTTTGACGCGCGCGCTCGGGTGTCATGGCCGCCCGCTCCATCCCCGGAAGGCCGCAGGCCAGGCCGAAAACCGCGACGCATGGTCGGATTCAACTAGGCCTTGACGATTTTCGCGCGGCCTTCGACCACGAACCGGGTCGCGTTGCGCGTGTCGACGACGAGCGGGGCGTGGCGCACGATGAACTCGTAGTCGTAGGCGCTGTGGTTGGTGGCCACGAGGACGCAGTCGGCGCGCTGGAGCGTTTCCGCCGTGAGGGGCGTGGAACTCATTTCGAACTGGTACTTGCGCGTGGGGGGAAGCCGCGGGATGTGGGGGTCGTTGTAGGCGACGTCCGCGCCGTGTTCGAGCAGCAGTTCCATGAGTTTCAGCGAGGGGGATTCGCGCATGTCGTCGACGTCTTTCTTGTATGCGGCGCCCAGGATGAGCACGCGGGCGCCCTTGAGGGGTTTGGCGTGGCCGTTGAGGGCTTCCATGACGCGGCGGACGACGTACTCGGGCATCATGGTGTTGATCTGTCCGGCGAGTTCGATGAACCGGGTGGGCACGCCGTATTCCCGGGCCTTCCAGCTCAGGTAGAACGGGTCGATGGGAATGCAGTGGCCGCCCAGGCCGGGGCCCGGATAGAACGGCATGAACCCGAAGGGTTTCGTGGCGGCGGCGTCGATCACTTCCCACACGTCGAGCCCCATGCGGTCGCAGAGGAGTTTCAGCTCGTTGACGAGGGCGATGTTGACGCTGCGGAAGATGTTTTCGAGGAGTTTCGACAGCTCGGCGACCGCGGGACTGCTGACGCGAACGATGCGTTTGAAGATGGTCGCGTAATACTGCGCGGCGAGATCCGTGCAGGCGGGCGTTACGCCGCCGAGCACTTTGGGGATGTTGCTGATGGAGAAGTCCGGGTTGGCGGGGTCTTCGCGTTCCGGCGAGAAGGCGAGGAAGAAATCCTCGCCCGCCTTCAGTCCCGTGCTTTCGAAGAGGGGGAGGAGAATCTCGGCTGTAGTGCCGGGGTAGGTGGTGCTTTCGAGGAGTACGAGCTGGCCGGGGCGCAGGGTTTTGGTGATGCTTTCCGCGGTGGCGCGCACGTACTGGAGGTCCGGCTCCATGTGTTCATCGAGGGGGGTGGGCACGCAGATGCTGATGCAATCGGCCTCGGCGAGGCATTCGAAGGCCGTGGTGGCGGAAAACGCGCCGTTCTTGACGGCGGCGGTGATCCATCCGGAATCGATGTGTTTGATGTAGCTCTCGCCGCGGTTGATGCGCCCGGTTTTTGCGGGATCGACGTCGAATCCCAGTACCCGGTAGCCGGCCTCGCACAGGTGTTGTACGAGCGGCAAGCCGACGTATCCCAGCCCGATCACCCCGCCGACGCACGATTTGCCCGCGATCTTCCGGCTCAGTTCCCTTGCTTGAGGTGGCAGTTCCATGGACATCCCTCCGCCGTGTCGTTCCCGGTTTGGCCCCATCCGTCCGAACGCGCGCAATTATGGCACAGTTTCCGATAGAACTACCATGACCAGTATAGCGCGCTCCGAACGCCGGCTTCGGGCTCAACGGCGGTCTCGACTTGGCGCGCCGTCGCGGGTATCCTGTGAATTCATTGCGGAAACAACGCAGATCGGTCTGGAGTCCGGGACGCCGGGACCCGCGTGACGGTCCCGCCGCCCTTGTGGGAACGAGCGAGGGGAGAGCCTGCGCATGAAACATGTCAGCATCGCACTGAGCGTGGGGATTCTGTTGGTGGTGTCCGCCCGGGGCGCTGAAGTGCCGCCTCCGCCCGCGCCGCTTGCCGGGCAGGCGCTGCCGGGCATGCCGTTCGACACGTCCGAGCAGGCGCGCGCGGTGTTCAAGGCCGGTGGCAACACGACGCCCGTCGAGGTCGTTGAGGCGGGGGGGCGCAAGATGCTGCGCATGCCCTGCGTGTTTGAAGGGGTGGAGACCGAGCGAGCGGTTTGGGACTGGTATGGCCGGCTGGACCTGACCCGAAGCCAGGGGGTGCGGTTTCAATTCTATTCCCCGGATACTTCGCCCGTCTCGTACTTTTCCATGTATCTGCGCAGCGGCGAGGGGTGGTACCACATGACGTTCGGGGCCGCCGCGCCCGGTCAATGGTGCACCATCGTCTTCGACAAATCCGCCACGAGCATGGAAGGCCGGCCCGCGGGCTGGGGCAGCATTGATCTGGTCCGTATCGCCGCCTGGCGGGGCAAACAGCAGAATACGGAATTCTACGTGGCGGACCTGTCGCTTTGTGGCGGCGATGCCCCCATCGGTATCGTGCGGAACGAGTCGGCCGCCGGGGTGAAGAACAGCGAGTACAAGACCATCGAGCAGTGCGTTGGATTTGTGGCTGAGCAGCTCGAGGCGCTTGGCATTCCGTTCGTCATCATGAGCGACCTCGATTTGTCCAACGCCTTCCTGCGGGACAAGAAACTGATCATTCTTCCGTACAACCCGTCGATGTCGGACGGAGCGGTGCAGGCGCTGGCGCGTTACCTGGAAAACGGCGGCAAATTGATGTCGTTTTACCGGCTCGACGAACGGCTCGCGCCGCTCATGGGGGTGAAGGCGGGGCGTTATGTGAGCCGCGACCAGGGCGTGACGTTCGCGTCGATCCGCGCGACGGCCACCCCGCTCGAAGGGCAGCCGGTGGAGGTCGGCCAGCACTCGTGGAACATTCACGACGTGCTGCCGATTGAGGGAAAGAGCCGTGCGGTGGCCGCGTGGTACGACGAAACGGGCCAGCCCACCGGCTACAACGCGGTCGCCGCGTCCGCCAACGCGGTGCACATGAGCCACATCCTGATCACCGAGGATCCCGCGCGAAAACGGATGCTGCTGCTGGCCATGGTGGGGCATCTCCTGCCGGACATGTGGCCGGTGGCCGCCAGCCACGCGCTCGCCGGCGCGGGTACGGCCGGCGGGTACCCGGATTTTGCGTCGTGCCGGCAGGGGCTTCTGGCGGCCTCGCAGCAGGATCCCACGGTGGAACGGCATCTGTCGGAAGCGGAAACCCTCCTTGCGCGAGCCTCCGAACTGGTCGAGAAGCGCCGGTTTCCCGAGGCGCTCGAGACGGCCGAAAAGGTACGGCGGTCGACGCTTCTGGCGTATTGCGCCGCCCAGAAGCCCCATCCCGGCGAACACCGTGCCTACTGGTGCCACAGCGCGTTCGGCGTCGAGGGCGTGACCTGGGACGAGGCCATCCGGCGCCTCGCCGAAAACGGGTTTACCGCCATTCTGCCCAACATGCTGTGGGGCGGCGTGGCCTTCTATCCGAGCGAGGTCCTGCCCACGGCGGCGGAGGTCGCGGAGAAAGGCGACCAGGTCGCGGAATGCCTGGCGGCGTGCCGGAAATACGGCGTTGAGTGCCATGTCTGGAAAGTGAACTGGAACATGGGCTCGCGCGCGCCGAAAACGTTCATGGACCGCATGAAGTCGGAGGGCCGGACCCAGGTCAGTTTCGCGGGCGCGGCGCAGCCGCAATGGCTGTGTCCGTCGCATCCGGCCAACCAACAGTTGGAAATCGATTCGATGGTCGAGGTCGCCCGGAACTACGACGTTCACGGCATCCATTTCGATTACATTCGGTATCCCAATTCGGATTTTTGTTTCTGCGCCGGGTGCCGGACGCGGTTTGAGAAGCACTTGGGCCGCTCCGTGGCTGAGTGGCCCAAGGATGTTGGGCCCGGCGGGCGCGACCTCGACGCGTGGCTCGAATTCCGCCGCCAGAACATCACGCAGGTCGTGGCGGGGGTGCATGACGGCGCGCGGAAGGTCCGCCCCGGCATCCAGATATCCGCGGCGGTCTTCCGCAACTGGCCCAGGGATCGCGACACGGTCGGGCAGGACTGGAAGGTCTGGTGCGACCGGGGCTACCTGGATTTTGTCTGTCCGATGGATTACACGCCCTACAACGACAGTTTCCGCAACATGGCCGCGCAGCAGATGGCGTGGGCCGGGAACGTGCCGTGTTATCCGGGCATAGGGCAGAGCACCTGGCCGGACCGTCTCGACATCGTGAAGCTCATCGAGCAGATCACGATCACGCGCGAGCTGGGCGCCGGGGGATTTACGGTCTTCAACTACGGCACGGCCGAATACGCGGATATTCTTCCCCTGTGCGGCATGGGGATCACCCGGAAACCATGAGCCTGACGGGGTGAGCGGCCGGCGTCAGTTTTTGAACAAGCCGGGGATCTTGAGTTGAGGGCAGCCGTACAGCAGCACGATTAACGCGAATGCGATGGCAATGGTCAGCGCGATACGGAGCTGTTTGCGGCGCGCAAGGGCGGGATCCGTCCGCGGCCCCGCCCCGCGCTTCCCTTTCGCGTTGGCATCGGTCTTCCCGCTGGCGGCGAGATAGTGCGCGTACATGACCTTTCGCCCTTTGAACACGCACGCCATACCGAGAATAAATAATGTCAGCGCGATCACGCCGGGCAGGTAGGACAGGCCCGCGGGCTGAAACTGACTGGGCTCGCCGGGGTCAAACACGATGGCGATCTCGAGTCTACCTTCCGGCGAGGGTTCGCCGCTCAGCCGCCCGGTGTACAATCGCCGGAAGATGGTGCCGTTGGGGTGCTCGTAGCGGATGCTGTAATCGTCGCCCATCGGTTCCGCGAAACCGGTGCTGCGTTGTCCTTTGAAATCGAGCGTGAGGCGCTTGCCGAGTTCGGCGCGTTGTGCCAGAAAGCTCGCGCCGAGCGCCAGAACCAGGCCCACGACGAGCCAGGCAATGCCCCGCCACGGCGGTTTCACGGTTTTCGGTTTCTCTTCGCCCACGAAGTTTTCTCGAAGGGTTACCGGAGCGCCAGGTCTTGGATGATGGCCCGGCAATGCGCGACGTCGCGTTCGAGCACCTCGATGCGCTCTCCGGGCGTCTTGTAGCGTCCCACCGATTCGTTTTCGATGCAGACATCGCCATCGTACCCGGCGTCCGCGAGCATGCGAAGCACTTTGGCGTGACTGATGTTGCCTTCGTCGAGCGGGCAGCAATACGTGCCGTATTCCCAGCCCGGTTCCCGGGTGATTTCGCGTTTGTCTTCGGGGTAGTTGATGTTTTTCGCGTGCGTGTGTTTGGTGTACGGCGCGAGAATGCGCAGAATCCCGTAAACTTCCGACAGGGGATATCCGCGCCAATAGAAGTTGCCGGTGTCCATGGTCGCACCGAGACGATCCGAGCCCGCCGTCTGGTAGACATTGAGCTGGAAGGCGAGGTTGTTGCCCTGGAACCCGTGGTTCTCGATGCCCAGCGCAACCTTCGAGCCCGCGGTGCGTTCGAGCGCGCCGCCGAGGCCTTCCGCGAATAGCTGCACCCGTTTCTCGAAATCGAGCTCGCGCTCCTTCGACATGGCGCTGTCGATGCGGACCACGGACATGCCCATGATGTCGGCCAATTCGATGGCGCGCGCCACCCAGGCCGCGTTGGATTCCTTGTCTCCCGTACTGAAATCTTTGGCGGTCATGAAGCAGCAGGCCCGGATGCCCAGGCCGTCCAGATGGCGCTTATACGCCGTGGCGTCCTCGTCGGAGGCCAGCGTGATCATCTCCTTCGAGTCCATCGCGTAGACCTGATACTCCTGGGACAGCCTCAGTTCGACGGCCTCCACGGCCAGGTGCCGCAGCCCGGCGACCGGACTCGGAAACTCATCGCCCGCCACCATCGCATCGCGTATGGAAAGGTACATCGCTCTCGCGTCTCCCTGTTGTGTTCCGGCGGAGGCCCGTATTGATCCGCGCCCATCGCCTGGTTTCACCGCGATGCTCAGTGTACGGCTCCGGCGGTGGGGGTTCAAGGGAGCACGGGTTGCCAAATCGCCGGATAAGCACGACGCAAATGCGGTTGCCGCGGACGGGAAGCCAGAGAAACGAGTTGGGTGCCCGGCGGTCGAATGCGGAGCCGTGGACATGGTGGACATGGTGGACGCGGTGGACGGGGTGGACGGTATGGACGGTATGGACACCCCGGCCCTTAACGATTCCGGAGGTGTCGAATTTACGCTGCGGGCCAAGCCCATGGAGCCGGCATTGTCCCTCTTCCGACCGACACCGGAGGTGTCGAATTTGCGTAGCCGCGGGTGAAACCCGTGGATCGGGCGCGTCCCCCTATCCCAACCCCCGAACGGGGGTTGAACAGATCCGGTGTTTGTTCAATCCCTATCGGGTCGGGTCGTTGTGATACGCGTGCTCCATGGGCTGCGCCCAGGGCTGTTCACATTGGACCCCGTTCCGGGGTCCCCGGAGGCCCATCCGGTTCGAACGGGGACANNCGCTTGGAACATGTCCCCGTTCTCTTTCCCCTTGTATCGCAGGGGCAGCCCCGCGTGGACCTACACCGGCGGAATGAACCCCTTCACCATCGTTCAGGCAGGCATGCCCATCCCGCCCATCCCGTCCATTCCGTCCATAGGGTCCACTTCTTTGCCGCCGATCGTTCCCTCTCAGATCGCCCCGTCCGAACGGGGTGTGCCTGTCTGGATTTCCGGCCGCGCCCGGGCCGGACGCGTCCTGTCGCCCGTGCCGTCATTGATCGCGGCCGCCCGCTCGGATAGGCTCATGAGGGTGCCTGACGCCTGTCAGGGGAGGTCGTGGTATGACGGCGATACTGGGCGTGCTGGTCTGGGCGTGTTTGGCAGGGACCGCGGACCCCGGTCTCGTGGGCTGCTGGGATTTCGACCACGATGACGCGGCGGGGCTGCTCGCGCTGGATTCGTCGGGGAATGCCAGCCACGGGCATATCCACGGCGCGGAATGGGCGTCCCAGGGCGACGGGCAGGCCCTGCGGTTCCACGGCAACGGCCAGTACGTGGACATGGGCTCTCCCGAGGCGCTGAATATCACGGGGCCGATCACCCTTGAAGCCTGGGTGCGTCCTGAACGCGTACCCGATGCCGAACCGGGCATTCTCGGCAAGTCATTCGGGAGCTACGGCCTGACGTACTACAAAGACGGGTCGTGTTACTGGTACGTCGGCGGCGGCGGCAACAAGTGTTCTACCCCGTTGGCCACGGGGTCGTGGGTGCATCTGGCGGGTACGTTCGACGGCGAAACCCTGTGCCTGTACCTCAACGGAGCACTTGCCGATACGGCCGAATCGCAGTTTGACCGAATGCCTTCGGATACCTCGTTTCAGGTCGGCCGGATTCGCGCGAACGCCGGGTCCGATGTTCCGACCGCGGGTTTCGCGGGCCTGGTGGATGGCGTCCGGGTCTATGGACGCGCGCTGACGGCCGACGAGGTGCTCGAGCATTACAATGCCGAAGCGGCCCAATACGGCGGCCCAAGCGCGTCCAACGAGATCGTGCTGGCCGCGTATCCCTGCTTTGAGGAACAGCGCATCTACGCGGATCTGGACTGCGGCCGCCTGTTTCCGCGTCCGAAAGCCGTACACGCCACCGTCGCGCTGTTGCGGGAAGGCGATGCCGGGCCGGGCGAAGCGCAGGAATTCACGCTTACGCAAGACAGCCTCGCCGTGCGCGACGCCGTTTTCGAAGTTGCCGAACGGGGCAGTTACACGCTCGCGGCGCGGGTCGAAGAGGCCGGCCAGCTGCGTGCCGGGAAGACGGTCGTGGTGCCGTTTCCCGCATCGTTTGAGGTGCCTGGACCGGAGCAGGAGATGGTCCCGCCGCTGGAACGTCCTCCCGTGCCGTTGGCGTGCCGGGTCACCCTGCACGAGCGCGGCGGGTTTTCCGTGAAGGCGGGGGGGAGACTCTACCGGGTGGCGTCGACGTACTCCTGGCCCCACGGGGGATTCAACGCCTTTTCGCCGGGGGAAGACGTCGCGCTGAATCCCGAACCGGTGTGGCATGCGGCGGTGGATACACACGGCGCGTACACCGCGCGTGGCGAGGGCGCATTCTACCGGATCGAGCGCACGCTCGAGCCGGACGGCCATCGCGTGTGGGTCAAGGACACGATCACCAACTTGACGGATGCCCCCCTTGGTATCCTGCTGAGCAACTACCTCGATCTTAACGGCCACGGGGACGTGTCGTGCTCGCCCGTGCCCAATCCGTCCATTTTCGCGTCCGCGAATGGCCAGGGCATCGGTCTGGTGGCTTTGGACGACGTCTATCTCGAACACTATGCGACGTATTTCGAAGGCGGTGCGGCGGGTATACGCGAGCACAAGTTTGCGCTGGATGCCGGGGCCTCCTACACGCTTGAATGGGCGGTGTACGTGAATGCGACCGGCGATTACTACGACTTCATCAATGACGTGCGGCGGGACCTGGGCGTGAACCGGCGAATTGCGGGCAGTTTCGCGTTCATTGACCGGCGTGAACCTCCCACGCGCGAGTACGTCGACCGGCGCGGTCTCGCGTATGTGAGCGTGGGCTGTCTCGGGCATCCGCCGGACAACCCCGGCCTTTCTCTCGAAGGCGTCGAATTCGTCAACTATCCGCAAGAGATGGCGTTGCTCAGAGGACTGTTCGCCGAGACCCGTGAACGGTTTCCCGGCATCCAAACCATGTTCCACATTGCCCACAGCCTGTACACGACCAATGCCCCCGGCGAACTGTTCCCCGACGCGCGGGTGATGGATGCGGACGGCCGGCAGACGATGTACGGCGGAGACAGTCCCGAATACTATGCGCGGTATTTCAGTGACGAGCACGTTGACGCCGGTTACCGGTGGTACATCTTCTATCCCACGATGACGAATTCGTTTGGGAGGGCGATGCTTGACGCGATCGACGTCATGCTCGGGGAGATTGGCTGCACCAGCATGTTCGCCGACGGGTATACCCACGGTTACGGCGGCCGGTTCACGTACAACGCCTGGGATGGCCACACCGCCGATATTGATCCCGAAACCAAGACGATCTCGCGGCAGTATGCCTCGGTAAACCTCCTCGCGCAGGACGTGCTGGTTCGCGTGGCGCGCAAAGTGGAGGCTGCGGGGGGTGTGGTTGTCTGCAACAGTTATCCCGGTACGCGGACCGTCCACAACGAGAACGTGCTGTACTGTATCGAGTCGGCCTCGGGCGACGCCCAACTGGTTCGTCTGCATCTGGTACCGGGCCCCACCGCCCTGGGCAACCACGTCCGACTCCAGAGCGGCTCGCCGCGGGACATCTACGATGACATCCGTTCGAAGCTGCAATACGGCGGCCTTTACTTTTATTACGGCGACAGGGACGTGCCATATCCGCTGGCAACGGTCCACATGTACCCCATTACGCCCACCGAATTGCACGAGGGGTGGGTGAAAGGCGAGGAGCGGATCATCACCACGATTCCGGGGGTCCATGGCTGGCCCGGCCAGGGGGACCTGCACCGGGTATACCGTTACGACGGCCGCGGGCGCGAGGCCGCGCACGGGTGGTATTCGACCGTGCGCAACGGCGAGGCGAGCACGCGCATTGCGCCAGGCATGAATGAACTGGCGATTATCGAACGCGTGCCGTTGACCATGGAATCCAGTGCTCCCATCAACGTGCTTATCCGCCAGTACGACAAAGACGCCATCCGGCTCGATGTCCGTGCACAGGGCGCATCCCGGCTCACCGTAAGGAACGGCGTGTTTCCCGTCATTGCGGGCAGGCGGTATGCGGTCATGCGCGGGGAAGAGGCCCGGGAGTACACCGCGCAGACCGGCGGCGTATTGGAGGGCGTCGATGTTTTTTCGGCGGAAGGTGAGTACATGATCCGCCCCGCCGCGTAACGGCCCGTTGGGCGATGGACTACGCGTGCCGGCCTTTCATGCGTTCGAGGAGTTGCCAGCAGTTGAGCAGGGAACGGGGCAGGTGGAAGGGGCCCTTCCACAGGTTGCCCTTCACCGGGCTCGACACGGAGCCGTCGCGGCGCAGGTACCCGAACCATTCGCCGTGTTTGGTGTCGGGGAAGTGGGTGAAGCTCCAGTCGTGGAGTTTCTTGAACCATCCGAGCCATTCGTCTTCGCCGGTGAGGTAATAGGCGAGCAGGGTGGCGTAGAGCGCTTCATTGTGGACCCACCAGAGCTTGAGCTCGTGTTCGTACGGTTCGGCGGGTTTGTCGTCGCAATCGACGTAATACAGAATGCCGCCGAATTCGGGGTCCCAGCCTTTCTGGAGCGACCACTCGAGGATGCGCAGGGCCTCTTTGAGCAGCGCGCCGTCGCCGCGTTCCGTGGCCTCTTCCAGGATGAACCACGCGGTCTCGATGGCGTGGCCCGGCAGCACGGTGCGCCCTTCGGGGGTATCCAGGATTTTGCCGTTGGCGAGCACGGCTTCCAGGAGGCACTGTTTCTCGGGTTTCACGAGGAAATTGAAGATCTCGTCGATGGCCCGGTTGATGGTGTCGTCGTAGAACTCGCGGTTGTGGGGATCCGCCTGGCGCATGATCTGCGACGTGACGATGAGGATCATGTTCATGCCGTGGCCGCGCATCTGCCGCGTCGCGGGGATGACCTTCGGCGGCAGGAGCCCGGGGGTCCGGTAATACATGAGAATGAGCCGGTAGATCTCGCGCGCCCGTTCGAGCAGTTCCTCCGACTGCACTGCCCGGGCGTATTCGGCGAACGCGATGGCCGCGAACGTCTCGGCATAGAGGTAGCGCCGTTTGCGCAGGGGCAGACCCTCCTTCGTGACGCTGAAAAACATGCGCCCGTCGGTGTCGAACCCGTGTTCGAGCAGAAAATCGATGCCGTGCGCGCCGATGTCGAGCCAGTCCGGCTTCTTTTCTACGGTATTGTAGAGCCGGCTCCACATCCAGGTGATGCGTCCCATGACCCAGATGGGCTTGTCGGTGCTGAGCAGCGTGCCGTCGGCGTCACGATAGACCAGAAAGCCGCCGTGTTCCCGGTCGACGAAGCGGGTTTCCCACCACGGCAACACGTTTTCCAGCAGGTGACGTTTGTAGAACCCCGACAGTTGTTCGAGTTTGTCCGCGTCCATACGCCCTCGATCCGGCCAGCGTGCGCCGGATCCATGCAGATTCCGTCGCTGAACGCGGCCCGTTCAAACCTCGGTGCGCGATCCTTGCCTGCAGCCCGTCCGGACGGGCCTATTCGGGCAGTTCCACCAGAAACACGTTGCGGAACTGGACATAGTTGCCGTGGGCCTGGAGCTTGATGGGGCCCGGCTCACGCGGCGGCGGCGCCAGGCGTTCGACCTCTTTCCAGGCCGTAATCTGCGGCATTTCCTGGTCGTCCTGGATCAGTACGCCGTTGTGGTAGACGGTCATGCGCGGGTAGGCGGCCAGTTCGCCGTTTTCATTGTATTTCGGGGCCGTATAGGTGATGTCGTAGGCTTGCCAGGCGAGCGGCGGCAGGCAGGCGTTTACGCGCGGCGCGGAGACCTTGTAAAGCGCGCCGCATTCGTCGTAGTAGCCCTCGAGGCCGAAGCTGTCGAGCACCTGGACTTCATAGACGTCCTGCACGAAGACCCCGCTGTTTCCGCGGCCCTGACCGCGGTCCTCCGGCATGAAGGGAAGGCGGAACTCGACGTGGAGCTGCACGCTCTTGAACGACTGTTTGGAGGTTAGCGTTTCGCCCTTCGGCGTCACCATCATGATCCCGCCTTCGAGCAGTTCCCAGCCCTTGGGCTCCTGCCACGCGTCGAGATTCGTGCCGTCAAACAGCACAATAGCGTTTTCCGGCGGCGTCATACCGAGCGTCGGCGGCTCATGAACATAGTTCTTCATCTCGAACGTGGCCTTGCCGCGTCCCCGGGAACCGGTGATGCCGTCCGGCGTGATCTCGCCCTTGATGCCCGCATGCTCGAAAGGAATCGAGTTGCCGGAGCGCTTCGCCACGAACACGCCTATCGGCGGGCAGCGCATGAACAGCTTCGAGCCCAGCCGGATCTGGTATTTGTCTCCGCCCAGGGCGATCACCTGGGCCGCGATATCCGGTTCTACTTCCTCTTCCGCGGACCAGCGGCCTGTCCAGTTGCCGACGAAGGGGTCGGCCTGAGCCGGGTAGCAGTCTTCGAAGCTGACGGCCGCGTTCACGGCAATGCCCGCCCCTATGCACCATGCCGCCAGCACTGCAACGCGCACATATCTCGTCGTCTTCATGGAATGCGCCTTTCCGTATCGTTTCGCATACCGGTATATCGGCGCCGTTCTTGCGCCGTTTTCCCGGCATGGCCGTTGTGCAAGATTTTATGGTAGCAGACCGTTGCGCGCATTGCCATGACGGAATGGGGGGATGAAGAACGATGCCCGGCGTCAGCTCCTTACCCGGCGCAGGGCGGACGGTGTGGACAGTATGGACGGTATGGACGGGGACACCCGGGCAAAGAGTCCACCCCCGTCCGGGGTTGGGGCATGTGGTGTGGTTGAACCCTGGGTTCCAACGGGGACACGTAGTCGCGCCGCGGACGGCACTTGGAACATGTCCCCGTTCACTGTCCTCCCCTCTGAATCTTCTCTCACGTGGTCATCCGGATTTCAAACCCCTTCACCATCCTTCAGGCCGGCACGTTCATAGGGTCCATATCGTCCATAACGTCCATTTGGTCAACCACGCCATCATCCGGGGAACGGGGGAAGACAGATGCGATGAGACGCCTTCTGTGCTAGGATATATGTGCATACAGATTTGAGGGCGGAGAAATCAGGGGGGTGCCGCATGTGCGCGGATTGGTCGCATGAACTGGATGATGTGGGCGAGAGCCCTTCGTCCCGGGCCTTGCGTTCGGGGCATGCCCGCATGATGACCTTGATTCTAAACGTGGCGGAGGAGCCTGCCGAGACCGATGCGGACGTGCCCGAACTGGTTCGGTTTGCCCGAAATTCCAATGTGCGGGGTGTGCGGGAGTGCATGGAGCGGGGCGACAACTTCGAGACCCCGGACAACCACGGGCTGACCCCGATGCACTGGGCGGCGATCACGGGATGTATGGATCTTGCCCGGCTCCTGGTGAACCGCGGCGCCCTGGTGAATCCCCGTGACACGCAGCTCACGGATCTGACGCCGCTCAACATTGCGCGGCTCATGGGCTATGAGGAGCTGGCGCAGTTTCTGGTCCGGCACGGCGGTCTGGAGTAGGGGAGTCGTTCCGGTTTACGGCCGGTCGAGCCGGGCCAGGCGCGTCTCGTTGGTGTTGTTGGGCCGGGCCGCCTCAAAATAGACGTGCACCTTGTCGCCCACCGGGAGCCAGTGGGAATAGCGCCACGTGTGATAGGGTCCGGGCGTGGTGCTTTTGAGCAGCGGCTCGTCGGGGGTTAAATCGATGAACTCTTCGAGGTCGGGCGAGTAGGCCAGCCCGGTGGCGATGTTGTACACGGGATCCCGCCAGGTGGCGTGCGAGCCTTCGTATACCAGGAGGTACCCGGCGTCCAGCGGAAGCAGGCAGGCGGGCCGTGTGTAGAAGTTGTGCCATCCGGCGTTCTCCAGGATGGGGTTGTCGCCGGCGAATTCCCACCGGTCGCCGTCGTTGCTGACGAGGTGGTAGGCCCGTTCGATCTCGTCGTACCCGATCACCAGCATGTGCCAGGCGCCGTTGGCCTGAATCACAAAGGGGTCTTTGAACCCGGCGAGCCCGGCGAACCCTTCCTCGAGGGGGGCCGCCTGCAGGACGGTCTTTCGGGTGCGGACGTCGAAGAGCGCGGGGTCCGCCACGTCGTCCAGTTTGAAGACGCACCAGCCCGTTCCCGGGTTGGTGCATCCGTAGAGCCGGAACATGCCCGATGCGGGGTCCTGGACCAGCGCGGGCCGTTCGAAGCCGGGCAGGGCCGCGTCTTCGCGTTTGAGGCTGTGAATGCGGGTGAACGCGCGTCCGTCGCTGCTTTTCAGCAGGCGCATCTCGTAGCCCCGGCATCCCCGGGGCGAATCGCCTTCACGCATCCGGGCCGCCAGATAGAACGTTCCGTCCTTCGCACGACACACCGACGGCGCTCCGGCCCACCATTCGGGGGTGTTCTGGTCCGGCTCGAGGACTGTTTCGTACCGGGATAGCGATTCGACAAGCTCCGGGAACGTCATCGTGAGGACTCCTTGATTGCCGTGCGCCGCCCCAGGGGGCCCCCTGGAGTTGATGTGTGTTTGTACCTGCGTCTGCCGCCCTTTTTCAACTTTTCGCCCGGAGGGTACGGGCATGCTGCGTATCCGGACCCCGTTTCGTGTAGAATCCTCTTCGGGCACGCAGCGGCCGCATGGAAGGCGTGGTTGGGCGCATTTTGTCTATCGGAGGATGAACAGATGCGATATCCACTCGTGGTTGTGGCCATTATCGCGGCGGCATGGCCCGGATTCGCGACAATGCGGGCGGGCGTTGCTACCGTCAGCATTACCCCCCTGGAAGAGAATATCCCGACTCAGCTCGGGGGCTACGGGGACCGGGCCGGAAAACCCGCCGAAGGCATTCACGACACCATCCATGCCAAGGCGCTGCTATTCGACGACAACGGAGTGAAATCCGCCCTGATCACCGTCGATACCTGCAGCATTCCCCTGAGCGCCGTCGAAACGGCCCTGGCCAAGGCGGCCATTGAGGGGTTGACCATCGACCGGACCCTGGCCGCGGCCAGCCATACCCATGCCGGCCTGGAAGGGTTTGCCCTGGACCGCCGCAACACCGCTGGCAACCCCCACATTGGCGTGTTCTCGGAAGAGATGTTCCAATTCGTGACCGGACGCATCGCACAGGCCCTGACCGAGGCCAACGCGGCGCTCCAGCCCGTGACGGCGGGCGCGGGCCGCATTACCGTTCGGGGCATGAACCGCAACCGTCGCGGTGACGACCACCTGGATCAGGATATGACCGTGCTGCGTCTCGACCGTGCGGGTGGCGCGCCCTATGTGGTCTTCGTAAATTACACCGCCCACGGAACCATCATGTCGCCCGGTGAGATGCTCATTTCCGGGGGGTGGCCCGGCGTGATGCAGCGTACGGTCGAGGCCGTGCTTGACGAAGGTGTCACCTGCATGTACGCCAACGGCGCGGAAGGGGACATCACCCATGCCGGCTCGAAGGGCGGCAGCAACTGGGAACGCGCCGAGGACTATGGGCGGCGGATCGGACTCCGGGCCGCCGCTCTGGCACGGAACATCGACACCGTTGCGGTGGAGAACTTCGCGGTACGGTCGCTGTGGGTCGACCTGCCCCCCCGGAAAGCCGCGCCGGAATTTGTGCAAATTGCGGGGACCGAGTACCACATCACCGAGGAACAGCTGCACCAGATGCTCCCGGTCCTGTTTCCCGACAGCGCGCCCCTCTACGCGGTGCGCGTCAACGATTTTGCGATGATTAGCTTCCCCGGCGAACCCATCTGCGAGATCGGGCTGGGCGTCAAGAAGGCGCTGAGGGAGGCGGGGCTCGCCTGGCCTTGTGTCGCGGGTTTGACCACCGACTACATCGGCTACATCCTCACGGCGGAAGAGTATCGCGAAAGCGGCTACGAGGCGACCGCGTCGTTCTATGGCGAAACCCTCGGCGAAATCATGCTCGCGAAGTCTGTCGAGTTGGCGAAGGAAACGGCGAAGTGAGGGGTATTCACGTCGCTTGTTTGCTCCGTGGCAGGTTCTGATCCGTTTCGGATCTTTCCTTTTTGCCACAGAAGACGCAGAGCTCACCGAGAATGGCCCAGGGCACGCCACGCGCGGCGGTATCACTCCTCCTGGCGCCCCGGCAGGCGGTCGTTGGGCGCGAGCGTGGGCTCGAGCGTAAGACAGCCGTCCCGGCAGGTGACATTCAGCAAGGCGTCCAGACGGGCATCCAGCGGGTCGGGGCCGGTCATGCCGAGCTGGGCGCGGACTTCACGGCGCAACCACCAGTAGCCCGAGTTCCACGAGTAGAGGTGGTGGCCATGGGGCTTGCCATCTACCGTGCTGATGGACTCGTGAAAGGCCGGCATCCAGGCCAGTTCCTTCTCGACACGCCAGAGGAGTTGATCGTCGATCCACTGCGGGTCCATGCCATGTATCAATCCGGCCAGATAGTTCGCGGAATCGTTGAGAAACCACGAACCGCCAAACACATAGACGCCGCTGTGCCCGTCGAGGAGGTCGCCGTTGGCTTTCGAAATGACGCGCATGCCGTAGGGCGACTGAATGCGCATCGTGGTCTCGAGATGACGGCGGACGAGGTCGTCGGGCAGGAGTTTGCGGCCGAACACGGCGAAGGTGAGCACTTCGCCGTACAGGCTGTCCTGGCCGATATGCTCCTGTTGCTTGAGGCTCGTGGCGAAGTAGCCGCCCGTCTCGTTGAACATCCGGCGATACCCGGCCAGGGCGCTCTCGATGTCGGCATCGGTGACGTCGAACCCGAGCTCCCGGGCGGCCAGGAGGGCGCCGCAATGAAACCCCTGATTGGACGACGGCGCATCGTCATCGTCGTAAGGCAGCTGGTCGTGGTAGGTCTTGAACGACGCCAGATCGGGTTTGAGGCGCGGCGGAATGTAGAGTCCGTCCCGCTCGTGCTGGCGGATGAACTGGTAGGCGCGCCCTATGGTGCGCGGGTCGGGGTCGCCGCCGGCCCGTTTCGCCAGGCAGGACCAAATCAAGTAGTACTGTGCGTTGTCTTCGTAGTTGACGCGGTCGTAGAAGACGGCCAGGTTGGCTTCGGCATCGTACTTCGGGTCATCGAGGCCGCGCGCCATCCAGAAACCGTCACTCACCCATTGTTTCCAGCCATAGCCCACGCCCGAGATGAAGATATAGTCGCTTTCGGACCGGAGGAGGTTGCGGCGAAGCAGGAGATACGACGTGCTTCGCAGGATGGCCTCAATCGCGTTGCCGTTCCAGCCCTTTGCGTTGGCCAGAGCCAGGCTCGCGCTCAATTGCACGTCGTAACGCGACCGCACGGGTGACGCGTAGACCCACGTGGTGAACGACTGCATCTCTCCGGCTTCGATATGCTGCCAGCCGTCAAACGTGGCGCGGTAGATGTTCGTGGCGTCAATCTCACGCGGAATCATGATGATACGCCGGGGCGACCCGTCGCCGGTCGCCAATGACAGGATGCGTTGTTCGCAATTGAATGTCAGAAAACAGCGGTTCTCCCACAGGCCGGGACTGTCGCCAACGAAGCCGTAGAACCGGTCGCCGGCACGGACGCCGAGCATCGGAAACGTCTGCCACTGGTTGTCGCCGAAGCCCGGGCCCGTGCAACTCGGGCTGTACGTCCTGGTGGCCGGCTCCTCGCCCAGGAACGAGTAGTAGCGGCCCTCGCCGGGCGTGTTCCAGGCCAGCTCGAGGTAGTACCGGCCGTCGGCGATGGCCGTGACGGACACGGTTCGTTCCCAGAGGGAAGGGCTTACGCGGCGCCAGACCTCCGACACTTCCAGGCCCGGCGCCAGGCCTCCCGTCAGGGTCAAAGCGCCGTCCTGCTTGCTGCATTGCGCATACGCGACGGGGGTGCGCGCGTCCGGCTGCACCACGTACAGCGCGGCCGCGCCGTCCACAGGCGAGAATACCGGACGGCCGCCCTCCTCGATTGTGACGGCGGCCCCTCCCGGGCCGTCGGCCGGCTTGACGTCGAACCCTGCCGCGGAAACGCCTGCAGCCAGACTCAGCAACACCATCTCGACGAACATGGATGGTCCTCTTCCGGTTATTCCACGACCAGCACGTTATGGATGGCCAAACCGCCAAGTTCCGCGGTGAGGAGGCCGTCTTTCCAGGTCCATTCGAGGCCGACCTTGTCGGGGGCAGTGTAGCAGTGCTCGGGCTTTTCCGCCATGGGGATGGTGACGGTGAACGGACCGGCCTCGGCGACCTGTTCGACCACGTGGCGGTTGGGCGCGAGGTAGCCGCCCACGCCGCGGTTGACGAACTGGATGAGCAGCCGGCCGTCTTTCTGGCGGGCGGCCATCTCAATCCACCAGGGGCCGTGGACCTGCATGAGATCCGCGTTGAGCGCGGCCAGCAGGTCGCCGGCAAAACGCCGCAACAGCGGGTAATGGCCGTTGTGGTAGCACCGGAACACGGGCCCGTGCACCGCTACGACGCGCCCCTTGCCCACGGAGAACACGGTCGCCGCCGGGGTGCCCGCCAGATTCATCGCAGGTTCCTGCTGGTTCAGGAGCGGCGCGAGTTCCGTTGCGCCGGCCAGTTGAACGCGCTGCCAGGGACCCGATACCGCCACACATCCGTTGGCGGCGGGCAGCCAGGCTGAGCCGATTTGGCCCTCGGCGAGCGCGACGCCCGCCAGGTCGGGCAGCTGCCGGACCACGTGGCTGCCGGTCAGGAGGACCTTTCCGCCGTTTTCGGCATAGGCGCGCAACGCCGCGGCGGCTTTTTCGGAAAGGCCGTTCTGTTCCGGCACCACCACGACGGGATACTGCGCTCCCCGCTCGATGAACATGGCCTCGTTCAGGATGTCCGCGGAGTATCCGTTCTCGAGGACCGCGTGCAGCGCGCCTTCCATGGGATGGTTCTGCGTGCCGAAATTGAAAAGCGGATCGTTGCCGAGGTAATAGTGCGATTCACTGTGGAGGATGGCGACCTGCGGAACGGTCCCGGTGAGGAAGCAATAGTCCTTCCGTGCGCGGCAGAACTCGGCGACCTCGGCGAAAAGGTCCTGGTGCCAGGCCGTGAGCCGTCCCGAGCGCTGCGGCTGGTTGTAGAAGAACACCGACCCGCCCTGAGCGAGCGTGCCCGCCACCTCCTGGCACAGATGCACGGGCGTCTTCATGGTCCAGGGCTGGTCGCCGGTGCGGAGAAACGTCCAGGCCATGAGATTCCAGGGCAGTCCCCGGCTGGCCAGGAACCGCGCTTCAGCACAGGCCCGCTCGGCGCCGAACGAGGGGTCGAAATCGCCGCTGAGGTAATCCACCGGCGCGGTGACGGGTTCCGGCTGGCGCACACTGTACATCCAGTTGCTGCATACGGCAATGCCGGGTTTTCGCGCGTGCAGCGCTTCGGCATACTGCCGCACGTGTTCCCTGAACAGTTCGCGGTGGAACGCCAGCCACTCGTACCAGTGCGCGTCGTCGGCCTTCTTTGGGATTTCAGCCACGCCGCTGCGTTTCGTGAACTCGGCCGTGCACCGTTCGCACCAGCACGGCCGGCTGGCCCAGTTCTCGCCGTCGATCCAGACCCCGTCGATGTCGTACAGGTCGATCACTTCAATCAACTGCGGGATCAGCAACTGCCCGGTGTACTCGCTCATAGGACAGGTATAATTCGCGTCTCTCTGGCCATCGGCATGCACGTTGGCCCATTCGGGATGCAGCTCGAGCGCGCGGGTGTCCCACACGCCCGAGTAATGAATCGACAGCGGGATGCCCAGGTCGCGGGTGACGTCGCGCCAAATCTTGAGGGCGTCGTTGACGATTCCGGGTGATGGCGAGCCTGCTTTGGTGGGATAACCCGTGTACCCGGGGTGGCCCTTGCAGTCGTATTGCACGTAATCCGGCCGGACCTTCTCCAACTGTTCGCGGATGTGTTCGTAGGTGGTTTCCCGGCCGAGTTCGGTGTCTGTGGCGCCCGGGTGCAGGTCGTAGTGCAACCCGAAAAACGCCGTCGCGGGCCATTTGGGCGCTGCGGCTTCGGGGGGGGCTTCCTGGGCGGCGAGAATCAGGCATACGGCAAGACTGACCATCATCGTTTTCTCCTTAAAGCAACAACATCGCCGTGGCAACAGCCGTCAGGGCCGTGAGAGATGGCCCCGCGGGGTGTACAGGACGTGCACGCTACAGCTTTGCCAACGCCGTTTCAAACGGGCGATAGACGTCCTCCGAAAACAACACGAACCGCACACGCTCGATGCCCTCGTTTGACCGGACAACTTCGGCTACGGTCTTCATGGCGATTTCGGCGGCTTCCGGGATGGGATAGCCATAGATGCCGCAACTGATGGCGGGAAACGCGATGGTCTTGACCCCGTTTTCGAGGGCGACTTCGAGGCTGCGGCGGTAACAGCGCGCGAGCATCCCGGGTTCGCCGTGCTTGCCGTCGCGGTAAACCGGGCCGACGGTATGGATGACGAATTTCGCGGGCAGCCGGCCGCCCGTGGTGAGCTTCGCGTCGCCGGTTTCACAGCCGTTGAGTTTCCTGCATTCTTCCAGGATGGCCGGGCCGCCCGCGCGATGGATGGCTCCGTCCACGCCCCCGCCGCCGAGTAGGGATTGGTTGGCCGCGTTAACGATGGCGTCGACACGCTCCCTGGTGATGTCGCCCAGCACGGTTTCGAGGATGGTCGCTCCAAGCTTCTTTTCCATGGCTCGCCTCCTGCCCGATACCCCGGGTCACCCGTGGATTGCACAGTAGAAGAGCAATATAGCACGCGACGCGCTTCCGGAGCCGCCCCGGCGTAGAGCCCCGACTGCCGATCCATGGACTTCATGGACGCGGCGCTCTGTCCTTCCTGCCCCTCCTGTCCATGCCGTCCATCTTGTCCATACTCCCGCACCCAGCGTGGTCCGCGTGAGTGTGTCAGTCCCGGGCTTTCGTCTCCGCGTTGCGCTGGCGGTCGAGGAAGGCCCGCACAAAGGGAGTCGCGGGCTGGTAGAGGATTTGGTCCGGCGAGCCGATCTGGTGACAGGCGCCGTCTTTGAGCACGGCGATCCGGTGAGCGAGGGCGAGGGCTTCTTCCTGGTCGTGGGTGACGTAGATGGCCGTGATGCCCAGCCGCTGCTGCAGCTCGGCGAGTTGCTGGCGCGTGCTGAAGCGCAGTTCCGCGTCGAGGTTGCTCAAGGGTTCGTCGAGAAGAAGGATGCGCGGATGCACGGCCAGCGCGCGCGCGAGAGCCACGCGCTGCTGCTGTCCGCCGCTGAGCTCGGTCACATGGCGTTTGGCCATCCCGGCAAGCTGGACCCGTTGGAGCGCTTCGTCGACCCGGGCGGCGATTTCGGGTCTGGGCAGTTTGCGCGCGCGCAATCCGAACGCGACGTTTTCGAACACGTTCAGGTGGGGAAACAGGGCGTAACTCTGAAATACCATGGCCGCGTTGCGCTTTTCCGGGGCGAGGTGCGTGACGTCGCGTCCGTCGAACGCGACCGTGCCGGAATCGGGCGTTTCGAGACCGGCGGCGATGCGCAACGTGGTCGTTTTGCCACATCCGCTCGGTCCCAGCAAGGCAAAAAACTCGCCTTCGGCGATGTCGCAGGAGAAGTCGCGGATGCCGCCCCCCTCGGGGAAGATTCGGGAGACGTTCTGAAACCGTACGCTGCTCATCGGGCCCCGTAGACCTCGGTTTTCCACCGGTCGATGCGCGGCTTCTCCTGCGCGGCGAACGCGCGCCAGTCGATCTCCATGGCGTCGATGGCCAGTTCGCTCATCCACGGGGGCAGGGCCGCGGAGTCCAGGTCGTTCCGGGCGGGCACTTTGGCGTAGGCGTGGGCCTGATGCGCCAGGGCCTCGGGGGTCGTGACGAATTCGTAGAAGCGCTCGGCCCACGCGCGGTGCGGGGCCCCCGCGACCAGCGCGATCCCTTCCGTGATCACCGGCGTGTCCGGCGGCACGACGGTGTCGAGGGGATAGCCGTTGCGTTCGCGCTGGAGGGCAATGTCGGCCAGGAGCCAGACGCTGATCAGCTCTTCGTTGCGTTTGAGATGGTCGTAGAGCAGTTGCGGATTGCCCAGGTAGGCTTCCGTGGCCTCATCCAGACGTTTCAACCACGCGATCCCTTCGTCTTCCGAGGGAGCGCGGAGCATCATCGCGCAGAGGAACGTTCGCATGGTGCCCGAGGGCAGCGGCTCGCGCAGGGTGATCTGTTTGTGCCACTCGGGCTGGAGCAGGTCGTCCCAGGTCTGCGGAACGGTGTCCCTGCGGCGTCCGCGGCTGTTGAACACGATGGCCAGCGGGGAAAGGTAGGTCCCGTACCAGCGGTGTTCGCTGTCCCGGTACGCCGCGTCCACGCGGTCGGCCCACGAAGGCTGATAGGGCGCGAGCAGGCCGTCTTCGGCGGCCTGGATGAACATCGAGGACGGCGCGCCCCACCAGACATCGGCCTGGGGGTTGTTCCGCTCTCCTTTGATCCGTTCGTAGACCTCCTGCGAGCCCATGTCGAGGCACTGCACGTCCACGCCGGGGTACGCCGCTTCGAATTTCGCCTCGTAGTCACCCAGCACGTCCGGACCGTGCGGGCTGTAGACCAGGAGCATGTCCTTCGGTGCTGAACAGCCCGCGAAGGCAAGCAGGAGGATGCCCGGGAGCAGCCCGCTGAGACCGCGAATCACCGCGGGGCAGACTCCGGTTTGCCGCGTGAATCGTCTGAACAGCGCTGCGTGTGTGCTCATGCGGTTCATTCAATGCTTCCGGGCGCCGGCCGGCCGGAGCGCCGCCCGCAGGAAGGTGCGGTAGATGCGGTAGGAATCGCGCATCCGGTTGAAATGGGACGAACGGTTGCCTTCTTCATAGATGGTCCGGATGGGTTCGGAGACCAGGCGGTAGCCCTCGCGCGCCGCCTTGACGAGAATGGCCATCTCGGTCTCGTAGCGCCCGCCCGGAATGGTCGCGATGACGTCCTCGAGAAACCGGCGCGAGTGGATGCGGTAACCCGATTGGGTGTCGGGAATCGGCTGGCGGAGGAGCACCCGTGTCAGAAACGCCGTGAGCGAGTTGCCGAACCAGCTCGTCCATGGCACCTCGTCGCGCTGAAATGTGCGCGCGCCAATGAGCAGGTCGGCCTGATGCTCGACAAACGCCGCATACAGGTGCGGGAGTTCTTCCGGGTCGTGCTGGCCGTCGGCATCGAGAATGACGACCGCCGCGACGTCCGGGGATTCCAGGGCCGCCTCGAATCCCGCGAGCATGGCGAATCCCTTGCCGCGGTTTTCGTCGAAGGTCACGATGGTCGCGCCCAAATCGTCGACCGACTGCGCCGACCCGTCGGTGCTCCCGTCATCCACGATGTAGACCCGGTCCAGCAGGGGCTCGAGTCCGTTGACCACGGCGCGGACGCGGCCGCCCGCGTTGTAGCACGGGACGACGGCGGCCAGCCGCGTGCGCATGGCGTTTGGATTCTGTGCGGTCTCGTCCATGGCCCGTATTGTAGCCGCACGGCCGGTTTGCGGCAATCTCTCCGAGCGCGAAGGCGTGCGGGGAAGGGGCTGGCCTTCCGGGGCGCCCTCCGGGCTTGCCGGGCTTGCCGCGGGCGCGGGGCGTTCCTGTATAATGGCAATTTGAGCGCCTGAGAAGGACCATTCAATCCGGGCCGTGCAGAAGGGATAAGCCATGTTTCCAAAGGCGGACGAAGCATTGATCGAGCAAGCCTATTTCAACGCGCAGGAAGTCTATGCCCAGTATGGCGTGGACACGGCGCTGGCCCTGGAGCGCCTGAGCGCGATTCCGATCTCCCTGCATTGCTGGCAGGGAGACGACGTCACCGGGTTCGAGCACGTCGAGGCCGTCTCGGGCGGCGGCATCCAGGCCACGGGCAATTATCCGGGCAAAGCGCGGACACCGGACGAACTCCGGCAGGACGCCGAGAAGGCGTTGAGCCTCATTCCCGGCAAGCACCGGTTCAACGTGCACGCCATGTATGCCGAAACCGGGGGCAGGAGGGTCGAGCGAAACGAGATTCAGCCCGAACATTTTCAGGCATGGATCGACTGGGCAAAGGCGAATGGCCTGGGGATGGACTTCAACCCCACCTGTTTTGCCCACCCGAAAGCCGACGACGGTTTTACTCTCGCGCACGGCGACACGGGCATTCGCGAATTCTGGATCGAGCACTGCATCGCCTGCCGGAAGATCGGGGAGCACATCGGGCGTTCCCTGGGAACGCCGTGCGTCACCAACGTGTGGATTCCGGACGGGTTCAAAGACATCCCGGCCGACCGCCGGACGCCCCGCGCGCTCCTGAAGGACTCGCTGGACGCGGTGTTCGCGGAAGCCATTGACCCGAAGCACAACCTGGACGCCGTCGAATCGAAACTGTTCGGGATCGGGTCTGAATGTTATGTGGTGGGTTCGCACGAGTTCTACCTGGGGTACGCCCTCGAAAAACAGAAGCTGCTGTGCCTGGACGCGGGCCATTTCCATCCCACCGAAGGCATCGCCGATAAGATCACGTCGGTGCTGCTGTTCCTCGACGAGATTCTGCTTCATGTGAGCCGCGGGGTGCGCTGGGACAGCGATCACGTGGTGATTCTCTCCGACGACTTGCGCGCCATTGCCGAGGAGATCGTCCGCCATGACTACCTGAACCGGGTGCATATCGGCCTGGATTTCTTCGACGCGAGTATCAACCGCATTGCCGCGTGGGTCACAGGCACGCGCGCCATGATCAAGGCGCTGCTGCTTGCGCTGCTCGAGCCCCGGGACACCTTGCTCGAACTGGAGCGCGCCGGGGATTACACGGGCCGGCTCGCCCTGCTCGAGGAACTGAAGACGCTGCCGTTCGGCGCGGTCTGGGACTATTACTGCCGGAAACTCGAGGTCCCGGCCGGCAGCATGTGGATCAACGACGTGAAACAGTATGAGAAGGACGTGCTCGCGGCCCGGGGATAGCCGTTGGGCCGTGACGCGTGTGGGACGGGCCGGCCGCGCGCCGAGGGGATAGCATGGACTGGTATTACGCGGAAGGGACACAACGGGTCGGGCCCCTGGACGGACGGCAGATGGGCCAACTGGCCCAGCAGGGCAAAATCACCCCGGAAACATTGATTTGGCGCGAGGGACTTCCCAGCTGGGTGGCCGCGAAGAAGGTCGCTCCCAACCTGTTCCTGGGGGTCGCGCCGCAACCGCCCCAACCGGCGGCGGCCCCTCCCAAACCGGGGGCGGGCGCGTCAAGCGTCAAACTCGAACCGGGGAGTCCACTCAATCTCCAGATCAATCTGGTGGACACGCTCGGCGACTTGAGCGGGGGGCCAAACCTCCTGGGCGATCTTGGAGACCTCTCCGGACTCCGGGGTCTGGGTGCGCTGGGCGAGGCGGCAGGCCCCGTGGCCAGCCCGGTGGTCGGGGAAGAATTTGTCTGTGCCGCCTGTGGCGCCATGAAACCCAGCGCGGAAGCCGTGACTTTTGAAGGGAAGGTCTTGTGCCGGCAATGCGGCCGCACCCTGGGAAAGGACGGAGGCCTCGCGTACGCCGAGGGGGAGACGTTCTACCAGGAAAAGGTCAAGCGCCATCCGGTGCGGGATTTCATGGCCTTTTACCAGCGCAATTCCCTCCAGTTCATCCTGACTGGCGTTGCGCTGGGCGTGCTGCTGCTGATCGTGTTGCTGCGCCTGGCCGGCGCCTTCACCCCCGCCGGATACCTCGTGTTCGTTTTGGCGGCGGCGGTGCTGGGCGTGGCGTATACCGGGAACGGGCTGGGCCGGGCGTACGGGCGGACCGTCTTTATTGCCACGGTGCTCGCCCTGGTTGGCGAGTTGTTTCTCTACCCGGGCAGCGGATTGCTCCTGATCGGCGCGCTGTCGTTTCTCGCGGCGCATGCGACCCTTCTCATTGCGTTCTGGATGCGCGGATTCTCGCTGGGCTGGAGCATTGGGGCGGCGATCCCGTTGCTGGGCATCAGCGCGGCGAGCTATCTCTGGCTCCATCCGGATGCGTCGGTCGAGATGGAAATTGCGCTGATCGGATACGGTCTTGTGTTGACCACCATGACCATTTTCGGCATTGCGACCATTGGCGCGGGATGCGGATATCTCATTCTGCTGGGGTCGATCGCCTTCTACGTATCCGACCTGGTATTCGCCCGCGCGCTGGTGTTCGATCTTCGCGCGGGCCTGGGCAATACGCTGTGCGCGCTTCCCCTTCGCCATATTGCGCTGCTCCTGTTTGCGTTCAGCATCTCGATGGAACGGGAACAGGGCAGCCGGCTGGAAGCGCAGATGCGCGCCGCTCAGAGCGCGACCGCCCAGCCGTACGATCCGCTCACCCAATTCTAGGCGTCAGCTCCGGCCGGACAGGGCCTGTTCGAGGTCGGCCGCGATGGATTCGGCGAGCTTTCGGTGGGTGATGTGTTTCGCGATCGGCCAGGTCTTCCCATCGGTGGTTTTGATCTCGACGTTAAAGTACGTCTTGTTCCCGGACTGCATGCCGAAACCCGTGCGGATGGCCTCGATGTCGGCGTAATAGAAGGTCTTTCGCCGGGCCAGGCCCAGAATGCGGCTGGTTACGGTCAGGATCTGGAAATTGACGTCCAACTGCTGCGAACCAAACCACAGGTCGATCACAACCGCCCCGAGCACCAGCCCGATCAGGCAGAAGATGGCCGTCATCAACAGGGGCGCGCCGAGCAGGGCCAGGGTGACGCAAACGCCCACCCAGACCGCGAAGAAGACGGTCAAGAGGGCGGCCGCGCTTTTCAGGCGGGCCATGGTGAAATCGTAGCGCCGTCCGCCGGAGGCCAGGGGCGTGCGAAAAACGCCCGCAGCCTGCAATTCCCGGTCGAGGTCGAAGGTGTCCTCCCCGGTCTCGATGGCGGGTTCGCCGGCGTCGAAATCCGCGCGGCTCTCCGGCGTATGGAACACCGGCACTTCGAATTGAGCGCGGTAATCGACGCCCGGCGTGGCCGCGGTCGCCTCGAGACGCCAGAGGATGCGGTCGCTGGGGGTGTCGTCGTTGGTCTGTTCGGCGTCGAAGGGAATGGTGAACTGGACGGGAATGGCGGTCTCGGCCATGTCCAGCGTGAGCGATTCGCGCTGCAGCGTGCGCGAATCCTGCCAGAGAATCCTCTCCTCGGTGCTGCGGTTCTTGCCGGTGCCGGTGCTCCATCTGTGGATGCAATTCAGGGTGATGTTGACGCCGTCTTCGGGCCGCAGCCGGGCCTTTGCGCGGATGACCCCGGAGAGCTGGCCGCCGATCACCCCCGGCACCGAGGCCATTTCGAACAGGGAATCGCCGTACTTTCGCCAGCGCAATACCGCGACCACCGCCCAGGCGGTCAGGCCAAGGCCCACCGCGGGAAACAAGAGCGCCAGCAGGACGGCCGTCTGGCCTTCGCGCAGCCCCTCCGGCACGATAAACACGGCCAGCGGAAACGAAATCAGGTTCCAGAAACCGGCAAACAAGAGCGCGGCGAAGGCGACGGCCTTGTTGGACGATTTGATGGCGCCGCTGGCCCAGGCGCTGTTCCATTGCCACGGCTGCCCGGGATACTGTTCGCGGAGGCGGTTTTCAGTGCGGGCGCTTCGGCGTCCGTACAGGGCCGCGGCGATCATCCCGATGCCGGCGCCCCCGAACGTCAGCGCGAACACCGCGTACAGCAGAAAGGTTCCGGGGCGGAGCTGGCGGTACAACACGGCCTGGGAGGGGTTCTCCGGGTTCACGAAACACCGGAATGGCGTTTCCGTGCCTTCGTACAGCGCTAATTCGCGGTCGACGTCCTGCTGAAACGAGCCGATGTTGTCCGACCCGCTCCCGATGGCCACGCGGTCGCTGGTGTACTCGCGTCCGCCGTACGTGTAGCGGTACCGGGCCGTGGCCCGGTAGGTGGAACCGTCGGAATCGTGGGACGTCTCGAGTTCGGCCTCCAGGATGAAGGCGGGGACTTCCTCCCACTGGCGCATGTCAAGCCAGGTCCAGAGCGTCGATGCCATCAGGCAGGCCATGAACAGGCCGACGCCGGCGAAGGGGAGGGCGAAAAGGATGAGGCATCCCACGCCGCTCTTCGTGGCGCCGATGGTGATTCCCATGAAACCTGCCTCCGCCCCGGGGTGATTCCGGCCCGCAGTATACCCGCGGTGCTATGTGCGAGAAAACGGAATTTGGGGGTCAGCGCGGCGGGCCGGTCAGGCGGGCAATAATGTCCAGGATATCGGCCGCGGCACGGGCGTGAGCGTCGGCGTGCTGGAGCTCCGTTTCCGCGCCATAACCGTAATCGGCGGCAATGGCGTACGCGCCGTTGGCCCTGGCGGCGTCGATGTCGCTGGCGCGGTCGCCCACGACGACCGCGGGCCGCAGGAGGATGGTGTTCATGATGTGGCGGACCATCGCGGTTTTGTCGGCGAACCCGTGGCCGATGCAGGCGTTGAGCTGAAAGTACTTTCGCAGGCCGAGCTCATTGAGCACCCGGGCGAGATAGGGCACGGAAGCGTTGGTGCAGGTTGCCAGGGCGTGCCCGGCCCGCTTCAACGCTTGCAGGGCCTCCAGCGCGCCCGGAAAAAGCGCGCCGGCTGTTGCAATGAGTTCGAGTTCCCGATCATTAACTGCTTCGACGATGTGGGCGGCTTTACGGGGTGGGCATAAGCTCGCCAGCCAGGCCTCATATTCCTTTACCGGCAGGCCGAAGGTCTGCCGAATGGCCTGCTCCCCGGGCGCCTTCAGGCCGTAGGCATGAAAGACTTCGCGGATGGCCGGTACCGTGACCCGTTGCGATTGCAGCAGCGTTCCGTCAATGTCGAAGATGATGAGCGTTGGATGCGGCACGGCTCTCTCCCCAAAAGCTCTTCTTTGTTCCGATGGCCAGTGCACTGACCGGTTCGCGGAACTGCAATGCTATCATTCCGGGGCGATCGATCTGAAATTCGTGCCGGCTCCCGGCCTGAATCGATTTGCAGACGCGGCCGGGGACGGGCATGATGACCGCCGTTGAAAAATGAGTTCCTGGAGGTGAGGATGACGCATCGCAAGGCACGAGTCAGGAATGCATTGACCCGGACGGGTCCGGATCGGGTGCCCGTGTTCATGTGGTTTCACCCGTCGACGGCCCGGCGCCTGGGGCGGCTGCTGGAAATTCCGGCGGACTGTGTCGCGGAGGCTTTTGGCGACGACGTCAAGCAGGCGTGGGTCAACAACAACTACGCCATGGAAGGCGTGGTGCACGAGCACGAGAACGAGTCGCATACCGATGCTTGGGGCATTACCTGGACCCGGCAGGGGGGATTCAACCAGATCACCCGCTTCCCGCTTGCTGACGCGTCGCCGGAGGAGGTGCTTCAGTACCGCTTCCCGGAGGCTGCGATGGCGTTTCTGCTCTCCCGGATGGACTCGATCGTCGCGCGGGCGGACGAGTTCTTCATCGGCTGCGATGTCTCGCCCTGCGTGTTCGAAATGTACTGGCGGCTGCGCGGGATGGAACAGACCCTGGTTGACATGGCCTCGAACCCCGGACTTGCCGACACCATGCTGGGCCGTTGCGCGGACTTCGCCGTGAGGCTGTCCGAGCAGGCCTGCGCGCGCTTTCCGCTGGACTGGTTGTGGACGGGTGACGACGTTGCCGGCCAGCAGGCCCTGCTCCTGAGTCCGGACCTGTGGCGCGCTTTGATCAAACCGCATCTCAAACGCGTCGTGGACGTGGGCGGGCGCATGGGTCTCCCCATTGCGTACCACTCCTGCGGCGCGGTGCGCGACATCATCCCCGATCTCATTGAGATGGGGATTGACGTGCTCAATCCCGTGCAGTGTAACTGTCCCGGCATGGAACTCGCGGAACTGAAACGCGAGTTCGGCAGGGAACTCGTGTTCATGGGCGGGGTCGATACTCAGCACCTGCTGCCCGCCGCGACGCCCGAGGAGGTCTATGCCGCGACCGCGCGAATCATCGAAACCATGTGCGCGGACGGCGGGGGATACATTCTGGCAGCATCGCACACGGTCCCGCCTGAGACCCCGGACGACAACATCTTCGCCATGTACCGGGCCGCGGGCATTTCGCGCGAAGAGATCGTTGACCGCGCCGCCGCGACTCGGGCGTCCCTGGCCTGAGGCCGGGTCGCTGCGAATCCCTCGGGGGTCTGGCGTCACGGCAGATGGGGTCTGTCGGTCACGTCCCGTTGGGTATGGCCCGGATCGACCAGCGAGACCTGGATGGGGCTCAGCGTGTCGAGGTGAATGTCGCGCTGCGGATAGGCGATGGAAATGCCGGCTTCACGGAACAGGCGGTCGATACGAAATCGAATGTCGCTGCACACCGTCCGGTAATCCATCGGCCGGCCCACTTCGAGCCAGAAGTTCACCGAGAACAAGAGGGTGCTTTCACCGAAATCCTCGAAAAAGACCGTGGGCTCCGGCGTTTTGAGGATTTTGCCGTGTTCGTGCACCGCTTTTTCGAGGAGTTGCGCGACCTCGCGCGTGGGAGAGCCGTAGGCCACGCCCACGCTCACGGAAAAGCGCAGGATGGTGTCGGACAGCGTCCAGTTCACGACTTTCTGCTCAAGAAACATGCTGTTGGGCACGAGGATGTCGATCCCGTCGAACAGCTTCACCTGACAGCACCGGCTGCCGATGTTGATGACACGTCCGCGCACGCCTTCGACATCGACAATGTCGCCCTCCTTGATCGGACGTTCGATGAGCAGAATGAGCCCGCTGATGAAGTTATTGATGAGCGTCTGGGCGCCGAAACCGACGCCGATGGCCAGCGCGCCGCCAAAAAACGCAAAGACGGTGAGGGGGATCTCCACGGTGCTCAGGGCGAACAGCAGGACCACCAGAATGAGGCCGTAATAGATGCCCTTTTCCAGCGAGGCCGCGAACCCTTCGTCGGCGTGGAAACGCGTCAGCACAAACAAGCGGCTTCGGCGGGCTATTTTTTTGCTCAAGAACAGGCCAAATAGCAGTATCAGGAACGCCATCACGATCTTGTTGATCGTGATGGACGATTCCTGGACGCTGAAGAGCGGGAAGGTCCATACGCTCCACAGGCGTCTGAGGAACTCCCTGGCCATGCTGAGGGCCGCTTCCCAGCGGGACGTTTCCTGCTGGTGGGCCTCGATCTCGCTTTGCCAGTGCCGCAGCAGGCGCACCAGATCGTTGATTTGCGCCACGCCGCGGCGGAAGACGGCCTCGCGCCGCTCGAGCGATGCCAGTTCCTCGCGCGCCAGGGTTTCATCGCCGAAATCCGGACGCCACGCCGCGAGGCGGTTTTGAAGGTTGCCGACCAGGGTCTCGGTCTTGCGCAGATTTGAATCGAAGAACTTGCGCCAGCTTTCGATGCCCTGGATGCGCTCGGTGATGACGCGGCGCACGCCATCGAGCTCGGCATAGTCCTCGGTGTGGGCGAATTCGTACCGCTGCCGCCAAAGCGAGGACTGCGTGTTCCGAATGCTTATCATCATCTGGAGGGCGTCCACCTCGGCGGTGGCGGTTTCGGCGATGGCCTGGCGCACTTCGAGCGTGCGTTCAAGGCGAGCCAGGTCGGACTGCCGTTTCTCCTCTTCCAGCGGGTCCGTGGCGGGGGCGGCGTCCCGGGCCGCGCGGAGTTCGTCGCGGGCCCTGGTCAGGGCGTCGTCCGCGGCGGTCTTCTTTTCGCGCGTCTTTTCCAGTTCCTCGTTGATTCTTTCCAGTTCCTGAGTGGCATTTTCGAGTTTCTTTTCGAGTTCTTCGGGCAGGAACGGGGTGTTCTGAATCGCGACGGCGAGTTTCTTCTGGGCGAATGCCCGCGCGGTGAGATGGAACTCAATGGACTCGCGCAGACCGAGCGCATCGTCTTCAAACGCATCCAGGGTGGCCTGGGCCGTCAGCCGGGCGATGCGGGCTTTATCGGCCTGCCACTGGACCCCGCGGAGGTCCGTGGAGGGGCTTGCGCTTTCCAGGGTCTTGGCTGCTTCCCGCTGTTCCCTCTCGGCCGTCTCCAGGCGGTCGGTCAGTTTGCCGAGATACTCCTCGATCATGGTCAGTTGGTCTCGAGCCGCCTGGACCGACACATCCGCCGCGAAGATCTGGTCGCGCAGCTCGTCCACGAAATCGATGGTGTACGGCGGGGGGTCCTGGAATCCCTGCCAGGCTTCGACTTGCGCCCCCAGGTCCGCGCGGGATTCGCGGGTCTGCTGCAGTTTCTCGAGCACGGAGATATTGCGTTGATAGGCCTGAAACAGGGAATGGAGCAGGGTACTGCGCTCTTCGATCTCTTTTGCATCGACCCCGAACTGCTGGATGGCTTCCGCGGCGGTGACGGCCTGCGCGCTTTCATAATGACTGCGCGCAACGTCGAGCTTCTTGCGCAACGCGTCGATCTGTTCGTTCAGGGGCGGTTCGGGCTGTTCCGCGGCGGGGGCGGCGGTGGCGCCGTTCGAGCCCGAGAGCAGGTCCTGTACCTCCTGGGTCAACTGGCCCTGGGCCGGCCACGCGCATCCCAGAACGACCAGGACGGCGAACAGGCCGGAAAGAACCCACGCCCGCCGGAAGGGCGATCGGGGCGGTGTTTTGCGATGCGTCATGCGTGAATCCACGTCGTGTTCTTCCGCTGAAACGAGGTCAGGAAGAGGTCCTGACCTGCCCATTACCAGTCAGCCACGGACCCGTCTTCGTGAAACAGGCGGGGCGTATCCCAATCTTTCCAGGGCATGGCGCGCACAGCCCGTTCGTCTACCTCGATGCTCAATCCGGGGGCGTCGGGCAAGTAGACGTGCCCGTCTTTTATGGTCAAGGGCTGTTTGAGGTAGCCCTCGCCCAGCGAGCCCTGCTCCTGAATGAGGAAGTTGGGCGTGCTGAGTGCGAAATGCACGCAGGCCGCCAGGGCGACCGGGCCCAGGGGGCAATGCGGTGCGACGGCCAGGTAGTGCGTATCCGCCATGGCGGCGATTTTTTTCACCTCGGTGAGTCCGCCCGCATGGGCCAGATCGGGCTGGAGAATCGCCGCCGCCTGCTTCTCGATGACCTCGCGGAACCCGTGCCGGCCATAGAGCCGTTCCCCGGTGGCGATGGGGATGGCCGTCGCGCGTTTTACCGCGAGCAACGCGTCCACGTTTTCGCATTGCACCGGTTCCTCGATAAAAAAAGGCCGCAGGGGCGTCAACACATCAGCCAGGGCAATGGCCATGGGCGGCGCGATGCGGCCGTGGAAATCGAGGCCGATATCGGCGTCGCCCGCGCCTTCGCGGGCCGCCGCCACACGCGCCTCGACCTTCTTCAGGACGTCCAGCCCGTCCACGGTTTCGGTCGCGTCCACGGGGCAGAATTTCATGGCCGTGAATCCCCGTTCCACGCAGGCCCGCGCGGATTCGCGGAGTTCGGCCGGATCGGTCCCGCCGCAGCCCCCATAGACCCGGACCTTCGTGCGGCATGCGCCTCCGAGCAGCTTGTAGGCCGGCACCCCCTGCACCTTGCCGAAGATGTCCCACAGCGCCATGTCCACCCCGCTCAGCGCGCTCATGAGGACCGGTCCGCCCCGGTAGAATCCCGCCCGGTACATACTCTGCCACAGGAACTCAATGCGCGCCGGATCTTCGCCCACGAGAATGCGGGCCAGTTCGCCGACCGCCGCCACCTGGGTGGCCGCATGGCCTTCGAGCGTGCACTCGCCCCATCCCGAAATGCCCTCGTCGGTATCCACCTTGCAGAAGGTCCAGCGGGGCGGCACGGGGAACGCTTCCACCTTGGTAATTTTCATGATCTGGCTCCAGCGCCCGGTTCGCAGCGCAGGGAGATTGTGAGCGAGTCGCACGGGAAGTTCAATAGAATTCGGATGCGCGGGACGCCACAGAAAGGACCCCGCAGCGCCGCAGGCTGCCCCCGCGCCCGGCATCGCCCCAACGCACGCCCCGTGAACGACCACCGGACGCTCCACGGGTATGCCGCCGCTCCGTTCGCGCCGCACGAGGGAGGCGGCCGCTACCGCTAGACAAACTGCTGGGTGCGGTTGATGACCATGTCCTGCCAGTCTCTGGTCAGGGTGGCGAAACGGGCCGACCATCCGGCAATGCGGACCGACAGGTTGGGGTAGTTCTCGGGATGGCGCTGCGCGTCGAGGAGCATCGCCGAATCGACCACGTCGGTGTGCATGAACCAGCCGCCCAGGTCAACAAAGGTCCGCGACAGGGCCACCAGGGCGTCCACGCCCGCCTCGCCCTTGACGCTGTCCGGGTGGAATTTGAGTTCCACCGTGGCGCCGTTGGGGCTGCGGGTGAAATCGAGCTTGCAGTAGGACTTCAGGACGGCCGTGGGCCCTTCCCGATCGGTTCCGGGCGACGGCGAACAGTTGGTCGCCAGGAGCTCGCCCCGGTGGTGCCCGTCGGGAGACGGGCCGGTGTTCCGCCACTCGATTTCGCGGCCGAAGGTGCTGATTCCCGCCGGGCGCAGCACGCCGTTGCGCTCGGTCACTCGCGCCACGAGGTCCGTGTAATCATTGAACACGCGGATGGCCATCGCGTCGGCCTCGTCATCGTCGTTGCCGTAGAACGTGGAACGGTTCAGCACGAGCTGGCGGAGGTTCTCCTGGCCGTCCCAGTCGTTGCGGACGACGTCGAGAAACTCGGGCAGCGTCAGGTACTGGTCTTCGTAGACCAGCTTCTTGATGACGTGCAGGCTGTTGGCGACGTTTGCCAGACGGCCCATATGCGCCGCAAACACGGTGTACGTGGCGCCGCGGTCGTAGTAGGAACGGCCCGTTTCGACGCAGCCGTCGACGAACATCGACACGAGCGGCGTGGGGATGCCGTTCAGGGCCCAGCCGTCGGCCGCGCGGTGGTGGTCGTCGATGGCGTGCGCCAGGCGTTCGAGACAGGCGGCGTACAGGGCCTCGAAGTCCGGGTAGTCCACCGGGTCGCCGCCGCGCAGGGCGAGCGCGTCCTGCAGAATGGTAAGGCCGTCAAAGGGCCGGTAGATAAAACACGTCTTGCCGGGGATGATGGTCTCCCAGCAGCCGTCGTTGGCGAATGCGCGGGCCTCTTCGAGCGGATAGCCGAATTTGACCAGCCCTTCGATGGCGACTTCCTCGTTGTAGGCGGCCACGATGCCGCCGCCGTGCCGTTGCACCTCCGCCATGCGGCGGAGCAGGCGCTCGGGGGTGTTGCGGTTGAGCCGGACGGCGATCGGGAAGTCGCTGATGTGCAACTCCTCGACCACGTCGAGCACGAGGTAGGTGACGTCGTTGGTGAGGTCCGTACCGTCGGGTCCGATGCCGCTGAGGACGATGTTCTGGTAATGCTGGGCGTCGCCGGAGCCGCGGGTTTCGAATGCGCCAATCCATTCGCAGCCCTTGACCCAGAAGTGGGCCAGGAGTTCGCGCGCCTCGTCCAGGGTGATGCGCCCTTCGGCCAGGTCGCGTTCGAGGTAGGGCCCCAGCATGGCGTCGAGGCGTCCGATGCCCGACCACGTGCCCATGAGGCGCTGGAACGCGTACATGAACCACAACGACTGCACGGCCTCGCGGAAGGTCCGGGGCGGGTTTTCGGGGACATGGCGCAGGGTTTCGCGCACATCAAGGTAATTTTGACGCTCTTCGCCCGCCGACGCCTCTGCGAGACGGGTGAGTTCGTCCATATAGCGCTGGTGCCACGCCCCGGCCGCGTCCAGGCACAGGAGCATGGATTTCAGCAGGTCTTCGCTGGTGCGGGGTCCCGGGCAGAACTGGGCGGTATTGCCCCGCTTCGAGGCGTCCGCGAGGGCGGGCCGTCCGTCCGCCTCGCCGACGCGCCAGAGGCCGACGGTCTGGTCATCCGCGGTCCAGGCTTCGCCCGCCGTCACCTCGCGCAGGGAATTGGAAATGCGCACTTCCACGATGGCCCCGTGGCACCCGAGGCCGCCGGGCGGATAGGCGCCGAAATAGAGCGGCCCGGTTCCTGCGTCGGGCGCGCCCGTGGCCTGGACCGTTTTATCGGCGACGCGTTCGCCGTCGACGAAGAGGGCGACCCGCGCCCCGTCAAAGGTCATGGCCAGCTCGTGCCAGGCGCCGTCGGCAATGCACCGTTCCGACGTGATCTCGGCGGGGGCATAGCCGGGAAGATAGGCGCTGAAACAGCCCGTTCCGGCGTAAGAGTACAGTTCCCAGTGCCGGTTGCTCTCCTTGTTGCGGTTCAGCACCAGCACGTTGAACCCGTCTTTGGCATCGATCCGGGCGCGGCATTCGACCGTGAAGGGCGGCGTATCGTATACGGCGCGGGGGGCCGCCGCGGCCCAATGCGCGGCCTGTCCGCTGGTGCAGAAAATCCGGCCCTGCGGGCCGTCGGCGAGGCAAGCGGGCGCGGCATACGGGGCGTCGAAGCCGCCGCGGGCCAGGCGTTCCTCGATGCGGGCCCGGAGACCCTGGTAGCCTTCATTCATAATGCGGTCGAACCCCAGCGTGGTGTGGCTGACGCTTGAGATGCCCGCCACGGGCGTTTGATGCCCCGCGGCTTCAATGAGGGTTGCCGAGCCCACCACCTTCTCGCCGGGGAGAACGCGGAGCGGCGCGCGTTCCGCGACCAGGTGGCAGGCCTTCGCGTACCGGATGTCCGGCGACAGCGTGGCGGTCGTGCTCTCGTCGAGCGCGAAATCCGCCTTGACCATCGAACGGCCGTGTTCGCCGCCGATGGCGCGGGCCGCCAGCTCGTGCGTCCGGTCCGACAGGCGTTTAGGCGAGGCGGGCCGCCACGCCGCGCCCCAGTGCTCAAGCGCGGCTTCGGCCTGCGGGCGCGCCGCCGCGCCGCCCATCCAATACAAGCCTCCGCCCAGCGCGGTCATCCGCGATACGGCGCCCACGAAATCTCTACGGCTCATGCTCTTGCGCTGTCCCGGCATACGATCTCTCCTGTCCGGTCGGGGAAGGACACACCTACCCCTCTCGATTATACACCATGGCCGGGCGATGTTCTCACCCGGCGTCTGTGCTCCTTCGCGGCGGCTTCAATCACGGGTTGTTCGCGGTCGCGCTGCTTTTTTCAGAAACGGGGCGTAAACGCTTACCGGTCCGAACGGCGCCGCAGACAACGTCCGCACGCCGTCGGGACAGGGCTAAACCCGCTGGCCTGGCGGGCCGATCCGCCCTTGTCCGGGGCACGCGAAGGGGCGGGCGCGGCCTCATCCTCACCTAGCACAATACCACCTGTATAGGTAAGCGATTACCTATCGGGGTATTGACATTGGCCGCGTCGTCGGGTACTCTCCCGCATTCTCGCGGCCGTATCGCGTATAGCAAACGCATAGTAGACACGACCCGCGAGACCATTTGCAAATGCAACACGAGTAGAAACAGAGGAAGAAGAAGAGGAGATTGACATGCAGAAGATTCGCAACGCGGGATTCACATTAATCGAGTTACTGGTGGTGATCGCTATCATCGGCATATTGGCGGCCATCCTGCTGCCGGCGCTGGCGCGCGCGCGCGAGGCGGCCCGGCGGGCCTCTTGCGCCAATAACCTGAAACAGATTGGGCTCATGCTCAAGATGTACGCCAACGAATCGAAGGGCGAGAAGTATCCGTCCATGCTCCGGTACACCTCCCTGGCCGATCCGGACGATCCGGCGTCGTACACCTCGCAGTGCGGCCTGACGAATCCGCCGGTGGATCCCCTGTCGGGCGGCGATGCCGAGTTCATCTTTGACGGGCCCTCGCTGATTCCCGAATACCTGACCGATCCCAACGTGATCCTGTGCCCGTCGGACTCGTCGGGAGCGGGCCTGGTCGAAGCGGGACGCTTCAACGTGAACGGCGACCCGGACGGCATGCTTGACCCGTGCGCCATTTCGGCCATTTCGTACATGTACGTGGCCTGGGCGCTTCAGGGGAAGGAAGACTATATGAACGCGGGGGCCGAGGAGAACGACATGTACGGCCTGAC